>CAMDNL010000050.1 GCA_945902975.1 Chitinophaga pinensis
CTTCAGTATATAGATGCAATTGAAATTTCTGATAAGGAGAATTTTTATTTAAGAACTGCTTGGGTTGCTCAAACATTTAATTCTGGTGTAATTAGGTCAAGATTAATTATCAAATCAGCAGGGGGTGATCAATTTGTAGTTAAAATCCTCAGTGAAATAGCAGAACCTGGTTCTTCTGTAAAAGATGATGAAAAATTCAAAGAATGGGATCGTGTATTAAGAAAATATGCAAAAATAATTGAAGAATTGCAAAACCGTTTATAGATTAAACTAAACCTAACATCAAAAAATAGGGTCCTTTCATAAGGTACCCTATTTTTTTACTTTCTTTCTCTATTCTAAAAAACTAGCACAGAAATCTAGCGCAGACATAAAAAAACCACTTGATGATTATCCAAGTGGTTCATTATCAATATTTTAATTTCTACTTTTTTTACTATTCTTACCTGTTATGAGCCCGACGAGCTACCGCTGCTCTACCTCGCGATGTTTGGAGGGCAAAGGTAGGTCAATATTACTTCTTAAACAAGTTTATAGGGAAGAATGTGGAATAGGAATAAAACCGATGCTTAATCCCTATGCCTTACACTTGAAGCACCAGAGCTTTTCATGTCTTTGATAACAGCCGCACCTTTATAGTCTATACTACTTGCGGCGGACGCATTTAATTTAAGGATACCTGATACATTTAATTTTACACTGCTCGCACCAGAAGCAATTACAGAAGCACCTTTAACTAAATAATCATACATTTTAACGCTACTTGCTCCAGACACATCCGCAATTAAATCATCACCTGAACCTGATACTTCAAAAGCACATGCACCTGAACCTTTCAGCGAAAAGGCATTGGCTTGCACTGTTCCCTTGAAACTTGAAGCGCCTGACAAATCTGTTAATAAAGTACCAGCTTTGATATCCCCCTTTAAATCACTTGCTCCAGAAAGAACAACCTTTAATTTCTCTGAGCTAACGCCATTCACTATTCTGATATTGGTTGCACCTGAACCAGTGATCGAATACAAGTCTTTTACACTCACATAAGCTTTGATTCTATAATCTTCATTGCCCCATTTCCACCACCTGCTATAATTATCTGCCATTCTAATAATCAATGTACCTCCGTCTACTTCTGTGATGATTTTATTTTTGTACGCATCTGATTTTGCACTCACTGCTACTTCTGTCTTATTGGACTGACTAATATATAATTCAATGGCATTGGATACACGAATGGATGTGAAATTGGGCAATTTTCTTAGTTCTACATTTTCATCATAAATCACGCCCATTTTAGTTTGAGCTTGAGCTATAAATACAATAAAAAGGCAGGCGAATAAGGCTATTTTTTTCATAAGAAGGGTTATTTATATCGTATAACGAAAGGCTTAGACTAAAGTTACAGTTGTTCATATAAAAAAAGCCTCTTATTTTTGCATTGTCCTCGGGGTGCTGTAAAAAGCTGAGAAAAAACCCGTTGAACCTGAACAGGGTAATGCCTGCGAAGGGAAGGTCATCGCAATTTCTGCGCCTCTTCTCATAGCCATTTCCTGTTCCCGTTATTTTAAACTAACAATTAGCTATGACTAAGTTATTGGGCACTTTGCTCTCATTTATATTTTTTATCCCTTTGATGGCGCAAGAGCCTGAAAAGAGGATTGTGAAAAAGGACAGTAGCAATAAGTATACCGACAGTATTAGAAGTTTACCTCCATTGGAAATTAGATCCATCCGCGTGAGTGAGCAGGCACCTTTTGCAAAAACAAATATTAGCAAAGTACAAATTGCATTAAATAATGTTGGCCAAGACCTACCCTTCTTACTTGAGAATACCCCTTCGGTGGTGGTGCATGCGGATGCAGGTATTGGTGTAGGCTATACAGGTATCAGAATCAGAGGAACAGATGCAACAAGAATCAACTTTACTTTAAATGGGATTCCCTACAATGATCCAGAAAGTATGGGTACCTTTTTTGTGAATATACCAGACTTTGGATCAAGTGTCAATAGCATACAAATACAGAGAGGTGTTGGTACTTCTACCAATGGTGCTGGTGCATTTGGCGCTAGTGTGAATTTAATGACCAATGAATACAATCCAACATCGTATCTGTCCTTACAAAATACGGCTGGATCTTTCAATAGTTTTAAAAATAATCTGGTGTTTGGATCTGGATTAATGAATAATAAATTCACCATCGACGGAAGAGTCAGTTCAATCACAAGTGATGGATTTATTGATAGAGCCAATAGCGATTTAAAAAGCTTTTTTCTTAGTACTACTTATTGGGGAGAAAAATCTTCATTGAGATTAAACGTTTTTAGTGGCAAAGAAAGGACTTACCAAGCATGGTATGGTGTGCCGGAGGAATTACTAAATACGAATAGAACATTTAATCCAGCAGGCACAGAAAAAGCAGACGCCCCCTATGAGAACCAAACAGATAATTATAGTCAAACGCATTACCAATTATTTTACAATGAGAACATCAATAGTCAATGGAAATGGAATACTGCATTTTATTTAACCACTGGTAAAGGGTATTATGAAGAGTATAAAGCTGGGGTCAATTTTGCGGATTACAATATCGATATCAAGGGGAAAATCAATGTACCTGCTGACTTAGTGAGGAGAAGGTGGTTGGATAATAACTTTTATGGACAGATTACCGCGCTCTCTTATGTGGATAGCTTAAATGATTTGACCATCGGTGGTGGATGGAGTGTGTACAATGGATTGCATTTTGGTACATTACCTTATTTGAGTCAAACATTTGCGCCTGCAAATTTTAGGTACTATGATAATGATGCAATCAAAAAGGAAAGGAATAGTTATGTAAAGTGGGAAAGGAAATTAACAAAACAGTTTAAAAGTTTTATAGACTTACAGTATCGATATGTATCCCATCAAATGAATGGATTTACAAAAAATACCGACTTAGAAATTGAAAGGAAATTTAATTTCTTCAACCCTAAAATGGGATTAACCTATCAAGCAAAGAATATTTTTTATTATACCAGTGTAGCCGTCGCTAATAAAGAACCCAATAGAGACGATTTTGAAGCAAGCGCTACTGAGCAACCAAGAAGGGAGCAATTAATAGATTGGGAGACGGGATTTGAATTTAAAAAACCCAAATATGCGATTAATGCAAATATCTACTACATGAATTATAAAGACCAATTGGTACTGACAGGTAAGATCAATGATGTGGGTGCTTATACTAGAACCAATGTGCCAAAAAGCTATAGAGCAGGTTTAGAATTACAATTTAAATATGCATTTAATAAAAAATATAGTTCTGCATATAGTATCACATTTAGTCAAAATAAAATTGAGGAATTTACAGAATACATAGATGATTACGATCAATTCACGCAAGTAGCTATCCAACATAAAAATACCAATATTGCCTTATCCCCTAGTTTAACAACTAGCCGAACCTTTAATTGGAAACCAAATGATAAGCTAAGCTTTTTCTGGACAACTAAATACACTTCAAAACAATTTCTAGACAATACACAAAATAAAAGCAGACAATTAGATGCTTTTTTTATCAATGATATCAATGCACACTGGACCATCCTAAATAAAACAAAATTCACTATGCTATTACAGCTCTATGCCAACAATCTATTAGATGTGCAATATGCCCCAAATGGCTATACTTTTAGTTATATCTATGATCGCAGTGTAATAACTTCCAATAATTATTACCCAATGGCAGGCAGGAATTACTGGATAAGTTTAAAGATTGACTTAAAATAAAAATGTCCCTCATAAAGCAACCCCCTAGGTTAAACCTAAAAAAGGTCCTGAATTTTCAGGACCTTTTTAAATATTTTAAGATTGCATGATTACTTTTTCTCTTTGTCTACCTTATTGATAAAATCAATCAAACCTTTAAAGTAGGTTGCTTGGTCATCATACATCGACATATGAGATCCTTTTGGACAAAGTAAGAATGTGCCATCCTGTACTTTACCAGCAATCATTTCCATCGCCTTTGGATCCATCGTGTCAAATGTGCCACCAATACTTAGAGTAGGCACCTTTATTTTTGCAAGATCCGCTGTTCTATCCCAATTTTTTAAAACTGCATCACCCACTACACCAAATTCAGAAGGTCCTTGCATTTTTAAATACAATGGATAATTCATTTTAGCAAAAGCACGCACCACTGGATCAGGCCAATTAGCAGGAGGCATTCTTAAAACGTGTTCTGGGTAATAATAATCATTAATCAATTTTAAATAAGCTGGATCTGTATATTGTCCCTTTGCTTCAAAGGCTCTAATTTGTGCTAACACTTCCTTTGGTAATTGAGGGCCTAGTACTTCATTGGCATACTTCACATACTCAGGAATGGATGCCATCATATTGGAAATGATCAAACCTTTTAAATGCTGCTGGTATTTTAAGGCATACTCCATTGCTAAGATACCACCCCAAGAATGACCTAATAAATAAAAATTATTGGCATCTAAACCAAGTGCCACTCTCACCGTTTCAACTTCCTCTACATAACGATCAATGGACCATAAGCTGCTATCATTTGGATTATCTGAATACGCAGATCCTAATTGATCATAGTAATAATATTCTATCCCTTCTTGTGGAAGAAATGAATCAAAGCATTCAAAGTATTCATGCGTTGCACCTGGGCCTCCATGCAGTAACAATACTTTTTTGGTTGGGTTATTTCCAACACGTTTTGTCCAAACTGTAAAGTCTCCTTTTTCGGTATGAATTGGAATACGCTTAACACCACCAGACAAAATATCTGTTTTGCCGGTCGTGTCATGGTAATTTGAGCTTGAAACTGTTGACCCATTATTACATGCTGCTAGGAATAAAATAAAGCAACAAGCAAGCCATTGAATGAATTTTTTCATATGCTAATTTTAGATTATCCCGGGAATTTTTCCTGCCATGCCAACATTCCACCTACTACGTTGACTACATTCTTAAAGCCATAAGGCTCCATCATCATACAAGCCTGACCACTTCTATTTCCACTTCTACAATACACATAAACAGTCTCCTCTTTTAAGTGTTCGACTTCGTCTAACATTAAAGCTTGCACCAATCCTAGTGGTAATAATTGACCCCCAATATTAAATGCAGCATGCTCATGTGGCTCACGAACATCTAATAAATTTAATTTTTCGCCCGCATCTATTTTTGCTTTTAATGCTTCTACAGTAATGGTATGCATAATTGAATGATTGATTTTTAAATATAGTAAAATTTTTAAATATTTTTATTGTTGAATGGAATCTCTAATTGCTTTTACTGGCGCAACTTTATCCAAGACTAAATTAATGGTAGCACCTTTGAAAATCATATTTTGAATGGGCATCCCTAATGAATCTAATTCACTGCTATAGACAGTTGGGCTCTGGTCAAATACAAATGCAGATGCGCTATCTCCAATGGAACCATTCACAGAAACAACACCAAGATTTAATCCGAAACTCATTAACTGTGCCTTGGCTTGGTCATAAGTGAGTCCTACTAAATCTGGCATTGGTATACCTGCTGAGGCACCCCCATCTCCTACTAAAAAATGTATTAAAGTCCCTGATGGTATTTTTGAGCCCGGCGCAATAGGTTGACCATTGACTAATTGGTCTATGACTACATTTTTATTTTGATCTGGCACTATTTGAATTGAACCCAATCTTAATCCCAACACTTTTAAATATGTTTCTGCACTTTTTAAAGAAAATCCAACAAGGTTTGGCATATCTACTTGAGGCGCAACAACACGATTGATTGTAAGATAAACTGTCCTTCCTTTTTTCACAATCTCATCTGCCTCTGGAGTCTGTCTTAACACTGCATTTCTAGCAAGGGTATCCACATATATTGAGTCTTGAAACTCCACATCAAAACCAGCTGCAATTAAATTTTTCTCTGCAGCAGCTACATCTAACCCAATTACTGCTGGTACTTTTCCTGTTTCTCCATTTCCGGTAATCCATCCCAACGAGAAAAAGAAAATGACGAGTAAGCAAATAGTAATTCCAAACCCTATGAGCATGTTCATCCACAATGGCTTTCTTAATATGTCGTCAATGAGTTTCAAATTGCTTGATTTTATTTTTGTTCTAAACTATCTTCAATGATCCAACCATAAAAATCTGTTAAGTTCCAGCCCATTACTTTTACTTGCTGAGGAATCACACTTGCCTCACTTTGTCCAGGCACTGTGTTGACTTCTAACATGAATGCTTTTTCTGCGGCTTCATCATATATGAAATCAATTCTAACCACACCTCTGCAATTTAAAATAGCATATACTTTTTGTGCAGCAGCCGTTAAAGTATCAAACATTTTCGTAGTGATGTCCGCTGGGGTAATTTCTTGACTCTTGCCTTGGTATTTTGCCTCATAATCAAAAAACTCATTCTCTGTCTTGATTTCTGTAATGGGCAATACCGTAATCTTACCCTTGGACTTAAATACACCAATGGTAAATTCTCTACCACTTATAAATTCTTCTACTAAAATTTGAGTATCCTCTTTAAATGCTTTTTCTAATGCTGTAGGTAATTCATTCGCTTGATTTACTTTACTAATACCAAAACTACTGCCGCCATTGTTCGGCTTCACAAATACAGGAAGAGATAAATTGGATAGTATTTGGTCTGGGCTTAAAGCTTGTTCCTTAAATAAGTGTAAAGATTTAGCAACACCTATTCCGCCAAAACCAGCTATAGCAACAGTATATCTTTTATTAAAGGTCAATGCAGATGTAGCGGTATCGCAACTTGTGTATGGCAAGCCAATCATATCAAAATAGCCCTGTAACTTTCCATCTTCTCCTGGTGTGCCATGAATACACATTAGCGCCAAATCGAATTTAATTTTTTCTGTGCCTTCTATAATACTAAAATCAGCTTTGTCAACGGCTACTTTTCCCCCTACTGCATTCTCGTACCACCAACCTGTAGGATGAATGTCTATTTGATAGACTTCAAATTTTGTTTTATCCAATGCATTGAATACCGTCTTTGCACTTTTATAACTAATCTCGGCTTCAGAACTATACCCTCCTGTTACCAATGCCACTTTTGTTTTCATAGGATCCACTTTATATTGGTTCAATGGTGCACCAACAATTTTGAAAATAAAAAAAGGGAAATGATTCCCTTTTTAAACCATTTAATTATAAATGTAATTTTTCTTTCTTAGCTAATAATTCATCCACTGTTTCTTTGTACAACTCATCTGGTACACAACAATCAACCGGGCAAACTGCAGCACACTGAGGTTCTTCGTGAAAGCCTTGACATTCTGTACACTTGTTATGTGTAATATAATAGGTATCCATCGCAACAGGGGTGATTCTTGCGCCAGCATCCACAGCTGTTCCATCCATTAAAGTATAAGCACCTTTCAATGAAGTACCGTCGGCCATTGCCCATTCTACTCCACCTTCATAGATTGCGTTATTTGGACATTCTGGCTCACATGCGCCACAATTAATACATTCGTCTGTAATTTTGATTGCCATAAAAAATATTTAAATTTTAGAATCGTACTTTTGCTTACAAAGATATAACACAAGCATGAACTTACAAGCAAGAATTAAAGGTTTTGTCACCCTTGGACAGCAGCTCTCAGATACAAATAATGACCTATTAATTGAAGCAAAATCAGCTGCTTATCAACAAAATGGATGGTTTTTACCCACATTCATTGACCAAGCTATAGAACAAATAAGGGAGCAGTTCTTGCAGCAAACAGCCCTTGAAGAATGGACTGCCGCATATCCATCTATTGCAGACCAATCCACCCATATAAAAGTGGGTATTGTGATGGCAGGGAATATTCCTTTAGTAGGTTTTCATGATTTATTAAGTACGCTTATTGCAGGGCATACTGCCGTGGTGAAAAGGTCTTCCAAAGACCAAGTACTCATGGACTTTATCATTGCTAGTTTAATCAAAATTAATCCAGCTTTTGAAGCTCAAATATTAGTGCAAGAACAGCTAAAAAATTGCGATGCCTATATCGCAACTGGGGGCAACACTGCAGGCAACTATTTTGAATATTATTTTGGGAAATTCCCGCATATCATCCGCAAGAATAAAACCTCTATTGCCATCTTAGATGGGACTGAAACTTTGGCAGAACTAGCTGCCCTAGCAGATGATTGCATGCTGTATTATGGAATGGGATGTAGGAATGTAACCCAGATTTGGGTACCAGAAGGCTATGATTTTATCCCATTTTTGAATGCCTTAAAAAAATACAACTACTTACAAGACCAACATAAATACAAACACAATTATGATTATCAATTGGCTCTATTGATGATGCGTAAACAATTGTATATGGATTCAGGGGGTGTCTTAATGAGCGAAAACCCCTCCCCATTTGCTGCCATTAGCCAAATTCATTACCAGCAGTATCCATTGGGCACCAGTCCTACATTCAATATGGATGAAATTCAATGTGTGGTGGGTAAAAATCAACTTCCTTTTGGCAGTTTACAAAAACCCCTTTTAGCTCAATATGCAGATGGAGTGGATAGCTTAGCCTTTTTATCAGGCTTGAAATAAACCCTAAAATATTGAGTTATTCTATGGTGATTTTGTAAAATTGTCACGATGAATCAACTCTTTTCTTTAATTTTTGTTAAACTAGTTGATGGAATTTGTGCCATAATTTCAGCTGCATTAAATTGCATCTAAATTGGTATCAAATTTGTAAAAAATAAATTGAACTGATTCTTTTACATTAAAAATTAAAAGTATGAATATGAACTTAAAAAATGTAGCAGCAATTATTGGTATTAGTGCAGTGACTACCGTGGCCAGTATGTGGGCTTATGGTAAAATTTCAAGATCCAATTCAAGTTTTGAAACAGATGGTAAACTGCCAGCAAATTATGCCAGTTTTTTTAATGGTAGTGCCCCGGCAACGACCGTTGACTTTACCCCTGCTGCCAATGCAGCATCCCCAGCTGTGGTGCATATTAAGACTAAGACCAATGCAAAGCAAGTGCAACAAAATCGCCAACCTAGGCAAAGAAATCCTTTCTTCGATTTTTTTGGTGACGAGGATATGTTAGGCGATTATTTTGGAGGCCCAAGAATCCAACCAGAACAAAGAGCAAGTGGAAGTGGTGTATTGATTACAGCAGACGGTTATATTGTTACCAATAATCATGTGGTGAATGGCGCAGATGAGATCAACGTAACATTAAATAATAAGAAAACTTATAAAGCAAAAGTAATTGGTACCGATGCGAGCAGTGATATTGCTGTTATTAAAATTGAAGCAAGTGGTTTACCTTATTTAGTATATGGTAACAGTGATGAGATAAAGTTAGGACAATGGGTTCTAGCCATTGGTTATCCTTTAAGCTTAGATGTAACTATTACAGCAGGGATTATCAGTGCAAAAAATAGATCCATTGATATTAATTCAAGACAAAGTGATAAACCTATTGAATCTTTTTTACAAACCGACGCAGCAGTGAACCAAGGCAATAGTGGTGGAGCCTTAGTAAACACCAGTGGTGAATTAGTGGGCATTAATTCAGCGATTGCTTCTCCTACCGGTTCTTATGCAGGATACTCTTATGCAATACCGGTAAACATGGTAAAGAAGGTTGTGACAGATATTGTAAAATATGGTACAGTGCAACGTGCCTACTTAGG
>CAMDNL010000051.1 GCA_945902975.1 Chitinophaga pinensis
AATTTTAAAATCAAATTAGTAGCCTATTCGGGAGGCAGTTGTTTTGATGATACCCTTCGAAGTATTTCAATTGTACCTCCACCAAGTAAGGCAGTCCCTTTAAGCACAAAAACTTATGTCTGTAAACTAGATACCCTTCATTTTAATGCCGAAATAACTGGCGGCCTTCCTCCATTTAATGAAATTTGGTCCGTTGACAAGACGAGTGCCGCTAATTTTTCAGCAAATGTATTAAATGGCTTAATACCTGATAATATCAATATCTCATTAAAGCTAATTGACCCTAAACAATGCGAGTACAGCTTTAATAACTTAACAAATTTAAATGTTCGTGCTATTCCAACAGCGATTTTGAAAGCAAAGGATACAGTCATTTGCAACGGAGATCCCATTACTTTATTAGGTTCAGGTGGAAGCACCTATGATTGGATATTGAATGATGTCACAAAATTTTCAACCAATACCATTGACAGCTTTTCAACAGCACAAAATGGTACTTATAAGCTTATTGTAAATGATGGTTTTTGTAATTCATTAAAATCAGATTCGGTATTTATAAAAACATTAAATATTCCGGTTTACACTTTAAGCTATAATCCTTTTAGTTGTATCAAAGGCAATCTAGTTATTAATACAAATGCAACAGATCAAAAAAATGTCTATCTAAATTGGGACTTTGGAGATGGGAAAACATTTAATCTTGCACAACCTGTGTCGCATACCTATGACCAAATTGGCAGCTATCAAATAAAATTATCTGTAAAGAATGACTATTGTCCAAAATATGAATATCAATTAAATGGCGATTCTGTTAAAGTAGTTGCGCCACTGCCACCATCTAAATTCACGCTATTTGTGCTTGCAGACCAGGACACAGTATTGTCACCTAAAAAAACAGATTTGGGCTATATCAATTATAAATGGGCGCCTTCGTTTAATCTTTCAAATACACTTATTCCTAATCCAATGTTTAGGGCGAATAGTTCCATTGAATATACTTTAACAAGAACAGATCCTGTAACCGAATGTTTTATTAATGATATCTATTATATAGATGTTTCAAATCAGATTGTTGTTGCTATTCCAAAGGCATTTACACCAAATAGAGACAACCTCAACGATGTTTTAAAAATTGAATATGGCGCGGGACTTAAAACATTTAACTTCTTTAGAATCTATAATCGATTTGGAAAAATTGTTTTCCAAACAAATAGATTAACTGATAGTTGGGATGGTAAATTCAATGGCATTGATCAGGAAATGGATGCCTATACCTATTTGATTGATTATGTAACTTATAAAGATGAACACATTACAAAAACGGGATCCTTTATTTTATTAAGATAAATGAATAAAATTGTACACTTTATATTTGGGGTTTTTCTCCTGTCTCTTGCACAAGATACTTGTGCGCAAACGCCATATTCTTCACAGAACTTTAATTTAAATAATTTCTTTAATCCTGCTACCTCTGGTTTTGGTGTCAATAATAAAGTGCAAACAATGTTTAGAACGCAGTATGAAGGTGTAGGAAGTGCATACAGGACGATTGGAATAGCCGCTGATTTTGCATTGGTTGGGAAAAATAATTATGATAAAAACAACCTTTTTGGATTGGGTGTACAAGCTGTCTCGGAGCAAGTATTAGATGGTGTTTTACAAACCAATGCCATCACAATTAGTTTAGCCAATCGACTATTTTTAAATGGACCAAAGACAAGCAGCATTGCATTGGGTATAAGTTCTACATTAATTACTAGGACCATTGATGCTTCAAAACTTACATTCGGCGATCAGTTTAATTCTGGAAGATTGTTTAATTCAACTAGTTTAGAAGTCATTAATGCTATTCCAAGTAAATTTTCATCTAATGTAGGATTATTATATACCTTATCTAATGATCAAACATTTCTTCAATTTGGCGGAAGTTTATTCTATATTAATCGAAGCTCTTTGGAGCAAGCGGTAGAAAAATTTCAACAATCCTATCAAACTTTAGCACAAATCAATTTTGAAAAAAGGGTTTGGGAAAATAATACGATTGTATTTCATGCCGATTATCAAAATAGATTTGAAAGTGAATTTATATATACAGGAGCTGTATATAGTTTTCCAATGAATTCAAATGGAGAAAATTTAGACCGTTTTTATGTCGGTTGCTTTTATAGAACAAAAGATGCTATTATACCCTATGTTGGTTTAATGTATAAGAAATATAAATTTGGTTTGAGCTATGATGTGTATCAATCAAAAATGGCTTTATCAAGTTTAAGGCCTCAAACAATTGAGTTTACCATTTCAACCAATTTTAGCAATCGTATTTCAGATAAATTGGTGGGCTTATTTAATTAAATAGGGCCATTCGGCTTTGCATTTTTATCATATTAAGTTTGACTATTTAAGGGAATGAACTAATTTTACGTATACAAACAAACACAAGTTTAATGGCTAAGATTTTAGTGATAGGCGCAGGGGGACAGTTGGGTACAGAACTCACAAAAGCATTGGCGGATCAATACGGGAAGGATGAAGTTATAGCAACTGATTTTCAGGAGTCAGTAAAGAATAAGTTTGACTACTGTACTTTTCAAACTTTGAACGTAATGGATAAAGCCAGTTTGTCTTCCATTGTTGCTCAAGAAGGAGTGACGCAAATCTATCACTTGGCAGCTATCCTATCTGCTTTAGGCGAAAAAAATCCAGTACAAGCTTGGGATTTGAATATTGGTGGACTGTTAAATGTGTTAGAAGTGGCCAGGGAGCATTCCGTTGAAAAAGTATTTTGGCCTAGTTCAATTGCTGTTTTTGGTCCAAATTCAGACAAAGATCAAACCCCACAAAAAGCATTTAAGGATCCTAATACGGTATATGGCATTTCAAAATTAGCAGGGGAACATTGGTGCGAATATTATTTCAATAAATATGGTGTAGACGTTAGGAGTTTAAGGTATCCGGGTTTAATTGGCTATAAGTCTTTACCAGGTGGAGGCACAACCGACTATGCAGTAGACATTTACCATAAGGCTGTGCAAGGAGAAAACTTTACTTGTTTTTTAAGCGAGCATACTTATTTACCAATGATGTATATGGATGATGCCATTCATGCAACATTACAGTTAATGGATGCACCAAAAGAAAATATCAAAATTAGAACAAGTTATAATCTTGCAGGAATGAGTTTTTCACCAAAGGAAATACATCAAAGTTTACAAGCGCATTATCCCAATTTTGAAATTGCTTATCAAACAGATTTTAGACAACTAATTGCAGACAGTTGGCCTAATAGTATAGACGATAGTGTTGCAAAACAGGATTGGCAATGGCAACCTAAATTTGATTTAAAAGCAATGACTGAAACTATTGTCAATAACCTGCCAACCTATTTTAATTACAACGCGCCTAAATAATACATATGTACAATCAATTACAACCCTTTTTAGCAAAGGAAATAGAAGGAATTAAAGAAGCTGGATTATATAAAAAAGAAAGAATCATTACTTCTGCTCAAGGGGCGGAAATTACAATTCAAGGGGGCCAACATGTATTAAATTTTTGTGCCAATAACTACCTAGGTTTATCCTCGCATCCAAAAGTGATTGAAGCAGCAAAGGCAGCCATTGATACACATGGATTTGGTTTATCCTCTGTTCGTTTTATTTGCGGCACACAGGATATACATAAAACATTAGAAGAAAAAATATCTGCTTTTTTAGGTACAGAAGATACTATTTTATATGCTGCCGCATTTGATGCAAATGGTGGTGTATTTGAACCCTTGTTTGGCGAGAAGGATGCAATTATTTCGGACTCCTTAAACCACGCATCTATTATAGATGGTGTAAGACTTACAAAGTCAATGAGGTACCGATACGAGCACAATTCGATGGAGGATTTGGAAGCAAAATTAAAAGAAGCCATTGCAGCAGGTGCGGTACAAAAAATTATTGTGACGGATGGTGCATTCTCTATGGATGGCACCATTGCACGGTTAGATAAGATTGTGGAATTGGCCGAAAAATATGAAGCACTAGTCATGACGGACGAGTGTCATTCTACAGGCTTTTTAGGAAAAACAGGAAGAGGGGTGCATGAATTAAAAGGGGTGATGGGTAGAGTGGATATTATTACAGGTACTTTAGGAAAAGCACTGGGTGGTGCGTCAGGAGGATTTACATCTGGTAAAAAAGAAATCATTGACTTATTAAGACAACGTTCTAGACCTTATTTATTTTCAAATACATTAGCGCCTTCTATTACGGGTGCATCCATTGCCGTCTTTGATTTATTATCACAAACCACCGAACTCAGAGATACATTAGAAGTTAACACGAATTATTTTAGAGAAAAAATTACAGCTGCTGGTTTTGATATCAAACCAGGTACGCATCCAATTATTCCAATCATGTTGTATGACGCAGTGGTGTCGCAAAAGATGGCGGAAAAATTATTAGAAAAAGGTATTTACGTCATTGGATTTTATTATCCAGTTGTGGCGAAGGGTCAGGCAAGAATTCGGGTACAAATTTCTGCAGCACATACCAGAGCTCAGTTGGATCAAGCCATTCAAGCCTTCATAGAAGTAGGCAAGGAATTGGGCGTCATCAAATAAAAATGAATTCGAAAATATAGAATTGCTTTAAAATAAAAAGGGTTTACGACTATTAGATCGTAAACCCTTTTATTAATCTCTCCTATTTAACATCAAAGCAAACAATCTTTCGATTTGAATGCCCGATCTTATTTTTGAAATTATTTAGGTAAAACAACAGCATCCAAAACGTGGATTAAGCCATTGCTTGCAGCTAAATCAGTAGCAACTACTGTAGCAACACCACCTTTTTCGTCTGTTAAGATTACTTTACCTTCTTTAATAGAAGCAACTAAGTTACCACCACTAACTGTTTTTAAAGTTACTGAACCACCACCATCTGTGATTGCTTTCACAACAGCAGCTGCATTGAAACTACCTGCTACAACGTGGTAAGTTAAAATCTTAGCTAAAGTCGCTTTGTTTTCTGGCTTAAGCAGGTATTCTACTGTTCCAGCTGGAAGTTTTCCGAAAGCAGCGTTTACTGGTGCAAAAACCGTAAAAGGTCCTGCGCTTTGTAAAGTTGCAACTAAGTCAGCAGCCTTAACAGCAGCAACTAAAGTTGTGTGGTCTTTTGATCCTACAGCAACGTCTACAATTGTTTTTTGAGCGTTTACTGTGATTGTGCTAGCAACAGTTACAAAAGCTGCTAGTAATAAGTTTTTCATTTTCATATGATTGATTTTAAACTATAACATTCAATCTTCTCAATTGTTTAGCCTTTGCTGTTATTTAATGATGACATTTAGTTAGTGCCTTGAGAATCAATAGGCTAATACCTAAATTATTTATGGTGCATTATTCAAGTAATTTTTATAAGTAGCCATCAATTTATTATTTGTATATTTATTTAAGCAATCAATTCAATATAAGTTGATGTAGTATTGGGCTGACTGTATTGTTTAATCATTCAGTACTATTAACAATTATCTATGAACAATTTTTTACAAATAACGAGTAATAAATTTGACTCCTACTTTAATGCTAAGGTTGTTAGAAAAATTGAGTTACTTCTTTTAAGAGCAGCAGTCTTTTCGTTTATACTCCACTTAGCTATCATTTATTTGGGTAATAACTTTACGTATTTTCAACATTTTCAACATAGTTATTTAAAGGCCATTTATACGCCATTTAGTTTTATACTTTTTTATGAGGTTTTTCTGCTCATCATTATCATCCCTAATTCCATATCAGAGTTTATTGGTAAGCAGTTTGAGGTGATTACTTTAATCACATTGAGAAGCTTTTTTCACGATATAGCTGACTTTAATACCAGCGAAGCCATTCATTTTCAAAACCCTGCTTTTTTAAGTTTAGTCTACGATTTAGTGGCTTCCATTTTCATGTTAGGACTGACGATTGTGTATTATAAAATTTATAACAGTAGTAATAATAAGGAAGTCATTAGAGAGTTAAATCAATTCATCAATATCAAGAAAGTAGTTTCATTGAGTATGATATTGGTTTTATTAGTTTTGAGTGTTACAAGTTTATTTAACTGGTCTGTAGATATGCTAGAAGCATTAAAAATAAACGACAATTATCCAAATCCGAATACGGTATTTTATGAAGACTTTTTTTCTATCATGATATTTGTGGATGTATTATTACTTATCATCTCATTTACTTTCCATTCCTCTTTTTTCATCATTTTTAGAAATGCAAGTTTTATTATCACAACTATTTTACTAAGAATGTCTTTAACGATTGAAAAGCCTATGAACTATATCATTATTTTAATTGGCTTTTTATTTGCAATCGCCTCCTTCTTCTTATACAGATTTAGGTACATCCACCACAAAAGAGATATATAAAGCCTATTAGCCTGCTTTATAATCATTCAACAATCAGCTTGAATTTTTGTTATATTTATTATTAAACGCAATCACATGACATTTCAAGAACAATTGGACCACTTAATTATAGAAAAGCAGGCAATACCTGAAGCTTTTGCCTTGCCAGAATTGATCGATCAAAGGACCTATCTATCTGATGGTGAGTTAGTTACATGGAATGGTCCAACACATGAAGTATTTTCACCTATTTGTATGTCCACCCCAGACGGTGTACAACGTATTAAGATAGGATCCTATCCTGTATGTACCGAAAAGGAAGCGATGATTGCATTGGACGCTGCTTGCAAAGCCTATAATGATGGCAGGGGCGAGTGGCCAACCATGTCTGTTGCACAAAGAATTAATTGTGTAGAACAGTTTGTTGTAAAGATGTTAGCGCAAAAAGAGATTGTAGTGAAGTTGATCATGTGGGAAATTGGAAAAACCTATGCAGACTCTGAAAAAGAATTTGACAGAACAGTAGAATACATTTATGCTACCATCGAGGCATTAAAGGATGTAGACAGAGATTCATCTAGATTCACTATTGAACAAGGCATTGTTGCTCAAATAAGAAGATCACCATTAGGGGTTGTATTGTGTATGGGTCCATTCAATTATCCATTGAATGAGACTTTCACAACTTTGATTCCTGCAATCATCATGGGTAATACTTTATTATTTAAGGCACCAAAGCATGGAACTCTACTACACTACCCAATGTTGGAAGCATTTAAATCTTGTTTCCCTAAAGGTGTGGTGAATACAATTTATGGAAGAGGTAACGTAATTATACCGCCATTAATGGAGTCAGGTAAAATCAATGTGCTTACGCTTATTGGATCAAGTAAAGTGGCCAATCAATTAAAAAAATTACATCCAAAAGTAAATCGTCTAAGAGCTATTTTAGGCTTGGATGCTAAAAATGCAGCCATAGTAACTAAGGATGCGGATATTAAATTAGCTGTTCAAGAAACTGTTTTAGGATCGCTTTCATTCAATGGACAAAGGTGTACTGCACTTAAAACAATTTTTGTACATCAATCCATCGCTAAAGAATTCATTGAATTATTAAAAGAGCAGGTTGCTAAATTACAATTTGGATTGCCTTGGGAAAAAGGAGTGACCTTGACGCCATTACCAGAGCCAGGTAAGCCAGCTTATTTAAATGATTTGATAGAGGATGCAAAACTACACGGCGCAGCTGTGATGAATGAGAACGGTGGAACTATCAAGGAAACATTCTTTTACCCAGCTATCTTGTTTCCGGTGAATCACAAAATGAAAGTATATAGCGAAGAGCAGTTTGGTCCAATCATTCCAATCATTCCTTTTGAAGACATTGAAGAGCCTATCCAATATATTATTGAGTCAACACATGGTCAACAGGTTAGTTTGTTCTCAAAAAATCAAGCGGAATTAGCAAGTTTAATTGATCCATTGGTGAATCAAGTAAGCAGGGTGAATATCAATTGTCAATGTCAAAGAGGTCCAGATAGTTTTCCGTTTACAGGACGTAAGGATAGTGCAGAAGGTACTTTGTCTGTAGTAGACGCATTAAGGTCTTTCTCTATTAGGTCTTTGGTAGCTGCAAAATTAACCGAAGAGAATAAGCATATCATCAATGATATTGTCTCTTCTCATCATTCTAATTTCTTAAGTACTAAGTTTATATTTTAAGCGAGGTTGCTTGAATAAAAAAGCATGCTATTTTTATAGCATGCTTTTTTTATATAGTATATTTAAAGAATGAGGCGTAACAGCGCTATTATTCAAAAATCCTTAGGTTGTTTCCAGTGAGGGTAGTTTTATATTGTTTCAACGCCGTAGCTGCTGGACCAGTCAGGACTGCACCTGTTGTACTAAATAGGGAGCCATGACCAGAACAATAAAAACGATTATTATTAGCTTGGTAATCTAAAGTAACTTGTTGATGGGTACAAAGAGAACTCACTGCAATAAATTCATTGGTAAGTGTTCTTGCAATGATGATATTATTTGTCTTATCAACATAAAACCCGCCAGCAGCGTTTAAACTGGTATAAGGGTTGTTTGTAATATTGATGGTAAAATCAATTGCTTTAACTGGTGGAGGATTAGTAGTCCCGGTTGGTGGTTTAGGAGCAGGGCTATCTGATTTAGAACATCCTTGCATGCAACCAAAAATTAATATTGAAGCAGCACTAAGGCCTACTTGTTCAATGAAATCTTTTCTTTCCATTATAATAAATTTTTATGATAAATTAAATTAAACCTACATAATAACAATGGTTAAAGTACTTTTGTTGTAGAATTTAATAGATAGTTAACCCAAAAATACTTTCCCATGCATAACTATTTGAATTATAGACCTTTGAAAAAGATATTTTTTTTACTCATCTTTATTGGTGCACTAAATACAGCCCAAGGACAAACTGATTCACTTTTGCAAACCCTTTTAGTGGATGAAAAAATTGATAGTCAATTGATTGCTCCTAAAAAAATGCTATTTACCCAACAATTGATTTGGGGCGAGAAAGGAATTTTTAAAAACAGATATGGCAGTACACAAGATTTAGTTGAAAGAAGAAAGATTGATTTAAGGATAAGAAGAAAGATGTTACAACTGCATCAAATTGGTGGCTTTGTTACTTTGGGTGGTATGGTTGCACAAGGTATTATTGGAAGTCAGCTATACAACGGTTCGTATAAATTAAAGGAAACACACGAGAAGCTAGGAACCGCAATCAATTTATCTTATGGGTTCACAGCCATCAATGGTTTATTCACCCCACCTTCTACTTTCAAAAGAGATAAAAAATTAACTTCAATTAGATTGCATAAGTGGTTGGCCATTGCGCATATGTCAGGCATGATCGCAACCAATATTCTTGGGACTCAAATTGAAAACAATTATGCGCTTAAACCTTATCACCGAGCAGCAGCTTATACAAGCTTCATTAGTTTAGCAGCAGCGATGGTAGTCATTAAATTTTAGATTATGTTAGCACGTATCCTTATTTCATTCATGGTGTCCTTATTCTTTCAAAATCCAAGTTTTGAAACGACTGCTTCATCGGTCACTTATTCAATGAAACATAAATTACATAACTGGGAAGGGGTAAGTAAGGATTTAAAAGTGGCCACTAAGTGGAACGAACAAAAAAATGAAATTGAACAAATTTCAATTGTAGTGAATGTAGCTACATTTAATAGTGGTCTTTCTAGCAGAGACAGCCATATGATGGAAGTGTT
>CAMDNL010000052.1 GCA_945902975.1 Chitinophaga pinensis
TGATGCACGGCAGGATTCAAGGCTTGATTCAATTTTAATTGATGTACAATCTGTTGGGTTTGCTTCTGGATAAATTGAAAAGCATAACCCGTACTTGCCTTAACTGCATCCCCCATTGTCCCTATTGAAACAACCGCACCATCATTGGAAGTCAATTTTTTAGAAGTCATAGGTATCGCACCCATTTCGGTATGTTGAATTTGATAGGTTTGTCCTTTATAATGCTCCTCCAAATAGGCATTCAAAACAAGATCATATTGTGCAGATTCTAAAATTGAAGGTGAAAATAAGGTATACTCCACCAATGCTTTTTTATCTGTTAATGGGAGTAAGTACATAAAAGCTGTTGCATCCATTTGAGGCACATTAAAATCCATTAATCTAGCAACAGTATCATCAAAAACAGTGTTGTCAAATTCCACTACAATACCTTTAAAGTGTTGCCAAAGTTTTGATTGGATGCGCTCCCCGTTGATACTTGAAAATACATAGTCTGCAATTGCAGCACCCCCTTCCCAATTGACCCTTGCACTTTTGGCGTTGATGGAGTCAATGGTTAAGATCTTCGACGCCACCCATTCTACATTGTCAAAACCTTTTGAAAAATCACTAATGTGTTGGTAAAAATCAATTCCTTGAATCATCTTGTATTCAAAAGGTGCAGTTGGTAATGATCGATGCATTGCCCCTTTTAGTACTTCTATATTGGACCATTTTTTACAAACAATAGTTTCAAAGGGGCCAACGCTATCTTCCCAAAAACACCAAGTCCTGTCATTCCCTTTATTAAAATTGGCATCCACCACCAAGATCTTTTTTTTACTTAATAAAGGATCCTGCAATAAATGGTATAACAAAGAATAGCCGGCACATCCAGCACCGGCTATTATATAATCATATTTATTTTCGACTTGCAATGGGTTATCCGTTGTTTTGTATCATTTCGTCACGCTTAACTTTATCCCAATATTTTTTAGCCACAATCAGCATACCAAAACTCTCACTATCTTCTTTACCCAAATGCTTATGATGCATTTTGTGTGCCCAACGAATGGCTTTGATATATCGATTATTCGATTTTGTAAACCATTTGATTCTTTGGTGAATAATCACTTCGTGGACTATAAAATATGCAAATCCATACATAGCAACACCTGTTCCAATACCCGATAACCATGGCATGGCATTGAATGTGCCATAAAAAATACAAGCCATACTTGGAATCGCAAAAATCAAAAAGAATGCATCGTTCTTTTCAAAAAAATGTCCAGTAGGTTGATGGTGATCTTCGTGTAAGTACCATAAAAAACCATGCATGACATATTTATGCGTTAACCATGTAACACCTTCCATAATCGCAAAAGTCAATAACATAGAAATTAAGAAAATCATAAAGGAACGTTTAGGATGTAAAGGTACTATAACAAATTTAAGCTTGCTCTAATTTTTGCTTTGAAAACAATAAATAATTTACCATAATCTGGTATCCTAATTCTGGTGCTTAATAAAGCAGTATGGTTGGTCTGTTTAATCTTATTAAATAAAGCATAGTAGTATTTAAACGCTACATAAACCCCAAAGCGACAAGGAAGCGGCAGGGCCTTGATACCATCTAAAGCTGCATCAAAATCTGCTTGTATATCTGCCTCTATTGCTTGTTTATCTTCCAGGCTAAAATTGCTAAAATCGCAGTTTGGAAAATACATACGCTCCATACCCACAAAATCTGCTTTGATATCCCTTAAAAAATTTACTTTCTGGAAAGCAGCACCTAAGCTTTGTGCAGCAGGTTTTAATGTTTCATATTGCGCATCGTTCCCATTACAGAATATTTTTAGACACATCAAACCCACCACTTCGGCACTTCCAAAAATGTATTGATTGTAACTTGCTTGGTCATGGAACTGCTGAGAAAGATCCATTTCCATACTGTATAAAAAGGCATCTAATAAGGCCCTGTCAATATTAAATTGATTGTAGGTCAATTGAAAACGATGTAAGATTGGATTTAAGCTTATTCCATTGTCCAATGCTTGATAGGTATCTGCTTTGAATGTTGCAAGCAATGTTGCTTTATCATACTCGTGAAAAGTATCTACAATCTCATCTGCAAATCGCACAAATCCGTAAATATCATAAATGGGTTGATGCAGTGATTTGTCCAATAATCCTATAGCAGAAGAAAAACTAGAACTATACAGTAAAGTAGTAGACTTACTACTTTGTGCGGTTACTTCGTTGTATAATTTTAATGAAGACATTATGAATTATGCTTTATGTTTTTGATCAACAAGCTTTGCCACGACCTCCCCACTAATTAAACTTGGTGGTACGCCAGGACCAGGCACTGTTAATTGGCCAGTGTAATATAAGTTATTTACTTTTTTACTTTTACAACTTGGCTTTAAATTTGCTGTTTGCAATAATGTATTTGCCAATCCATAGGCATTGCCTCTAAAGGAATGGTAGTCCTCTTTAAATTCCTTCACTGCAAAAGAACGCTTATACACAATCGAACTTCTTATAGACTGACCAATCCTTTCTTCGAAACGTTGAATGATCATCTCAAAATATTGGTCTTTGATTTCCTCAGTATCCCCTTCTAAACCAGCTGCAATAGGGATTAATAAAAATAAATTTTCACATCCCTCTGGTGCCACAGTCGGATCTGTCACCGAAGGCACACTTGCATAAAATAAAGGTCTTGTAGGCCATTTTGGATCGGAATATATTTCATGCCCATGTAATCCAAAGTCAGTATCAAAAAATAATTGATGGTGCAATACCCCTTCTAGTTTTTTATTCAATCCAACATAATACAATAAAGAACTTGGCGCCATTACCCTTGAATTCCAATACGCAGCAGAATAAGATTGATATGCAGGTGCTAATAACTTAGTTTCAATATGATGATAATCCCCTGCACCAACGATTACATCCATAGTGTATTGCTGCTTTTCACCTGTAGCCGTTTTTAAAGTATGTACAGCAACTGCTTTACCAGATTGGACTTCGATGGTTGTCACTTCCTCGCCTAATTTAAATTGCACTCCTAATGAAGTCGCTAAATCATACATCCCTTGTACAATACTATACATACCAAATTCAGGATACCAAGTACCACCTTTAATATCTGCATAATTCATTAAGCTATATAAGGCTGGTGTTTTTTCTGGTAGTGCTCCTAAAAACAACACAGGAAATTCCATTAAAGATTGTATAGATGGATTTTTGAAAAATTTACCTACATGCTTTTTCATCGATTGAAAAACATCTAACTTAAAAACACCTTTCACTAAATCCATATCCAAAAATTCTGTCAATGACAAACCCGGATTATGTACTAGTTTTCCAACACCTACGTCGTATTTGAATTTAGCCTCCGCCATAAAAGCATCCAATGCTTTAGCTGCTCCAGGCTCCACCGACTCTAATAAATTTTGTAATTCGTTGTAATTGGCTGGTATATCCCAACCTTCTTTTTCAAAATAAACTCTGTAAGAAGGATCCAGTCTTTTAAGTGCGTAATAATCACTTACTTTTTTTCCAAAGGAATTAAAATACCTTTCAAATATATCTGGCATCCAATACCAACTTGGACCCATATCAAATGTAAAACCTTCTGCTTTAAACTTTCTTGCTCTACCACCTGGCAAATCATGCTTTTCAATCACTGTAACGTCCCAACCCATTTTTGCCAAGAAACTTGCGGTAGATAATCCTGCAAAACCCGCTCCTATAACAATTACTTTTTTTGATGTCGATGACATGAATTTAATATCGTTGAATTTTTTGCTTTAAAATTTTTCTAGCAAAGTGAATTCTACTTTTGATTGTACCAAGAGGCTCATTTAGTGCATCTGCAATTTCATTGTACTTATACCCTTCGTAGTATAAATTAAATGGTGTTCTAAATAACTCTGGCAAATCATGTATGAATTGATTTACTTCCTTCAAATTTAAGTTAGTTATTCCATCATTCACCACCTTATTGAAAGTTTGGTCAATTAAAAAATCATTCGGGCTATTGTCCAATACAGTTGATTGCTTGGCTTTACGACGATAATCATTGATGAAGATATTGCGCATGATCGTGTACAACCAAGCTTTAATATTGGTTCCTACATTGTACTTATCTTTATTGGAAATTGCTCTATATAAAGTGTCTTGATACAAATCTTTCGCAGACTCGTGGTCCTTGGTAAGATTGATTGCAAAGGGTCTTAAAAACTCCGCATTTTCAGTAAGTAATAGGCTAAATTCTGCGTTTGACATACAATTATGTTTAATGTTTGAGGACTAAAGTTAAACATAATAATTTGAGAAAAGGTCATTTTTGTTTAATTATTTTTAAAAAATATTAAACAAAAATGGTCAGATCCATAAATCTAAGGCCCTAAAAGCTATAAAGCATTGTAATAGAGGCACTTGGGTATACTGTAATGTTGAGGAAGGACGTGGAAGAATGTCGAAGGATTTCGGAGGATGTCGAAGAATAAAACTGATTTTGGTTGGATTCAACCTTCATCTAATCTTAAATATCCTGTAAAAAGGCAATGGTCTCAGACAAACTTCGCTTCAAATGGATATTTGGAGAGATTTTACCCTTGTATTCCTGTATCATTAGACCCGATAAAATGATGGGGATCTGCTGATTAATGGTGGCTAAATTGGTGAAGAATTTATCCAATTTGAAATTTCTTGCAGGCATGGTGATGTGGCAATACAAGTAATCTACTTTCTTGAATTCTGTTAAGTATTTTAAGTCTACCATTGGCACATTAGTACCTAAGTAATCTACATAAATACCTTTCTGCTTCAATAAGAAATGAACATACAATAAGCCCAATTCATGGTACTCTCCTTCTGGAAGGAATAACACGATTCTCTTAGTATAAGTTAATAATGGGGTTAGACGCTCAATCCCTAGAATGATTTTTTGACGTACGATGTTGGTAGCCAAGTGTTCTTGTGCAGGGTTGATATGATTGGTTACCCAAAGAATGCCTACACGCTCCAAATAAGGGAAAATGATTTCGTTGATCGTTTTTTCGATTCCTTTTTGCCCTATATATAAATCTAATTGACGCTCAAAAGCGACCATATTTAAACTCACCATTTCTTTGATCAAGGCATTCACCACACGCTCCTTTTGAGCATCTAACTGGCTTAGGGACATGATCTTATCTTCCATCTGCTCAAAAGACATCTTGTCTATATGAGAGATCTTGAATCCGTATTTATTTAATAAAGAAACGTTTAAAATCACCTTTAACTCGTCGGCAGAATAAGACCTGATATTGGTCTCAGTTCTTTGAGGTTGCAAGAAATTATAGCGCTGCTCCCATATACGAATGGTGTGCGCTTTAATTCCAGAAATTTTCTCTAAATCTTTAATAGTATAAGATGACATACTACAAAAACAATAATCTTGCGGAAAAGTTCATTTTTTTATAAAAAACTACTTTTTTAACCCGCGCAGGTACTCTCCGTAGCCACTTTTAGCATATTTATCGGCTAAAACAAGCAATTGTGCCTTATCAATAAAGCCCATTCTAAAGGCCACTTCCTCTATACAACCTATTTTTTGGCTTTGGCGCTTCTCAATCACACGCACAAATTCACAAGCATCGGCTAAGGACTCAAAAGTGCCGGTATCTAACCAAGCGGTACCTCTATTCATGATACCCACTTGTAATTTCTTACGCTCCAAGTACACTTTGTTCACGTCTGTAATTTCAAACTCCCCTCTTGGAGAGGCAGGGATATTTTTAGCAATTTCAACCACAGAATTATCATAAAAATATAAACCTGGTACCGCATAATTTGATTTAGGCGCTTTTGGCTTTTCTTCTAAAGACAATGCATTGTTGTTTTCGTCAAATTCTACTACACCATATCTTTCTGGGTCATTCACCTCGTAAGCAAAGACTGCTGCGCCATCTACATCGTTAAAAGATTGTACTAGTTTACTAAAACCTGCACCATAAAATATATTGTCTCCTAAAACTAAGGCCACTTTATCCTTGCCAATAAAATCTGCCCCAATCACAAAAGCTTGTGCTAATCCATTCGGCACAGCTTGTACTGCATAACTAAATTTGCATCCTATTTCAGCACCGTCACCCAACAATCTTTTAAATTGATCATTGTCTTCCGGCGTGGTGATAATCAAAACTTCTTTAATGCCCGCCAACATCAATACAGACAAGGGATAGTATATCATTGGCTTATCATAGATTGGCATCAATTGCTTACTAATTCCTTTTGTGATTGGATACAATCTTGTACCTGATCCACCTGCTAATATAATTCCCTTCATAAAATCTTATTTAATTGTTGTTACCAATTTATAAACTCGCTGCATATTCTGCAAAGCTGCCTAATGTTTTGTCTTTTTCTGAAAATATTAATTCCGAGGTTGGTAGTTGCCAATCAATATTTAAATCTTTGTCATTATACATGATACCCACTTCGTTTCCTGGCTCGTAAAATTTATCCACTTTATAAAAGAAGGTGGCATATTCACTTAACACCACAAAGCCATGCGCAAATCCTGCAGGTACATAAAATTGTTTATTATTATCCGCCGTTAATTCAATAGCAAAATGTTGTCCAAAACTTGGAGAACCTTTTCTTAAATCCACAGCAATATCTAACACAGCACCTTCTAATACTCTTACTAATTTTGCTTGAGCAGCAGCACCTTTTTGCATATGCAATCCTCTTAAAACACCTTTAGAAGAACGAGATTGATTGTCTTGTACAAATTCAAGCTCTAATCCTGTAGCTGCTTTAAAGTCCCTGCTATTATAGGTTTCAATAAAATAACCACGTGCATCTCCATTCACTTTTTCGTGAATGATAAAACAATCTTTCAATGGGGTCTGTTCTACTCTCATTATCTATTGGTGTACATTTCGTTATAGTATTGTTGGTAGGCGCCGCTGGTGACATTGGTTAACCACTCCTCGTTGTTCAAATACCAGTCAATGGTTTCTGCTAGGCCTTGTTCAAAAGTAACAGAAGGACTCCATCCTAATTCCTTATTTAATTTAGTCGCATCAATCGCATAACGGCGGTCATGCCCCGGACGATCTTTCACATAAGTAATCAAGCTTTCACTCTCTCCTTTTGCTCTACCTAATTTTTCATCCATCTGCGTACACAACAATTTTACCAAATCAATATTGGTCCACTCATTGAATCCACCAATATTATACGTATCGGCACGCTTGCCTTGATGGAACACTAAATCAATCGCGCGCGCATGGTCTTTTACAAATAACCAATCACGTGTATATAATCCATCCCCATACACAGGCAATGGTTTTTTAGTGATGATATTGTGAATGAACAATGGAATTAATTTCTCAGGAAAATGGTTCGGGCCATAGTTATTAGAGCAATTAGAAATCACCGTTGGTAAATGATAGGTCTCGCCATAAGCACGCACAAAATGATCGCTCGCTGCTTTACTTGCCGAATAAGGAGAATTTGGATCATACGGTGTAGTTTCTGTAAACAAACCTTCCTTACCTAAGCTACCATAAACTTCGTCTGTGGAAACATGATAAAACAAATGGTCTCTTTGATTGTCCCAAGATCCATCATGCGCTTTATCATAACTCAAATCATCCTTCCAATATTCCTTAGCGGTATTTAATAAGTTCACGGTACCAATCACATTCGTGTACACAAAATCCAAGGGCGAAACAATACTTCTATCCACATGTGATTCTGCTGCTAAATGGATGACATCTGTAATAGCATGCTTTGCGAAAATTTCTTTTAATGCTGCTGCATCTAAAATATCGGCCTTCACAAAATGATAGTTCGAAGCTTTTTCGATATCCTTTAAATTTTCTAGGTTGCCTGCATAGGTCAATGCATCCAAATTAAAGATCTGATAGTCGGGGTATTGATTGACAAATAAACGCACTACATGCGATCCAATAAAGCCCGCTCCCCCAGTAATTAAAATATTCTTTTTCATGGTCATTTATGAGGGACAAAGATATTAATAACGACATATATATTGGAAAGTAATTTGACCACAAATGGCGCATTAACCCAAGATTCTTACTACATTTAAATACTAAATGGGCAATATGATACAAAAGGAAAGATATTATGCATTGGATGTTTTTAGGGGTGCTACCGTGGCCTTAATGATTCTTGTAAATAATCCTGGCTCTTGGGGGCATATTTTTAGTCCATTAGCACATGCAAGCTGGCATGGATGCACGCCTACCGATTTAGTTTTTCCCTTCTTTTTATTTGCCGTAGGTAATGCCATGGCTTTTGTGATGCCAAAGTTTGAAAAAGGAACGCCGACTGATTTTTGGAAAAAAGTAGTTAAGAGAACGGTGTTGATTTTTTTAATTGGGCTATTTTTAAATTGGAGTCCATTTGTAAAGTGGTCGGACGGACATTTAGTAGCAAAGACCTGGGAGAACATTCGCATTTTAGGTGTCCTGCAAAGAATCGCACTCTGTTATTTTTTCGCTTCCATTATAGTGTATTACGGAAAATCTAAAATGGCTTTCTATATTGGCGGACTCATTCTAATTGCCTATTGGATGTTGAGTTTTTTATTAGGCAGCCAAGGGCATCCTTATAGTCTGTCTGGATTTTTTGGCAATGCGATAGACCAAGCTATTTTAGGCGTGACCCATATTTATAAAGGCGAGGGTGTTCCATTTGATCCAGAAGGATTGATTAGTACCATACCTGCGATTGTACAAGTGCTGTTTGGATTTTTAGTGGGTGAATACATTCAAGCAAAGGGGAAGAGTTTTGAGATGCTCGCTCAATTACTATTAGCAGGTGTGATATTGGTTTTGGCTGGATATATTTGGGACTTTAGTTTCCCAATCAATAAAAAAATATGGACCAGTAGTTATGTCTTGTATACCTCTGGCTTAGCCATCATTACTATAAGTGTGCTCATTTATTTATTAGAATTTAAAAACAGTAAAGGTGGATGGAGCCATTTCTTTGATGTGTTTGGCAAGAACCCTTTATTCATTTTTGTACTCAGTGGATTTTTACCACGTGTGCTTGCATTATTAAGATGGGTCGATCACACAGACGAGAAAGGAGAACCAGTCTACACTTCTGCACTGCCTTGGTTTTACCAACATATTTGTAAAAATATTTCGAGCGATCTGCGTGTAGGCTCTTTTGTATATGCCATCTGCTTTATTGCCTTCTTTGCAGTACTTGCAAATATCTTAGACAAGAAAAAGATTTACATTAAAGTATAGGTGGACCAAAAGATTTACTTAAAAAGCGCTGATGCTTTTTCTAGGCTTTCTGGTTTGCCCACATCTAATAATATGCCATCACTATGGTCATAAAAATGAATGGCATAGTGTTGTGCAATTTGTAAATAAGCATCTATTAAAGAGAACTTACCTTGCAGACTCAAGGCTTCAAAAAAGTTAGCGTGCACAATTTGTATCCCACTAAACGCTTTTAGAACCGCCATGGCAGGGTCTTTTAAAGGATTGGCCCATTTTTCTTCGTTGGTTGTATTGTTCCTCCAGCCACATAAGGTACCAGCTGTATTAAAAATTAAATTTCTACTTGTACTGCGATTGGTCACTGCTAAAGTAGCCACCATTTCTCCTTC
>CAMDNL010000053.1 GCA_945902975.1 Chitinophaga pinensis
TCTATGTATTGATGATGCTTGATTAATTGCGCACGCCATCCTGCTATCATTAAATTTAGATCTATCCAAACCGTTTGATTGATTTGTCCTGTTCCAAAAGGCGTATGCATGAAAGCTTCAAAATCGGATGCGGTATTTTTTTGTAAATACACATTCTCGTGTTCATAACGGTATTCAAAACTTTCTTGCATTTGCACGGAAGGATGAATTAATACCACAGGCGCTTCGCGAACAATTGTTGCATTTAATTGCGCACCTAAATCCGAATAAGCTTTTAATGCAAATGGTAAAAAAGTATCAATCATCCATGTTTGCACAATGCGTCTGCCAGTAACAGGATTAATCACGCCACTTGCTACCTGAGATGCAGCAGCAGTATGGCTGTCATTCACCACCATACAAGTTTTTCCTGCTTGCATAGCATAATAACTTAACCAAGTACCCACAAGGCCTTGACCAATAATTAAGTAGTCTATTTTTTTATGGGAAGTGTTTTGCTCCAATCTTTATTGCTTAATGAAAGTGGGTATATCAATGCGGATACTGTCTTGTATCGAGTCTACTTTTGCAACTAATTCAATGCTAAACTTTCCTTTATAATCATTTGGTACAGTAAAAGGAAATTCAGTTTCAAAAATTTCATTCTTAATGGTCGTGAAATATTGAAAGGGGAAAAAATTCAAGAACCATCCATCCACCGATTTTTTTGTTTCAGCATTGTACAATGCAAATTGAAGCGTACCTGTTTGTTCTTTTGTTAATTGATGCTTCACTTGCACTTTTAATTTTAAAGTTTCCCCTAAATACATTTCTGTTGGTGCAGTAAAATGGATGCTGAGTGGTTTTTGTTGCGCTAGGGATTGCGTGCTCAATAAAACACAACATAATAATAGGGTAGCGTATACAATGCGCAGGTTAATCTTCATCTTCATGTTCCAAAAATACAATAAAAAATCCCTTAGCATTTGATACTAAGGGATTCCTTTATTCCAATCATCTAATGTATTGGATATTCGCTTGATTGCTTATTTCTTTAAAGCTGCAGCCATTGTCTTTCCAATATCTGCAGGGCTTGCACAAACGTGGATACCACATTCCGCCATGATTTTCATCTTTGCTTCTGCAGTATCATCTGCACCACCAATGATGGCACCAGCGTGACCCATACGACGTCCTGGAGGCGCTGTTTGACCTGCGATAAATCCTACCACTGGTTTTCTCATATTGTCTTTAATCCAATTAGCTGCATCTGCTTCCATGCTACCACCAATCTCACCAATCATAATAATACCTTCTGTTTCTGGATCGTTCATTAATAATTCAACCGCTTCTTTTGTAGTGGTTCCAATGATTGGATCACCGCCAATACCAATGGCAGTGGTGATACCTAATCCAGCTTTCACTACTTGATCCGCTGCTTCATAGGTTAATGTACCGCTCTTTGAAACGATTCCAATAGTTCCTTTCTTGAAAATAAAGCCAGGCATGATACCTACTTTAGCTTCTTCTGCTGTAATCACACCCGGACAGTTTGGTCCAATTAATCTTGTGTGTTTACCTGCTAAGAAATTCTTTGCTTTCACCATATCTTGAACTGGGATACCTTCTGTAATACATACAACCAAAGCAATCCCTGCGTCTGCAGCCTCCATAATCGCATCTGCAGCAAATGCTGGAGGTACAAAAATGATACTCACATTGGCACCAGTTGCTTTAACAGCGTCAGCTACTGTGTTAAAAACTGGGCGGTCTAAATGGGTTGTGCCACCTTTACCTGGGGTTACTCCACCAACCACTTGTGTTCCATATTCCATCATTTGAGTGGCATGGAAACTACCTTCTGTTCCTGTGAAACCTTGTACGATGATCTTAGATTGCTTATTTACTAGTACTGACATAGTCTCTATTTATTAATTATGGCGCAAAAATAGGCTAAACAAGCTTTTTTTTCCGTTATTTCTCAACAAAAATTTGATGTTTTTTTCTAAATGACTTGCAAGTACTACTTTTGCGCTTCACATAGTCATTTAATAAAACATACTTATGGCAACAACATCAGACATCACAAGAGGCATGATCCTAAAATTGGACAATAGTTTATATTCTGTAGTAGAATTTGGAGAGAATAAAACTGCTCGTGCAGCAGCTAAAATCTGGGCTAAATTAAAAGGGGTAGACAACAAGCGCTCTATTGAAAAAACATGGAATAGCGGTGAAACCGTTTACCCAGTGCGTGTTGAGAAAAAAACATTTCAGTTTTTATATAAGGATGACAGCGGTTACAACTTAATGAACAATGAAACATTTGAGCAAATTGTGATGGCCGAAGAGATGATTGACGCACCTCAGTACCTAATTGAAGGGGCAGAAGTTTTTGTATTTATGAATACAGAAACCGAATTACCAATTGGCGCTGAATTACCAGAAAAATTGGATGTCTTAATCACTTATTGTGAGAATGGCGTTAAAGGAGATACCGCAACACGTGCTTTAAAATCAGCAACCATTGAATCAGGTGCGACGATCATGGTCCCTTTATTTGTGAACGAAGGGGAGAAAGTTAAGATCAATACCAAAAATGGGGAGTACGTAGAACGCGTAAAGTAAGTTTTTTAGCCTCTTTTTTAAAAGTAGGCCATATATAAATTCCTTAAAAAAGGGTCATTTTTAATAAAAAATGACCCTTTTTTTGTGCTTTTTGGCAAAAAAAGCCCATTTTTGTCCAAATTAACCAAATATGGACTTAAAGCAAATTCACGATTTAATTAAGGTAGTTAACAAAAGCAATATTGGAGAAATCAGCATCGAAGATAAAGATGGCAAAGTAACCATTAAGCAAAAAGAAGATAAAATCACAGTGACCTCTGCGCCTGCTCAAACAGTGTATGCAGCTGCACCAACTGCTCCATCTGCTGCCGCACCAGTGGCATCTGCTCCTGCTGCTGCCCCAGCTGCCGACAATTTAATCACTATCAAGAGTCCAATGATTGGTACTTTTTACAGAAGAGCTTCTCCTGATAAGCCATTATTGGCTGAAGAGGGAACCGAAGTCAGCTCAGGTAAAGTCGTTTGTATCATTGAAGCCATGAAATTGTTCAATGAAATTGAATCAGAAGTAAAAGGAACGATTGTGAAAATTTTGGTTGAAGATGCAAGCCCAGTAGAGTTTGATCAACCATTGTTTTTAGTGCAACCTGCATAAGGTCCTGCACTCAGTCATCCCCAACCTGTTTAACTTAAATTTAAAAGATGTTTAAAAAAATATTGATTGCCAACCGAGGCGAGATTGCTTTGCGTATCATTAGAACCTGCAGAGAGATGGGTATTAAAACGGTTGCAGTGTATTCGACCGCAGACAAAGATAGCTTGCATGTAAAATTTGCAGATGAAGCTGTTTGTATTGGTGGTCCAAAGAGCCAAGAATCTTATTTGAATATCCCACATATCATGGCGGCTTGTGAAATCACGAATGCAGATGCAGTGCATCCTGGTTATGGTTTCTTAGCAGAGAACGCCAAGTTTGCGCAAATCTGTGCAGACCACGGCATTAAATTTATTGGTCCAACCCCAGAGATGATTAATAAAATGGGGGATAAGATCACCGCAAAAGAAACGATGATCAAAGCAGGTGTTCCAGTAGTGCCAGGTGGAGAAGGTTTATTAGAAAGCATTGACGCTGCTAAGAAATTAGCAAAAGAAATTGTGTATCCTGTCATCATCAAAGCAACAGCTGGTGGTGGTGGAAAAGGAATGCGTGTTGTTTGGAATGAATCAGAGATTGAAAAAGCATTCAACGATGCAAAGATGGAAGCGGCTGCAAGTTTCAAGAATGATGGTTTGTACATGGAGAAATTTGTGGAAGAGCCAAGACATATTGAGATTCAAGTAGCGGGTGACCAATTTGGTAATGTGTGTCATTTGAGTGAGCGTGATTGTTCGATTCAAAGAAGACACCAAAAATTAGTAGAAGAATCTCCTTCACCATTTATGACACCAGAACTGCGTCAAAGAATGGGAGAAGCGGCAATCAAAGCTGCATCTGCAATCAATTATGAGAGCGTAGGTACCATCGAATTTTTAGTGGACAAACATCGTAATTTCTACTTCATGGAAATGAATACGCGTATTCAAGTTGAACATTGCGTAACAGAAGAAGTAGTGAGCTATGACTTAATTAAAGAGCAAATTAAAATTGCTGCTGGCGAAAAAATATCTGGAAAGAATTACGAACCACAATTGCATGCCATTGAATGTCGTATCAATGCCGAAGATCCATACAATGATTTTAGACCTTCACCAGGAAAGATCACTGTACTCCACACCCCAGGTGGTCATGGTGTGCGTGTAGATAGTCATGTATACGCAGGTTATGTGATTCCTCCTTATTATGATTCAATGATTGGTAAATTAATCACGGTGGCACAAACACGTGAGGAAGCGATTAATACCATGTATCGTGCATTAAGCGAGTATGTGATTGAGGGTGTGAAAACAACGATACCTTTTCACTTACAATTAATGCAGAACGAAGATTTTAGAAAAGGAAACTTCACGACTAAATTCCTTGAAACATTTACTATGAAGTAATTCAAAATACAATTTTGAGCGAGCTTTCGAGCAGTGCGCAGAGTGAGCGAAAAATTAGTATTTTGAATTACGCTTTTATAAAGTCCTGTATAAATAATGCCCCGATAATTCGAGGCATTATTGTTTGGGGGTTCACCTTTGGGGATCATCCTTGATATTTACTTTCTCAATTATCTCAAGAACAACAATTCTCTGTATTTAGGTAAGGTCCATAATTCATCGTCTACCAATTCCTCTAACTTGTCTACGTGGTAACGAATCTTGTCAAAGTATTGCGCTTTTACTTTAGCTTCATAAGCAATGGCTTTAGCTCTTGTGTCCTCAATATTATTTGCTACTTTTCTTGCTTCTACCATTTCATGCACATTATCATAAACTTCTTGAATATGCGTGCTTACTTCTTTTAACAAAGTCATTTGTCCTTTGTATAATTTTTCAGGTAAAGCAGCTTCGCGCAGTAGGCTTACGTTTTGTAACAGTATATTTTGATACTTAATAGAAGCAGGAATGATATGGTTGGTTGCTAAATCACCCATCAAGCGTGCTTCAATCTGTACCTTCTTAATGTACTTCTCTAATTCAATTTCATGTCTTGCTTCTAATTCACCATGGGTGTATATCCCATTTTCACTGAATAAATTTTTTGCTTTATCGGATACCATCGCATCTAATGCTACAGGTGTTGTCTTGAAATTAGACAAGCCTCTTTTTTCTGCTTCTTGATGCCATGCTTCGCTATAACCATCGCCTTCAAATAAAATCTTCTTACTTGATACAATGTATTTTTGAATTACTTGCATGATTGCAATTTCTTTCTTCTCACCTTTTGCAATTAATGCATCTACCTCTGCAGCAAACTTTGTTAAGGTATCAGCAACAATCGTATTCAATACCGTCATTGGATGTCCACAGTTCGCTGTAGAACCTACTGCACGGAATTCAAACTTGTTACCAGTAAAGGCAAAAGGAGAAGTTCTGTTTCTGTCGGTGTTGTCGATCATCAATTCAGGGATACTTCTGTGTAAATCTAATTTCAAGATCGCTTCGTCTTGCTCGTCAAACTTATTGCCAACGCGCGTTTCTACATCGTTCAATACTTTCGTTAAATAATCACCAATGAATACCGAGATGATTGCTGGAGGTGCTTCGTTCGCACCTAAACGGAAATCATTGGATGCAGAAGCGATAGAGGCTCTTAAGATATCTGCATAATCATGTACTGCCTTAATGGTGTTTACAAAGAAGGTCAAGAACATTAAATTGGTCTTAGGTGTTTTACCTGGTGCCAATAAATTAATGCCAGTATCTGTTGCTAAACTCCAGTTATTATGTTTACCGCTACCATTGATGCCTGCAAATGGTTTTTCGTGTAATAAAACCACTAAACGATGTCTTTTTGCAATACGTGTCATTACATCCATCAATAGAATGTTATGATCCACAGCAATATTCACTTCTTCAAAAATTGGCGCACACTCAAACTGAGCTGGCGCTACTTCATTATGTCTTGTTCTTAAAGGAATACCTAATTTGTAAGATTCATTTTCAAAATCACGCATGAACGCGTACACTCTTTCTGGAATAGATCCAAAGTAATGATCTTCTAATTGTTGTCCTTTTGCAGGTGTGAAACCAAATACGGTTCTTCCGCATTGTAATAAATCTGGTCTTGCATTCACCAAGGCTTCGTCAATTACAAAATATTCTTGCTCCCATCCTAATGTAGGGATGACTTTATTTACGTTCTTGTCAAAATAGTTACAAACAGTTACAGATGCTTTGTTGACTGCATCCACTGCTTTCATCAATGGTGCTTTGTAGTCTAATGACTCTCCAGTGTATGCAATGAAAATGGTAGGGATACATAATGTTTTTCCGTTGCCAATTTCAATAATGAATGGGGGAGAAGAAGGATCCCATGCGGTATAACCTCTTGCTTCAAATGTCGCTCTCAATCCACCGTTAGGGAAAGAAGATGCATCTGGTTCTTGTTGTATTAAAGTAGCGCCATCAAATTCTTCGATTGCTGTACCATCACCTTTTAAAGTAAAGAAAGAGTCATGCTTTTCGGCAGTGGCACCTGTCAAAGGTTGGAACCAGTGTGTAAAGTGTGTTACACCTTTTGTTTCAGCCCAAGCGCGCATACCAGAAGCAATTTGACCCGCCACAGTACGATCAATTTTTTTACCACCCTTGATACTAGTAATTAAACTTTTGTAAGCTTCGTCACTTAGGTATTCTCTTGCTGTTTTTGTGGTGAATACACTTTCTCCAAATACGCCAGTGATTTTAGCACTCTTAATATCTGGTGAATCAGGTTTAAAATGACTTACATGGTTGACTGCATCGGATCTTAATGACATATATTATTAATTTAAAATATAAATAATTAGATCAAAGATATCCTCTTTTCTGATATTTTTTAGTAAAATAGCTTTAAAAAATTGTAAAATGTGCATAAAATACATACATTAAATTATTATATATATGTTATCCTGCTACAAACTATTGATAATCAAATTCATTTATTATTCAACTACTAACAACAAGGCCTTTGAATGTTGGTAAATCCATGGCAGGTTAAGTCCTTGGTTTTGTACCTTCGCCAAATCAATTTAAGCATAAGCCAATACCATGGAAATTACTGTTAAAACAGCCCAACAATTAAGACTTACCGAAGAAGAATTTGAAAGTATAAAAACGAAACTAGGACGTACGCCTAATTTCACGGAGTTATGTGCTTTTAGTGGAATGTGGTCTGAACATTGTAGTTATAAAAATTCTATTAAGTGGTTAAAAACTTTACCGCGTGATGGAGGAAGAATGTTAGTGGCTGCTGGTGAAGAAAATGCAGGCTTAATGGACATTGGAAATGATTACGGCGTGGTATTTAAAATTGAATCACATAATCACCCAAGTGCATTGGAGCCTTTTCAAGGGGCAGCCACAGGCGTAGGTGGAATTCAAAGAGATATTTTCACCATGGGTGCGCGTCCAATTGCTTCATTAAATAGTTTACGCTTTGGAAAATTAGAAGATAAAAAGACACAACGTTTGCTTGCAGGCGTAGTGCATGGTATTGGACATTATGGAAACTGTTTTGGTGTTCCTACTGTGGGTGGTGAAATCTATTTTGAAGAATGTTATCATACTAATCCACTTGTGAACGCGATGAGTGTGGGTATTGTAAAAGCTGGTAAAACAGTGAGTGCCATTGCATTAGGCAAAGGGAATCCCGTATTTTTTGTAGGAAGTGCAACAGGAAAAGATGGTATTGGTGGTGCAAGTTTTGCATCAGCAGAAATTACTGCAGATAGCGCTGAAGAATTACCTGCAGTGCAAGTGGGTGATCCTTTCCAAGAGAAAAAATTATTAGAAGCTTGTTTAGAAGTGATAGAAACCGGTGGTGTAGTGGGTATGCAAGACATGGGTGCCGCAGGTATTATTTGTTCTACCGCAGAGATGAGTGCGAAAGGTCAAGTAGGTATGCGCATCGATTTAGATAAAGTACCTACGCGTCAACAAAACATGAAGGCTTGGGAATTATTATTAAGTGAGAGCCAAGAAAGAATGTTGATGGTGGTAGAGAAAGGTAAAGAAGCGCAAGTTTTAGCAGTGTTTGAAAAATGGGATTTGTCTTGTTCTAATATTGGTGAAGTAACGGATGATGGTTTATTGAATTTTTATATGCATGGTGAACTCGAAGCATCTTTACCTGCTTATGAATTAGTTTTAGGTGGAGGTGCTCCGCAATACACGCGTGAATACAAAGCGCCTGCTTATTTAGCAAAAGTGAATGCATTTGATATGAGTTCGGTTGCAGACACGACTAACTTACAAGAGTCGGTGAAGCAATTAGTGCAAATTCCAAACATTGCATCTAAGCGTTGGGTCTATACACAATACGATAGCATGGTGGGTGCTGCAAATACTTCTACCAATGCACCTAGTGATGCATCCGTAGTAATTGCAAAAGGAACAGGCAAGGCATTGGCCATGACAGTAGATTGTAATAGTAAATATGTTTATGCAAATCCTGAAGTAGGCGCCATGATTGCTGTGGCAGAAGCTGCAAGAAATATTGTTTGTTCTGGTGGCGAGCCTATTGGCGTAACCAACTGTTTGAATTTTGGTAATCCTTATGATCCTGAAGTGTATTATCAGTTTGTAAAATCAGTTGAGGGAATGGGTGCTGCTTGTAGAAAGTTCAACACACCAGTAACAGGGGGTAATGTAAGTTTCTACAATCAAAATCCAGATGGTCCTGTATTTCCTACACCAACCATTGGTATGGTGGGTATAATTGAGGATATGAAGAACAGAATGACTTTAGATTTTAAAAATAACGGAGATACAATTGTTTTATTAGGTACACAAAGAAACGATATTGGCTCTTCTGAATATTTAAATAAAATAAAAGGCGTTGCTTTTTCTCAGGCACCACATTTTGATTTAGATGAAGAATTTACTTTACAGCAATTAGTAAGTTCATTAATTAAAGACCACTCAATTTTAAGTGCCCACGATATTAGTGAGGGTGGATTAATTGTTACTTTATTAGAGTCTGCATTTTATAATCATAAAGGTTTTGAAGTCAATTCAAATGGAAGTAGTTTAAGAAAAGATGCTTATTGGATGGGAGAGGCGCAGTCTAGAGTGGTGGTTTCTTGTTCAACTGCGCAATTGGCTTCAATTGAAGCTGCTGCTAAGCAATTAAATATTGGCTTTACTGTTTTAGGTAAGGTAACAGATGGTTCAATCACTGTGGATGGAGAAAATTGGGGAACCATTGCTAGCTGGAAAAATAGTTATGATACTGCCATTGAAAATAAATTAGCTTCCAAATAAATGACCAAACAACCCACCATAGTCATCACCGGTACTGCAGGCTTTATTGGTTCTGTGATGGTGCAGTATTTAAATGAAAATGGGTTGACTGATTTATTATTGGTAGATGATTTTGGTGTAGAGCAGAAAAGAAAAAACTGGGAGCTAAAACAATATACAAAGGTCATAGAGCG
>CAMDNL010000054.1 GCA_945902975.1 Chitinophaga pinensis
AATCATATTGATCAAGCTAAATTAGATTTAGTGGCTCGTCTTGGAGGAGACTGGTATGCAAGAATTACAGAAGCGAATTTATTTAAAGTAGAAAAGCCAAATACAAAATTAGGGATTGGATTTGATCAGTTACCTAATGCAATAAAAGAAAGTGATTCATTTACCCCTAATGAAAAAGCGCAATTAGCAAATACCAATATCCTACCTGCATTGACTGCTGTCAATGAATTGAAATTGTCTTCAGAAAAAATTCAAGAAATTAAAGCAGCCCTATCCAATAACGAGACTGAGCTTGCTTGGGCAATTATTCAAACTTTAGTTTAGCATCAATTATTTTTAATCCATCCCTGATTAATTTTGAAAAGGTTGGATAAGTATTAGACTGTCCATTCAAGTAAGTTCTTAATTCGTTGGCCAATACTTGTTGTGTTGGCATCGTATCCGCTAATTCTAATAACTCCATCCCACCAAGCCAATCTGTTTCAAAATCATTTTTAATTTGCTGCCAAACTTCATTCAAGGAATCGTCTGATTTGCCTTGCTCTCTATAATCCCTTATTTGTTTAAATAAGGATTGATATTGTAAGTCCTTCGCTGTATAATTTTGTTGGTAGGTTGGTTGTTCAGAAACATACAATTGATCTTCGATTGCATTTTTATCTGCTGTCCCATTAAATACAGAAACAATTGCATGTCCAATGGCCATATCAAACATGCCCCATGCTGGTTCAAAAAATACATTGCCTTCATTGTCAGTCACTTTACAATCTGCAAAACTGAGTAAGACCAATTTATCTTCCATATAAGTCTGACCTACTAATTTTCCTTCAACTAAAATGCCATTCTCAAATGTCAACGCAATCACCTGATCTACAATCATACCAGCCGATGCAAGATCTTCTGTACTGTAGTCCTCTAATGACTTAGACGCACCCTTTAGTTTACCAACTGGAGATCCAAACCCATGTGCATGGTAGTTTACATCATGGCCTGCGATTAATTGATCCTTAAACGCAAGTGAGCTTGGTCCCTGTGTATTAATGTATTTAATTGCATGATTGGCATCGGTATATACTTTACTAATCACGCCAGACAATTGCAATCCTGAACTAAATACTGCAGTGCAAATATTTTTACATTCTATTGCCTTTGATACACTTTCAAGTCCGCCAACTCTGTAAGCCATTGTAGACTCAAACGCCTCTAAAACATCTATTAAATTTTGAAATGTGGGCGTAACAAAAAGTTGTGGTTGCTCTTTTGTAATATCGTACCCATAAGTTAATGCATCAATGGTGTATTCGATTTTTTTAACCTTAGGATCCATGCAGGATGCACTTTCACCGATAGAAGAAAGTAAACCTGCACCATAAATTTTAGGTTGGTCAATATCGCCAATTAAGCCATACTCGACCGTCCACCATTGTAGTCGACTTAACAAAGCCATCTCGGATGGAGCGCCTAAGTTTTGTTGATTGTATAGTACCAGCGCTTCCGCCTCGGCTAATTCCTTTTGATCTACATTGGGTATTTCCTTTAAAATAGAAAGTGATCTGATAGATTCATATAAAGCATAATCCTTAGAAGAGAATAATGCTTTGGTTCCAATAGAGCCCAAATAACTTAAGTACTGATTGTATTTGGTATCACTAATAATTGGCGCATGCCCTGCAGATTCATGAATGATATCTGGCGCGGAGGTGTATTCAATATGTTCTAGTTGTCTAATATCTGCAGCAATTACTAATACCCTGTATGCTTGGAATTCCATGAATGCGGCAGGTGGAATAAATCCATCTACTGTGACTGCTCCCCATCCAATAAGTTTAAGTGCATCATTAATTTCTTGTAAGCTTGGAATTTTCTCAATAGTTAATCCTGCTTTTTTTAAACCAGGTATATATGGATAGTAAGCTACATTTTTTAAATAGCTATAATTCTGACGCATTACATAGCGCCACACCGCATGGTTTATTGGTGTATATTTTTCATAGTCTTGAGGCACAATATACTTTCTAAGATGCAAGGGTAAGTTTGCTACTTGTGTATTTTGATAGTCAAAAAATGTATTCATAAAAATTGCTAAAGATTAATATGTGCTAGTAAGTCTGAAACCATTTCTTTTGGACCAGTGTAAAATGGTACAGTTTGATGAATACTAGTGGGTTGTATATCTAAAATAGCTGTATCATTTGCAGATGCTAGGCCACCGGCTTGTTCTGCTAATAAAGCCATCGCATTTGCTTCAAACAATAACCTCAATTTCCCATTTGGATATTGATTGGTTCTTGGATATATAAAAATACCTCCCTTTAATAAATTACGATGAAAATCGGCTGCTAAAGATCCTATATACCTTCCTGACATTCTTTTTTCCTTACACTCATTGATATATGTAGTCACCCCCTTGTCTAATAAATCGAAACTGAGCCCCTCATTCATTGAAAAATAAGTTTTCGCATTATTAAATACCATGGATGGATGTGACAATACATACTCTCCTAAAGTGGTTTCATAAGTAAACCCATTCACACCGTTCCCTGTTGAAAATACCAGCATGGTAGAAGCGCCGTATAAAATATATCCTGCTGCAATTTGTGCACGCCCTTTTTGTAAAAAATCAGCTTCTGTTAAAGGTTCGTTTGGTGGAGTTTGTTTTTTATAAATAGAAAAAATAGTCCCAATAGACACATTCACATCAATATTATTAGAGCCGTCTAGTGGATCAATGGCAACAATGTATTTACCATCATTTTTTAAATCAATAAATTGTTCTGTTTCTTCTGATGCAATACCACAGGCTTCTCCTCCTTTTAATAAGGCCCTTGTAAATCTTGTATTGGCTAGTAAATCTAATTTTTGTTGACGGTCTCCTCCAGTATTCGTTACACCCACATAGCCCATAATGTCAATAAGGCCTGCCTTATTAATTTCTCTATTAACAACTTTTGAGGCAAGGGCAATATCCCTCAATAATTGCGATAGATCACCTGCAGCATTTGGATATTGACTTTGATTACTCTTAATAAAACGGTCTAGTGTAATTCCAATTGGCAGATCGATTCTTGATTTTTCCATATTACAATTATTGGGTCAATAATGAATCAACTACGATTGACAATTATTATGTTGATACCTACCTTATTGAAACTTTATAATATTATTGTCAAAAAGCGTTTTTAATTTAGCAGCTTGTTGCTCATAAGCCTCTTTTTCGGACCAAGCATCTATTGGATTTAAAATAGCACTCGGCACGTTTACACAAGTTTCAGGAATAGATAAATTAAAATAAGGTTCTGTATGAAAAGCAACATTATCGAATACATTTTCATGAATGGCATCGATGATTGCCCTTGTGTATTTTAAATCTATTCTTTTTCCTACACCATATCCTCCTCCAATCCATCCTGTATTAATTAACCAAACACTTGTATTGTGCTGCATCATTTTTTCTGCTAATAATTTTGCATAAACAGTCGACTTCCATACCATAAAAGCTGCACCAAAACAAGAAGAGAAGGTAGCCACTGGCTCTGTTACACCCATTTCGGTACCTGCTACTTTTGCAGTATATCCACTTATAAAATGGTACTGCGCTTGCTCTGAATTTAATTTACTAATTGGAGGCAATACCCCAAACGCATCGCAGGTTAAAAATATGATATGATTAGGATGGCCACCTACACATGGGATTTTTGCATTTGGTATAAACTCAATCGGATAGGCAGCCCTCGTGTTTTCTGTAATAGACTTATTGGTGTAATCTACTTTTTTTGTTGCCGGATCATAGACCACATTTTCTAAAATAGTTCCTTTTTTGATTGCCTGAAAAATTTGAGGTTCTTTCTGTGGCTCTAAATCAATTGCTTTTGCATAACATCCACCCTCAATATTTGAAATACCATTTTCACTCCAAATATGTTCATCGTCTCCTATCAATTTTCTATTTGGATCTGCTGACAAAGTCGTTTTTCCTGTGCCACTTAATCCAAAGAATAAACTCACTGCACCATTTTTAGATTCATTCGCTGAACAGTGCATAGATAGCATTTGATTCAATGGCATCAAATAATTGAGTAGTGAAAAAATTGCTTTTTTCATCTCACCTGCATACTCTGATCCAAAAATTAAAATTTCTTTTTGCTCAAATGACAATTGGATAGAGGTAGTGGAAGTAATCCCTTTGATAGACATATCCGCACTGGTTGCACCAGCATTATAAAGTACATAATCTGGTGTACCGAAATTAGCTAACTCTTGTTCCGTTGGTCTAATAAGCATATTATACATGAACAAAGCGTGATACGCTTTAGTACAAATGATTCTTACTTTGATTGTATTTTTTTTATCCCAGACAGCATACCCATCAACAATAAATAAATCTGCACAGGTATTAAAAAATGCAACCGCTTGCTGTTTTGCTTGGTTAAAGGATGCAGGGTCAATAGGTTGATTCACATCGCCCCAATTAATATTGTCTTTACTGCTTTCCTCTAAAACAATTCTTTTATCCTTTGGGCTCCTTCCAGTTTTCTCACCTGAATACACAATCAATGCACCGGTATCTGACAAAGTCGAACCCTTATCGGTCTCAAGAGATAATTGTATAAGTGCATCGCTTGATAAATTTACATGCACATTTGAATGCTGAATTCCTAGATTTGATAAATCGACCATAAGTATAATTTATAACTGCAATATTACTAACAATTGCTAGTTTATTCAAATAAAGACATATTATATATAATTTATTTTATATATACATATAATATAGATGCGAATGACTCAAAATGGAGGAGGCCCCTATTGCTAGGAGCCTCCTTTGTATTTTTCTAAACTTAAAATGAACTCTAAAGACGATTACTTAACAGCCTTCCCGAATCCAACAAAATGTACAATTTTTCCGTTTTCAAATCTAAACGCGTCCATCCATTGTACTTTTTGTGTTTTACCATCTGCAAATACTAAATCAGCCTCATCCCACATATCTACCCATTGGTGGCCATTTTCTCCAACTACAGGGAAAATTGCAACTATTTGATAGTTTGTAAAAGTCACTCCATTGAAGTTCTTTTCCATATATGCTATAATTGAATCTTTGCCTTTGACAACTGATCCATCTTCGGCATTCATAAGAGCCGTATCTGACATCATGTCTCCAGCTGCTTTAAAATCTTTCTCAAACAATACTTTGTGAAATTGCTCGGCTAATAATACATTCTTTTGATCTCCCATCTTAAAATTGTCGGTATAAGTTGGCTTATAAAGATGTTCAACTTTTTCTGATGTAGCTTCAGCAGTTTCAGTTGTCTTTTTGTCAGCATTAGTACAAGCAGCAAATGATGCTACTACAAGTAATCCTAAAAATACTTTTTTCATAATTTGATTTTTAATTTGAAGGGTGAATTTATCATGTGGTCATTAAAAAAATGCATCTAAATCAAGAAATGTTGTTCCAAAATCATAAGATGGAACAAATAAATTAGGTAATTATGTAGTTTAAGGTGGTAAATGGAGTTTCTTGGGGTTTCAAAATAAATACGAACAATTATGAAAAAAGTACTTTTCTCAGCATTAATTGCATCTAGCTTAATTGCGTGTCAAACAGCTACAAAACCGGCATTTGATTTAGAAACTGCAAAACAAGAAATTGCTGCAGCGAATTTGGCCTTTGAAACAGCTGTAAGTAAATCTGATTCAGTTGGATTTGCAAGCCTTTATACAACAGATACAAAATGGATGAATCCAAATGCGCCATCTGTTGAAGGTAGAACTGCATTAATAAGCAAGATTTCACAAGATTTAAATGCAGGTATTGGTTCTGCAAAGTTAACTACAGTAGAAGTTTGGGGTGATGAGCAATATGTTACAGAAGAAGGTAAGTATGAAATTTTTACAAAAGATGGTGCTCCAGCTGACAAAGGAAAATATATGATCCTTTGGAAAAGAGTAGACGGTAAATTGATGTTTCACAGAGACATCTATAATTCAGATTTGCCTTTAGCTACTAAATAAATGATAGCCTCATATAGCCCATATCGAAAATCTTAAAAAAAAAAGAAGGCTGGCAAGGGGAATATAAAAATTAATGAATTTAATTATAAAAAATATCAATTATGAAAAAAGTGATTTTTCTACTAATGTTTGCAGTAATCGGATTTAACATGACCGCTTCTGCTCAAAATGCAATCAATTCTATCCATTTTTATGATGTTAAAAATGCAGATATGGAGAAAACCTATCTTGCTAGCTTAAAGGAAATCAACACCATTATGGCCGAAATGGGATTCCCAAAGAATTATTATAGCTACTTTAAATTAGCTGCATCAGATACCACTAAAACCTACAGAAATTGTACTATTGGTCATTGGACATCTGAGCAAGACTACAAGACAATCCATGACCATCCAAAGTTTAAGGCTTGGGCTAATAAGAACAAAGAAACCAATGGCGTGTATATGGCAAATCAATTGTACAGAAGGATGTATGCTGCTGACTAATTCAGTAAGATGAATGTTGTAGAGTATTAAAAATACGGTTCAAAATAAAAGGGTCTATGAAGTCAAATTCATAGACCCTTTTTGTTTTCAAAAGTTAATGAAGAAACTGAATCAATATTTCAGAGGGATTAACTTAATAATACCAACCTTGTTGAATAATTTGATAATTGGATATACCGGATCAATCTCCCACCACTTAGCTGCAAAGTTTGGTCTTGCTCCTGCATGATGGTGGTTATTTTGAAATAATTCTCCTAACATTAAGAAGTCTATGAATAAGGTATTCTTTGATTGGTCTTTTTCTCCTGGGAAATTACGATACCCGTACTTATGACCCGCCCAGTTAACAATCGCCCCTTGTATTGGACCAATTAAAAAATGGATTGGTAGTAATAAATACATCCACCATGCTGTGGCAAAGTTGATGTAGAATAAAATATATAGTCCAGCAAATAATAACCTAGTTGCGGTATGGTCTGCGATTTTATCAATTTTTGGATAAACAGGAAAATTTTTATCGAATCGTTTTTCAACTTCTAGTGTACCGTGCAATACACCATTATACACATTCTTAGTATGCATCATCATGGTGAAAACCTCTTTGAAAAAATGTGGCGTGTGTGGATCCTTCTCTGTATCACTATATGCATGATGCATACGGTGTAAGATCGCATAGGCTCTTGCATTTAAATAAGAACTGCCTTGGGTTACCCAAGTAAAAATATAGAAGTACTTCTCCCAAAAACGAGACATAGTAAACATTTTGTGCGCAGAATAACGATGTAGGTAAAAAGTCTGACCAAATAAGGAAAGGTACCAATGCAGAATAAGAAAAATCAATACAGCCATTATTAAAAATTTATTTACGAAGCTAAACTTCTTAGTCTGTATTCTAATAATGTGTTTAACAAAAAGGGGATTTTGACCAAATTACAACACGGAAAAAGATAAGGAAAAATTATGCTTTCTGGATTGATAGACAATATTCGATTAATTTAATAAAATGCCGATTGTTTATCCAACAATTCTACTTAATATGTGTATGGAAAGCCAGTAAAATTTAATTCATTAAACTATTTTTTATGCTCGAATCTTTAGTCATCGGTATATCCATTTTATCACTGCTATTTTTTAGCGTCGTGGTTGTTAATCAAGGTACCATCGCCATCATCACCATGTTTGGTAAGTACCAAAGAATTATGCTGCCTGGTTTAAGGTTTAAGATCCCTTTTATTGAAAGCATTTTTAGAAGAGTTAGTATTCAAAATCAAAGTATAGAATTGGAGTTTCAGGCGGTGACCATTGACCAAGCGAATGTTTATTTTAAGAGTATGTTATTATACTCTGTTCAAAACTCTGAGGAAGAAACAGTAAAAAAGGTTGCTTTTAAATTTATTAGTAATAAGGATTTGATGCAGGCCCTTGTGAGAACGGTTGAAGGAAGTATTAGAGCCTATGTGGCTACAAAGCGTCAAGCCGAAGTGTTAACGGCACGTAGAGAAATTGTTGACTTTGTAAAAGAACAAATTGATAATAGTTTAGAGGAGTGGGGATACCATTTGCAAGACCTTCAAATTAATGATATCACTTTTGATCAAGTGGTTATGGATAGTATGAGTAAGGTGGTGGCTAGTAATAATTTAAAAGCAGCTGCAGAAAATGAAGGACAGGCTTTATTAATTACAAAAACAAAAGCTGCCGAAGCCGAAGGTAATTCAATTAAAATATCTGCACAAGCCGAGAAAGAAGCGGCGCAATTGAGAGGTCAAGGTGTTGCCCTATTCAGACAAGAAGTGGCTAAGGGTATGACAGAGGCTGCAGAAGAAATGAAGCAAGCAAATTTAGATACGAATGTCATTTTGTTTAGTATGTGGACAGAAGCCATTAAGAACTTTGCAGAATATGGAAAAGGCAATGTCATATTTTTAGATGGTAGCCCAGAAGGCATGGATAAGACCATGAAACAAATGATGGGCTTGATTACTAAGAAGGAAATGGAATCATAAGTTGAGTGCAAAAAATAGGTAAAACTTATTCTTTCCTTAATATGGCTATATGTATAAAAGTCTTACATTGTAGGTACTAAAACGATGCATATGGTTTGGCGTAAATTTAGCGGAGAAATAATTTCGATACCAATAGCTGAGCATGTAAAAAAGTGTATCGAAGAAGAAACTGCAAAAAATAATAAACTCAAAGTGTATATAGGCACTGATAGTCAGGTAAAACAATCTGTAACAGAATTTGCCACTGTCATTGTTTTTTTAAGAGAAAAAAATGGCGGATTCATGTTTATTCATAACGAGAAAACAAATCAAACATTGCACATTAAAGAAAGGATGTTACTTGAAGTTTCAAAGAGTGTTGAAATTGCCTATTCTCTTTGCGATTTATTCATTGAACATGATGTGGAAATGGAAGTACATGCCGACATCAATACCAATAGTCAATTTAAGAGCAATGAGGCTTTGAAAGATGCCATGGGTTATATTATGGGAATGGGTTTTGCATTTAAGGCAAAGCCAGACTCCTTTGCAAGTAGTTGTTGCGCAGACAAGGCCTTGAATTAATCTTTATAGAAAAATTAAAACCTTACTAGGTTAATTTTCTAATTATTATACGCTACCTGAAAATCTATCTTAACTAAGTTATCTACTTTTACAAATAATAATCCTGGTCTTTCTACTTTATAGTCTTCTAATAAAACGGGAAGGCTACCGCTAAACACCAATCTACGATTGATCTTTTCTTGTTTTACTTTGGTCTCTATCATTCGCTCTACGCCATGAAACTGTAATTTACCTTTTACAAGTATGCCGTCTGGTGTATACTGCACACTATTACTGCTAAATATAATTCTTGGATAAGTGAGCCCGTCTAACACTTCCATCATATGGCTGTCTCTGCTAGAAAGACCACTATTAAATGTAGCTACATTCACTACAATTGAAATTTGTTCAATTTCATTTTTTTGTTCGTTCCACTTAGTGGCCACTTTTAAATCCTTACTTACCCCTTCCCAGTTATG
>CAMDNL010000055.1 GCA_945902975.1 Chitinophaga pinensis
AAAATAGTCCATAAAAACGCGTAAATACGTCCAATCCCTCCTTACCTTTGCCCTCCCTTATAAAAGGGGATAATTTATGGCTCGCGGGATAGCGCAGCCTCATTTAAACAAAAGATTATGAGTAAACTACATTTCACCACGAAGCACGCCAACGCGGCTACCGTTAAACATGGCTGGTACATTGTTGATGGTACTAATCAAACCGTAGGACGTATCGCTTCAAAAATCGCAGCAGTTCTACGTGGTAAGAACAAAGCTTATTACACTCCTCACGTTGATTGTGGAGATTATGTAATCATTATTAATGCAGAAAAAGTACAATTGACTGGAAACAAATTCCACGATAAAGTTTACTTGAACTATTCTGGTTACCCAGGTGGTAAGAAGGAAGAAGCTGCTGAAGATTTAATCAAGCGTCGTCCAGAAGTAATTATGGAAAGAGCGGTAAAAGGGATGTTACCTAAAAACCGTTTAGGACGTAAGATGGTTAAAAAATTGTTTGTATATGCTGGTGACAAACACCCTCATACTGCACAACAACCTAAAGAATTTAAATTTTAATTAATTCCAAATATAAATAAATGGAAAAGCAAACAAATGCAGTAGGTCGTCGTAAGGAAGCGGTAACACGCGTCTTCGTCAGCAAAGGTTCTGGAAAGATCACTGTGAATGACAAAGATTATAAAGCATACTTTCCTTTAGTATACTTACAAAATCAAGTAGAAGCGCCTTTAAAAGCAGCTGGTGTTGAAGGTAAATACGATATCGTAATTAACGCAACAGGTGGTGGTATGAAAGGTCAAGCAGAAGCAGCCAAATTAGGTATTGCTCGTGTATTGGTAGAGTTAAACCCTGAAGTTCGTCCAACCTTAAAAGCGGCTGGTCAATTGAAGCGTGATCCAAGAAGTGTTGAACGTAAGAAGTTCGGTCACAAGAAGGCACGTAGAAGCTTCCAATTTAGCAAGCGTTAATACAATCACATTAATTCATTATTACAATTTATACAAATGGAAAATAATACTTCACTTCAACAGCAACTTTTAGAAGCTGGCGTACACTTTGGTCACCTTAAAAAGAAGTGGAATCCAAAAATGTTACCTTACATTTTCGCTGAAAAGAAAGGCATTCACATCATTGACTTGAACAAAACTGTAGAGCACTTACAAGAGACTGCTGCTGCTTTAAAGCAAATTGCTAAGAGCGGTAAAAAGATCATGTTTGTAGCTACAAAAAAGCAAGCAAAAGAAATCGTTAGCGAGTGTGCTAAGAAAGTAAACATGCCTTACGCTACAGAGCGTTGGTTAGGTGGTATGTTGACTAACTTCAACACAGTTCGTAAGAGCGTTAAGAAAATGCAAAGCATTGAGAAAATGTTGGGCGACGGAAGTGCTGAAAGCTTAACTAAAAAAGAGCGTTTAACATTAGGTCGTGATAAAGATAAAATGGAAAAAGTATTAGGTGGTATCGCTCAATTGGGTCGTTTACCAGCAGCTTTATTCTTAGTAGATATCGGACATGAGCATATCGCATTAGCAGAAGCTAAGCGTTTAGGAATTCAAACTTTTGGAATGGTTGATACCAACTGTGATCCAAATAAAGTAGATTTTTCTATTCCTGCAAATGATGATGCTACAAAATCAATTGCAATCATTACGAACTACATCACTGCTGCAATCGCAGAAGGTTTGGCTGAGCGTCAAGCTTCTAAAGATGACGAAGGTGAAGTAGAAGAAGGTAACAACGAATTAGAAGCAAAGGCTAAGAGAATGGAAGCCGAAGCAAACGCAGAAGGCGGAAGAGCTAAGCGTGGTGCGGGTGCTGCTCCATCAGCTCCAGGTGCTCCTAAGCGTCGTATAACTACTGGCTCTCGTGGTCCAGTAAGAAAATAATATACTATCCCAATTGGGTTATTGGTATCCGAAGGGTACTAATGACCCAATTGTATTTTAATTTTAAAAAATATTTTATGAGCGCAATAACTGCTGCAGAGATTAATAAATTACGTCAAGCTACAGGTGCTGGTATGATGGACTGTAGAAAAGCTTTGACAGAAACAAACGGAGATTTTGAAGCTGCGATTGATTGGTTACGTAAGCAAGGTCAAAAAGTGGCTGCAAAGCGTAGCGATCGTGAAGCAAAAGAAGGTGTGATTATTGCACAAACTTCTGCTGATAATAAAACAGGTTTTGTGGTATGTATTTCTTGTGAAACAGATTTCGTTTCTAAGAACGCCGAGTTCGTTGCATTCGCGCAAACTATCGCTGATGCTGCGGTTGCAAACAATGTAAAAACAGTGGACGAATTAAATGCAGTGAGCATTAATGGTACAACTGTTGCCGACATGATCAATGATAAACTAGCATCTATCGGTGAAAAAATTGCTGTAAAATTAGAAAGAGTAGATGCGCCTTATGTGGCTTCTTATATTCACGGTTCTTACAGAATGGGTGTGTTGGTAGGATTATCTACCGAGGCAGCTGAATTAGGTAGAGACTTAGCAATGCAAATTGCTGCGATGAACCCAGTAGCGGTAGATCCAGAATCAGTTCCTGCTGAAACAGTAGCTCGTGAAAGAGCCATCATCATTGACACAATGAAAGAAGATCCAAAGATGGCAGGTAAGCCAGAGGAAATGATTGCAAAAATTGCCGAAGGTAAAATTGCAGCTTTCTTTAAGGAGCAAACTTTATTAGCACAGTCTTTTGTTAAAGACGGTTCTAAAACAGTGGGTGACCACGTTAAGAGCGTTGGTGCAGATATTAAAGTAACTGAATTCAAGCGTGTAGCCTTAGGTTAAGAATAAAAAATTAAAGAATTTATTTTTTATTCTTTTAGTCTATAAATTTATCAAAGCCCCCATTTATGGGGGCTTTGTTGTGCAAGTGAATTGTGCTTCATGCAAAAAATACAAATGGTTCAAATACCTAGGTAGTAATTAACTAGCATTATAGTATAAAAAGGGTCCCCCGATACATTGGAGGACCCTTTTTTGTTGCCCCAAAATTTGTATCTTGCAAGTATAAATCTCAACGACTATGGAGCCAAAGTACAAACGCGTCTTATTAAAATTATCTGGGGAAGCCTTATTGGGAAATGAAAGAAATGGCGATCCGTTTAATCCAAAAATCATAGAGCAGTACGCGAATGAAATCAAGCAATTGGTGGACTTAGGTGTTGAAGTAGCGATTGTGATAGGTGGTGGTAATATTTACAGAGGGATGAACGAGGCGGATAGTGGTATTGAAAGAGCGCATGGAGATTATATGGGGATGCTAGCAACCGTGATTAATGCCATGGCGATTCAAGCCATGCTAGAAAAAATTGGTGTGTATACAAGACTACAATCTGCAATCAATATGGAGCAGGTGGCAGAACCTTATATCAGAAGAAAAGCATTAAGACATTTAGAAAAAGGGCGTGTGGTAATTTTTGGTGCAGGTACAGGCAATCCTTATTTCACTACAGATACAGCAGGCTCATTAAGAGCGATAGAGATGAAGGCGGATGTGATCTTAAAAGGCACAAGAGTAGATGGTGTATATGATGCAGATCCAGAGAAAAATCCAAACGCAAAAAAATTCGAGACCATTAGCTTCCAAGATTGTATCTCTAAGAATTTGAAAGTTATGGACATGACTGCATTTACCCTTTGTATGGAGAACAAATTGCCAATCATTGTCTTTGACATGAATCAGCCAGGTAGTTTAATGAAGATTGTACAGGGCGAATCGGTAGGAACCCTCGTAAAATAGAATTTAAGTCAATGTGAATCCGCCGCTGATGTAAAAAACCTTGCCAAATCGCATTTTTTACAATCGGTGGATTAAATTTATAGTATGCAAAAAAATAGTTTTATCGTCTTATTATTATTGGTGCTTTTATTTTCACAAGAAAAAATTGCTGCACAAAATAATTTAAGTTTAAAAGAGGCAGTGACCATCGCCATTCAAAATAGCTACGATATTAAGTTGGTTGAAAATAACTTGTCGATTGCCCAAAACAATAACAATTATGGTGTTGCTGGAGGACTTCCAACTGTGACAGCAAATGGTACCAATAACAATACGCTCACAACAATCAATCAAACATTTCCGGATGCATCTAGAAATACGACAAGAAGTGGCGTGGATGGATCTACCTTAAATGGTGGTTTAACAGCAACCATGATCTTATTCAATGGTTATAGAATTGCTGCCACTAAAGATCGTCTAGAAAGTATTCAAAAACAGACAGAAGCTGTATTGCAAACACAAATGTTGAACACAAGTTCCACAGTGATGCAACAATATTATAATGTTATTCGACAGCTTGCGTTTTTAAAAACAATTGAAAAATCAATCGAAGCTTCTGAACAAAGGGTTGCGATTGTAAAAACAAGACAAGAACTTGGTGTAGCCAATCAAGCAGATTTGCTTCAGTCTAGTTTAGATTTAAATGCTTTATTACAAGCCAAGCAAAATCAGTTACTGGTATTAGATCAAGTAAAAGCAGATTTATACAATACTATGGTGCTGCCAGCCAATTCAAATTATATTTTCACTGATAGTATTCAGGTAGACCAGAAAATGATTTTGTCTGATGTAGAATCTAAAATGAAAGCGCACCCATTGTTACAATCTGCACAGCAATTGATTAATGTGAATCAGTTTTTAGAAAAAGAAACAAAGGCTTTGATGTATCCAACCTTAAGAGCCAATACAGGATTCAATTACAATAGCAATAAATCAGCAGCGGGTTTCATCTTATTAAATGAAAGCTATGGTCCATTCTTAGGATTTAATTTGAGTATTCCAATTTATGCTGGAACTTCAAATAAGCGTGCATATAAAAATGCACAGATCAATACAGTGAGTGCAAAAATACAATACGATAATACTGCACAAAGTTTAGCAACAGAATTATTTAAAACCTATCAGAACTATCAAAACAGTATAAAGCAAACTCCAACTGAAATTCAGAACTATGAAATGTCAGATGCGTTATTGACCTTGGTGATGGATAGATTTAAATTAGGAGAAGCAACTATTGTAGATGTAAAACAAGCACAACAAAGTTTTGAAACAGCAGGCTTTAGATTAACTAGTTTAAAGTTCAGTGCAAAAATTGCAGAGATTGAATTAAAGCGTTTATCGAATCAATTGAGTTTTTAAACGCATACTAAATAGCATTAAAAAGGGCGCATCAAGATGCGCCCTTTTTAATGCTATTTCCATCCGTCTCCGTCAAGGATATTACCAATCCCGCCTAGGATGCTTCCTTCTTCCTTACGTTTATAGGTTCCATAAGCTAAGATGCGACCTGCTAAACGGCTAATAGGCAAAGTTTGTATCCAAACCTTTCCTGGCCCAGTGAGTGAAGCAAAGAATAAGCCTTCGCCACCGAATAATGTATTTTTAATTCCACCTACAAATTGAATATCATAATTGACGTTAGAAGTAAAACCAACGATACAACCAGTATCTACTTTTAATACTTCACCAGCTTGTAAATCTTTTTCTACCACATGGCCACAAGCGTGCAAAAATGCCATGCCGTCGCCTTCTAATTTTTCCATAATAAATCCTTCCCCACCAAATAAGCCTGTACCTAGTTTGCGTTGGAACTCAATGCCAATATTCACTCCTTTAGCAGCACATAAAAAAGCATCTTTCTGACAAATTACTTTTCCACCTAAATTTGGTAGGAACATTGGAATAATTTTTCCAGGATAAGGAGAGGCAAAACTTACTTTCTTTTTTCCATATTGTGTATTGGTATAAGCCGTCATGAACAAGCTCTCTCCAACCAAAGCACGCTTACCTGCCTGGAATAATTTATTTAAAATACTACTGTCTTGTTGTGTGCCGTCTCCAAAGATGGTTTCCATTTGAATACCTTCTTCCATCATCATAAATGCGCCGGGCTCAGCAATCGCTGTTTCTTGAGGATCTAATTCAATAGAAACGTATTGCATTTCTTCTCCAAAAATTTGATAGTCTATTTCGTGTACTGACATAATTTAAATTTTAATTGGTGATTATAAACCAATACAAAACTAATTCATCTGTATAAAAAAACCCCTCGAATATTTCGAGGGGTTATAATTTAATTTAAAAACCAATGTTTCAAGGATACGTGGTTAAAACCAAGAGCCATTGAATACACTATCGCCGTTAGCGTTGTTTTTTGCAGCCCTTCTCTTCACTTGTTTATTGTGAATCCAGGTGCTTACAAACATCAATGGAATGAATACAAAAGTTAAAGGAGGAATACCCAACATGCTAATCCACTTGCCACCAAATTGACGACGCATTGGACGACGTAATCTTTCCGCAATTAAATACATGGCAGGAACAATAAATAAGGTCATAAAGAAAGCAAATGCCAATCCAAAAATAATGGTCCAGCTTAAAGGCTTCCAGAATGCCACGTTATCGCCACCAAAGAAGATATGTGGATTTAGCTCGCTAAATAAAGTCACAAAGTTGATATTGAAACCCACTGCAATTGGAATGAAGCCAAGGATGGCAGCAAGTGCAGTTAAGAGTACCGGAATAATTCTTGTCTTACCAGCTTGAATCACTGCTTCTCTTGTTTTGTACCCACGGCTTCTTAATTCATCTGCGAACTCAATCACTAGGATACCGTTTTTAACAACGATACCTGCTAGCCCAACAATACCAAGTCCAGTCATGATACCAGATACTTTCATGCCAGTTAAAGCAAATCCTAATAATACCCCAATGATACTAAATAAGATTTCCGTTAAGATAATCACTGACTTAGAGATAGAATTGAATTGTAATACTAAGGTGAACAAGATCAACATCAATGCAATGATCAAGGCTTTACCAAGGAATGCAACTGTTTCTAATTGTTGTTCGTTCTCACCAGTTTGTTGAACTGTCACGCCTTCTGCGATGCCTTTATAGTTCTCAATATATTCGGCGATCACCGCATTTACAGCAGTTGGGTTATACCCTTCGTTCGCTAATACATTTGAACTTAATTGGATTTGCCTTTTTTGGTTCTTTCTTTTTACGCTACCTAAAGTACTTGTAGGTTCTACTTTAACCAAAGAACTGATTGGAATATTTTTTACCATTCCACCGGCAGCCATATCACGGAAAGACAAACGCATATTTAATAAGTCTACTAAATTTTTACGTTGCATTTCTTGATTACGTAATTGAATTTTATATTCGTCTTTACCGTCTTTGATTTTAGAAATCTCTTTACCAAATAAGGCCGTACGAATTTGCATTCCTACTTGAGCCGATGATACACCTTCAATCAATGCACGGTCTCTGTCAATTGTTAAGGTTAATTCAGGATTTTGTAAGTCTACATCCATCTTTAATTCTTCGATACCAGGAATCTGTGCAGCATCTAAATAGTTCTTTAATCCAACAGCAGTTTTAATTAATTTATCAAAATCATCTCCCTGAATTTCAATGTTTACCGGAGGATCTGTTGGGGGGCCGTTAGACTCTTGTGTTACTGTGATTTCCGCACCAGGTATGCCTTTCATCTCCTTACGAATAGCTTCTAAATAAGGCATCGTAGAAACACCATGACGTTTTTCAAACTCTACAAAATTGACTTGTATACGGCCCAATTCAGATCGAGTACTTCTGTCTCCTCTCATCGGATCGCTTGCACCTACTGCAATATTTGCAATCGTAGATTCTACTACAGGATTCTTTTTACCATTCTCTGTACCCAATACTTTATTCACTTTAGCTTCTAATACTTTCGTGATTGAATCTGTATGTTTCACTTCGGAACCCACTGGTAATTTCAAGTAAACATATATTTCGTTAGGATCTGCTTGAGGGAAAAATTCAATTCCTGTTCTGCCTGTACCTACACTAATACCAAATAGGATAATGGATAAAATTAATAATCCAAAAGTGGCAAATAATAATTTTACTGGTCTCCATCCATTCAATGACCTTCTCAAAATACGCTCATATAAATCCATCATATTCGGCAAAGTCTTTTCTTGGAATTGCTTGATCGCGGCAGCAATAAAATATTTATTGGCTACTACTAAGAGCATAAAGAAAATCGTTAAATTACCTAAGAAGGTAAAGCCCATGATATCTAATACAATTCCGAAACCTATTGGAATCCAGAAATTCTTTTTCTTAAAAATGGCAGACTTTGGTTCATTGCCATCCTCCTCCTCGTGGTTCATAAAGTCTACTGCAAAAACAGGATTCATAATAAAGGCCACCACCAAGGATGCAGTTAATGTAAAAATCAACATGGCAGGTAGGTAGACCATGAATTTACCAATGATACCTGGCCAGAATAACAATGGGAAAAACGGCGCTAAAGTGGTAATGGTTCCTGCTAATACTGGGATAAACACTTCACCTGCAGCCATTTTAGCCGAAGTGGTAGCAGTTAGTTTACCCTTGCCTTGTACAAAAATACGGTGGGTATTCTCAATCACCACAATGGCGTCATCCACAATAATCCCCAGTCCAAATAAGAGGGCAAATAGCACCATAAAGTTCAATGTAATATTGGTGCCTATTAATAAGTTGCCTGCTGGTAAAAATACAAAGGCAACAAACATACTCAATGGCACAGATAAGGCCACAAAGAAGGCGTTTGTTACACCCATAAAGAACATCAACACAATCAATACCAATATAAATCCAATCACAATGGAGTTCACTAATTCTGTGAAGGAAGACCTTGTTGGAATACTTTGATCTCCAGTGATCACTGTTTTAAGGTCTTTTGGCAAACTAGTTAATTTTGCTTCGTCTACAATTTTCTTCACCGCATCAGAAGTTTCAATTAAATTTTCACCACTACGTTTGATGATATTTAAAGTCAATACATTCTTTCCATCTAAACGTGCATAGCTTTCATTTTTCTTTACGGTATCTACAATGGTTGCTACATCTCTTAAATAAATAGGGGCCCCACTTGTATTGCGAACAATGATGTTTGCAATGTCGTTGGCATTTTTAAGCTGTCCTTTTATTTGAAGATTACGTTGCATGGTACCAACTTCTAAAAGGCCACCAGATAAATCAAGGTTCTCTCTTTGAATGGCATAAGTGATATCGTCGAATGTAATGCCTGAGCTTTGCATTCTAAAATTGTCCACATTAATTTGAAACTCACGTTCAGGCGCACCTACTAAGTCTACACGGTTCACCTGTGTGATATTTTCTAATTTATCTTTTAAGTCATCAGCGTATTTCTTTAATTGCACCGAACTGTAATTACCGCTAATGTTGACATACATAATCGGCTGCTCACTAAAGTTTACTTCAATCACACGAGGCTCTTGTGTCAAGTCATTTGGCAAGTCATTCTTTGCCTTATCCACCGCATCTTTCACTTTTTGTAATGCAATATCCGGCTTCACGCTGGTATTGAATTCTACCGTGATAGCCGAGAAGTCTTGTTGAGACACCGAGGTGAATTTACTGATCTTTACACCTGTGATGGCTTTGATTTGTTTTTCAATTGGACG
>CAMDNL010000056.1 GCA_945902975.1 Chitinophaga pinensis
GAAACTGGCGTAACTGTGACTGAGCTTGGTTTATTTAAAATAACATTCGCTAAACTCACAATTTCAGCAGGCATGGTTGCAGAGAAGAAAAGGGATTGTCTTTTCTTTGGTAAGACTGCCAATAGTTTTTTGATATCATGCACAAATCCCATGTCTAGCATACGATCTGCTTCATCTAAAACAAAAAATTCGACGTCTCTTAAACTCAAATGACCTTGGTTCATTAAATCCAATAAACGACCTGGTGTTGCAATGACTACATCTACACCATTTCTAAGTGCAGTTACCTGCGGTCCTTGACCTACACCGCCAAAAATAACCGTACAATTTAAAGGTGTATGTCTTCCGTATGCCTCAAAATTTTCGGCAATTTGAATGGCCAATTCGCGTGTTGGCGTAACAATTAATGTTCTAATTTTTTTACGCTTCTCTGCAGGTTTATGTTGTAATAATAACTGGATAATAGGAAGGGTGAAAGCGGCAGTTTTTCCTGTGCCGGTTTGTGCGCAACCAAGTAGGTCTTTTCCGTCTAATATAATAGGGATCGACTGTGCTTGAATAGGCGTTGGGGTGGTATAGCCTTCTTCGAAAAGGGCTAATAGGATAGGCTCAATTAGGCCTAATTCTTTAAAATTCGTACTCATAATGGACTGCAAGGTACGACATTTTCAACGGAGCCTTAATTATTGGGCAAAAGACTGTACTTGCGCATTTGTTGATGCATCACTTTGAACCAGATGGGTGGGAATAAAGAAAGGATGATCATGCCAGGATAACCCGTTGGCATTTGTGGGGCTTCGTCCATATTTCTTAATACCTGGTATTTGCGAGATGCCATGTAATGATGATCACTATGTCTACTTAATTCAAATAGCATTAGTCTGCCAATAATGTGGTTGCTATTCCAACTATGATGTGGCTGCACTCTTTCAAATGATGCAGTTGTTCCTTTTTCTCTTTGCAAACCATAATGTTCAATATAGTTTACTGTTTCAAGTAAGATGGCGCCTATGAAAGCAGCAAGTATAAAATAGGCAGCAATCGTGATTCCAAAATTCAAGAAAATGAGTAATACAAATCCTAATTGAATCATTTGAAACAACATCATTTCATTGAAGATGGCAGGTAAGATGCCATTCTTCTTTTTTGCATCCTCGATTGCAATATGCCAAGCACTTAAATAAGTGCCAATAAATGTTTGTACCCAAAATGCATACACCGATTGTTTGAATTTGGCGGTACTAGGATCATTGGGTGTTGCTACATGTTTATGGTGTCCCTTATTGTGTTCAATAAAGAAGTGCATGTATAAGCTTGAAAGCAATAAAGATTTTGCTAAAAATTGTTCAAATTTATTTGTTCTATGTCCTAATTCATGTGCGACATTAATTCCAAATGCACCACATAATAATCCCATCCCAATGATGCTACCCAAGGTATCTAAGTTAGATTGGCTTGAACCAATATGGGTTAAAAAAGTATACAATAAAAAATACTGAAGAGGCACTGTGCACCATAATACGATATCATACCATTGATTGGCTTTAGCTAATTGTTCTTCGGCCGCATCTAAATTTGCTGGATTAGGTGCAATAAATAGTTCAGCCATTGGCACCATGAAAAATGTGTACAGTAATGGTGTCCATGCATGCCAGCCAGATTTCGTAAAACTTAGATAGCCTAAGAAATACAATACGAAAGGGGTGGCGTATTTGAAAATTTTGATAAAATTTTGCATAACTAAATATAATAATAAGTTTCTGAAAACTTATTAAAGCGCAGCTAAATTTTAGGTAGCATGATCCCTCCAAAAGGTTTTGTTTAACAATTGACCCCTATTAAAACTATTTCCCTCTATTCCGTTTTAGACTATTCCACGGTAACGGACTTCGCTAGGTTTCTTGGTTTATCTACATCAATCCCTTTTGCAACGCCTACATAATAACTCAGTAATTGTAAAGGGATGACACTTAATAATGGGGCAATGACTTCGTCGATATCAGGCACAAACATAATATTATCCGACATGGTTGGCAATACAGTATCACCTTCGGTGGCGACTGCAATGATTTGTCCTTTTCTTGCTTTAATTTCTTGAATATTGGATACTACTTTTTCGTAGTACATATCTTTGGTGGCTACAAAAACAACTGGTAAATTTTCGTCCACCAATGCAATTGGTCCGTGTTTCATTTCTGCTGCTGGATAACCTTCGGCATGGATATAAGTAATCTCTTTTAATTTCAATGCGCCTTCTAATGCAATTGGAAAATTAAAGCCTCTTCCTAAATATAAAAAATCCTTAGCGCCTTTAAATTGTTGTGCAATTGCTTCAATTTTTTTAGTATCAGCTAAAATTGTTTTTACTTTTTCTGGAACAGAAGCCAATTCATTGATTAGGTGTTCATAGCGTTCATCAGAAATACTGCCTTTTGCCTTTGCTATTTTCAACGCCATCATGGTCAATACAGCCAATTGTCCTGTAAATGCTTTTGTACTAGCAACTCCAATCTCAGGTCCAGCATGTGTATAAGCACCTGCATGACTCAATCTTGCAATACTACTTCCCACTGCATTTACCACACCAAATATAAAAGCACCTTTCTCTTTCGCGCTTTCTAATGCTACCAAAGTATCGGCAGTTTCACCACTTTGAGAGATGGCTATAATTACATCACCAGGATGAATGACCGGATTACGGTATCTAAATTCTGATGCGTATTCTACTTCTACAGGGATACGACATAATTCTTCAATCATATATTCTGCGACCAAACCAGCATGCCAACTTGTTCCGCATGCGACAATCATAATTCTCGACGCTTTTGTCAATGCTTCTAAATGGTTGTCTACACCGGCCATCACAATTTGCTTTTCCTCTTGTAATAGTCTACCTCTTAAGCAATCAAAAATAGTGGCAGGTTGTTCAAAAATTTCCTTCAACATAAAATGGTCATAGCCGCCTTTTTCAATGGCTGCTAATTCCATATCTAATTTTTGTATAAATGGCGTTTGCTTTTCGTTGCCTAAATTTTTCAAAATCAATTCACCCTTCTTCACAATTGCAATTTCGTAATCATTCACATACACTACTTCTTTGGTGTATTCGATGATAGGAGAGGCGTCACTCGCTAAAAAGTGTTCGTCTTTTCCAATACCTATCACTAGTGGACTTCCTTTACGAGCAGCAATGATGGTTTCAGGATCTTCCTGGTCTATTAATAAGATACAATAAGCACCTACGATTCTTTTTAAAGCAATACGCAAAGCCTCTTCTAAATTACTATTGTTATTTTCTTGAATGTCTTGAATGAAATTCAATAATACTTCGGTGTCGGTATCACTTTTAAAAGTATATCCTTTAGAAAGTAGTTCTGTTTTAATTTGTGTATAGTTCTCGATAATTCCATTGTGCAACATGGCCAATCTGCCATTGTTAGATAAGTGCGGATGTGCATTGCGGTCAGATGGTTCGCCATGTGTAGCCCAACGGGTGTGCCCAATGCAAATATTTGAATGCATATTTTTGCCTACAACTGCTTCTTCTAATTCAGCCACCTTGCCCTTTTTTTTATGCACTTGTAAACTGCCATCTTGAATGATTGCAACTCCAGTACTATCATAGCCACGATATTCTAATCGCTTTAATCCTTTCAATACAATTGGGTATGCTTCTCTATGACCAATATAACCTACGATTCCACACATATTTTGATGATTTGAACTTTATTCAATAATTTAAGCAAAATTAAACATTAATATTTTAATGTATGCATCCCAAATTAGTTTTTGACACCAGTACAGACTTTATTTTAGAAAATGAACGCGTATTATTGCGTCCTTTGGTGCAAGATGATGCGGTTTATCTATCGGCTTATGTCAAAGAAGAGCCAGCACTTTGGAAATATGCATTGACACCTATCACAACAGAACAAGAATTTGAACAATATATGGCGACTGCTGTTGAAGCTAGGCAATTGAAATCTGCTTATCCATTTATTGTATTTGATAAACTTCAAAATAAATATGTAGGCAGTACAAGATTTTATGACATACAATTGTCTAACTGTTCAACTCAATTTGGGTATACCTGGTATAGCGAAAGCACCTGGGGGACGGGATTGAATGAACACTGTAAATTTTTACTCTTACAATTTGCTTTTGAAACAATCGGCTTTGAGCGTATAGAATTTCGCGCAGATAACAGAAATAAGAGAAGCATTGCAGCGATGCAAAAAATTGGATGCACTGTAGAAGGGATATTGCGCAATCATCTTCCAACAAGTGATGGCACAAGACGTGACTCTATTGTATTGAGTATGCTAAAAAATGAATGGCCAAAAATTAAAGAAGGGTTCCTTGCAAGAATAAAAATGCTAGACCAAAATAAATAAGGATCGCGGTTACATCCACCAAAGTGGCAACAAATGGGGCAGAAGATACAGCAGGATCCGCACCTAGTCTTTTTAAAACCATTGGCAGCATCGATCCAGTGATGGTTCCCCAGATCACCACACCCACTAAGGTTAATCCAATGGTACTCGCAATTAATATCCAATGTTCTCCATAAAATCCTGGAGCAATATAATGCCAGACCATCACTCTAAAAAATCCGATCACACCTAAAACTAAACCTAGTAATAAGCCACTTACAATTTCTCTTTTTAATATTTTCCACCAATCTTCGATGGTGATTTCACCAATCGACATGGCCTGTATGATTAAGGTAGAAGCTTGTGAACCAGTATTACCACCGCTGGATAAAATTAATGGGATAAAAGTAGTCAACACTATTACTTTTGCAATCTCTCCTTCAAAATAACCCATTGCTGTAGCAGTCAACATTTCACCTAAGAATAGCACCACCAACCAAGTGATTCTTTTTTTGAATAAATTAAAGATAGACATGTCTAAATAAGGCTCGTTCAATGCTTCTGTACCTCCCATCTTTTGCATATCCTCACTGAACTCCTCGTTGGTTACCCATAAGATATCATCAATGGTTACAATTCCTAATAGCACATCATTGTCATCGACCACTGGAATCGCCACCCTGTTATTCATTTTAAATACCTGACTCGCATGCTCTTGATCGTCATACACATTCAATGCCACATACCTGCCATCAATAATATCTTTAATGACATCGGTAGGTTTTGCTAATAATAAATCTCTAATTCGAATATCATCCACCAAGCAACCCAATTCATCAATGATATAAATTACGTCAATGGTCTCTGAGTTCTTACCATATTTTCTGATATTATCTAAAACTTGTGCCACAGTATAATGCGGATATACATAAACATAATCGGGCGTCATCATACGTCCAACCGAATCATCTGGATAACCTAAAAGCGATAAAGTGATTTTACGTTCCTCTGGATCCAATAATTTAATGAGGTCACGAATAGCAGCTTTTGGTAATTCTTCAAAAAAGTCAGTACGGTCATCTGGAGGCAATTCGTTTAAGATCTTCGCTGTCTTTCTTGCAGGGAGTTCCTTAATGATATCCTTCTGCTGGTTGATGTCCAATAATTTGAAGACACTTACAGCACGATGTACGGTCATAGTATCCACAATCAAGCTTTCCTTTTCTGGAAATTCATTCACAAGCTCCACCACATCACTGATGTTTTGCTCGTCTAAAAATTCCTTTAAAAGAGGCAAGTCTTCTTTAGATAGGATCTCTAAAAAAACTTCTGCTAATATGATATCGTCTTCTAATTCGGCTGACATGGCTGCAATTTACGAAATCATCCTAGGATATGCTAACTTTATGCAATGATATTGCCAATTTTATACATTATGGAGACTGCCCATCGAGGTAGAGGGGTTTTTACGACCGAGTCCATTCCTGCAGGTACAACCATTGAAATTGCGCCAGTCATTGTTTTAAATCAAACAGAACGCGCTCTTGTGGATACCACATTATTACATGATTATATTTTTGAATGGGGGATCAATGAACAAGAAGCAGCGGTGGCTTTGGGCTATGTGTCTATCTACAATCATAGTGCGGATGCGAATTGCAAATACGATATGGACTTTGAACATAAGACCATCCAAATTCAAACAATACGTGCAATTGCAGTGGATGAAGAATTATGTATTAATTATAACGGGGATGGCGTGACGGATAAACCAGTTTGGTTTGAAGCGAAATAGCATTCTTTAAAGAACTTTATTTTAACTGATACACCCTAACATAATCAATCTCCATTTTTGCTGGAAGGACGGCATCATTCACGCCCTTTGCTCCACCCCAATTTCCTCCAAATGCAATGTTTAATAATAAATGCATGGGTCCATCAAATGGCCAAGCGTCCTTGCCGGTGCCATTGTTTTTAAAAGTATAGTAAGCCTGATTGTCAAATAAAATAGTGACACTATCTTTATTCCAAACCACCGAGTAGTCGTGAAATTGGGTGTCAAAATCTTTCACAATGATGGTATCTGTTTTTTGATTACCAATCATATGGTTAAAACTTTTTGTATGCGTTGTGGCATGAATGAATCCAGGATTAAAGCCCACATGTTCCATGATATCAATTTCTCCATCATCTGGCCATTTTAATGGGGTAGTGGATCCTAACATCCAAATAGCGGGCCAAGTGCCTAATCCTTTTGGTAATTTTGCACGCACATCTATTCTTCCATAAATCCAATCTCCCTTTCCCTTTGTTACTAATCTTGCCGAACTATATTTTCGGTCCTCTATTGTTTGATTCTTCAATACGATTGTTAAGCGTCCATTATTTACACTAGCGTTTCCAAGAGAGTCCTTTGTATAATATTGCAATTCATTATTACCCCATCCCCATCCGCCTACATCATAATTCCATTTTGTAGGGTCAGGTAATCCGGTGTAATTAAATTCATCGGACCAAACTAGTTGCATAGCAGGAAGGGTATTCGTTTTTTTAACTTGTTGACTTTGTACAGACAAACTAGCAATAATAAGTAGACAAAAAAGTAGGGAGGATATGGATGTAGATCGCTTCATATAAGGATTGTTCGTATTGTTTGGAGATTGTTTGTCTAAATTAGGTATTTTATGCTGTTTTAGTTGGGGATTTTATAAAAGGGCCGTAAATTTGCGCCATGTTATTCAATAATCATATCCATCACTTTCATATGCTATCTAATAGGTAAGCTGTAGATGTTGGTATGTATCAATATTAAACAAAGGGCTTACTAGATAGTAAGCCCTTTTAATTTTTATAAATAGTATATGCGATTAAAATTAGCGATTCAAAAATCAGGAAGATTAAATGAAGATTCCATGCGTCTTTTAAAAGAGTGTGGCATTGATATAAGTAATGGGTTTAATCAATTAAAAGTAGAAGCGAGTAATTTCCCCATCGAAGTTTTCTTTTTAAGAGACGACGATATCCCTCAGTATGTGCAAGATGGTGTAGCGGATATTGGTTTTGTAGGAGAAAATGTAGTGTATGAAAAAGCAAAAAAAGTAGAAGTGGCGTATGCACTTGGCTTTGGAAAATGTAGATTGAGTTTTGCCATTCAAAAAGGAGAGCAGTTCACTGGCCCTCAATTTTTAGCAGGCAAGAAAATTGCGACAAGTTATCCTGTATTGGTCCAAAAATATTTAGACGAACACCAAATCACTGCAGAAATTCATGAAATCAGTGGTAGTGTCGAAATTGCACCTGGTATTGGCCTAGCCGATGTGGTTTGTGATTTAGTGAGTAGTGGATCTACTTTATTTATGAATGGATTAAAGGAAGCGGAAACAATTTTAAATTCTCAGGCGGTTTTAGTTAAACGAAACAATCTTAATGGGGAATTGGTCCCTATCTTGGAGCGCTTATTATTCCGGATGGAGTCGGTTAAAAAAGCCAAAAAGAACAAATATGTTTTAATGAATGCACCCAATGCGCAACTAGATAAAATTATTGCGGTACTACCTGGCATGAAAAGTCCAACAATAGTACCATTGGCTACAGAAGGTTGGAGTAGTGTGCATACAGTAATTGAAGAAGCAGATTTCTGGAATTTAATTGAACAATTAAAAGCGTTAGGTGCCGAAGGTATTTTAGTAGTGCCTATTGAAAAAATGATTTTATAAGATGCAAGTATTTGAAGAACCAAAGAAACAAGACTGGGAAGCATTATTGCAACGCCCAAATTTTGAGGCAGCAGAATTGTTGCCAAAAGTACAATCCATTTTAGATGCAGTAGCTCTGGAAGGAGATGCAGCGCTGATGAGATTTAGTGCAACTTTTGATCAAGTACAATTAAAAACGATTGTCATTGATTCAACCATGTTACAAGCTGCGGAAGCAATGGTTGTACCTGCACTTAAAACTGCGATTCAATCTGCCAAAGTGAATATTGAAATTTTTCACCAAGCACAATTAAAGAAAGAGGAAAAAATAGAGACCATGCCTGGGGTATGGTGCTGGAGAAAATCTGTTGGGATTGAAAAAGTAGGGATCTATATTCCTGGGGGCACAGCGCCTTTATTTTCGACTGTTTTGATGTTGGGCATTCCAGCAAAATTAGCAGGATGCAAGGAAGTGATTTTATGTACCCCTCCTAGAAAAGATGGTACAGTTGATCCAGCCATTTTATATGCAGCTGGATTAGTAGGCATCCAACAAATTTATACCATTGGAGGTGCACAAGCCATTGCAGCAATGGCATACGGCACAGCAACAGTGCCTAAAGTATTTAAAATATTTGGTCCAGGTAATCAATACGTGACTGCAGCTAAACAATTAATTCAACAACAAGGTGTGGCGATTGATATGCCAGCAGGGCCTAGTGAAGTTTGTGTGTATGCAGATGAAACAGCAGTCCCTTCCTTTGTGGCAGCAGATTTATTATCACAGGCAGAACATGGTGCAGATAGTCAAGTGTTATTGATTGCAAGTAATAGGAATATTGTAGACCAAGTGCAAATAGAATTAGAACAACAATTAGCTGAATTACCTAGACAAGACCTTGCGACCAAGGCCTTAGGTAATTCAAAAGCAATAGTGCTTGCATTAAGAGAAGATGCCATTCAATTAATCAATGACTATGCCCCAGAGCACCTTATTTTATCGGTGGACAATGCCTTAGTGGTTGCCGAAAAAATCATCAATGCGGGTTCGGTATTTATTGGTAATTATTCCCCAGAATCTGTGGGAGATTATGCGAGTGGAACCAACCATACTTTGCCTACCAATGGACATGCAAAAGCTTATAGCGGCGTGAGTGTAGATAGTTTTGTAAAAAAGATCAGCTTTCAACAATTAACCGAGATGGGCCTAAAAAATATAGCACAAACTGTCATTCAAATGGCATCGGGAGAACAATTGGAAGCCCATGCGCAGGCTGTGGCAATTAGAGTGAAAGAAATAGAATCAAAAATGTAATTTTAAGGACGAATTAAATTTGAACCATGGCATTTGAATTAGATAAATTAGTAAGGCCGAATATTAAAACCTTGAAGCCTTAT
>CAMDNL010000057.1 GCA_945902975.1 Chitinophaga pinensis
TTCTTGTAAAGCTTGAATCAATGTTTTTGAATCCGCAGAAAAAGTAACTGTAGTAGCAGAATCAATCATTGTAGAATCAGTATTAGTGATAGCAATTTCTACTAATTGAGATTTTGTCTCCATTGCTTTAGTAGGATGCAATTGCGCTAGACTTGGCGCAATTACCAATGAAACAATTGACATCAACTTAATTAAGATATTCATTGAAGGACCAGATGTATCTTTAAATGGATCACCCACTGTATCTCCCGTTACAGAAGCCTTATGTGGTTCAGATTTTTTATAAAACATCTCGCCATTTATTTCTACACCTTTTTCAAAAGATTTTTTAGCGTTGTCCCAAGCACCACCTGCATTGTTTTGGAATATACCCATTAACACACCACTTACAGTTGCACCTGCTAAGAAACCACCTAAGGCTTCAGGACCCATTGTAAATCCAATTAGAATAGGAGAGATGATCGTGATTGCACCTGGTAACATCATCTTCTTTAAAGAAGCTTCAGTAGAGATAGCCACACATTTTTCATATTCTGGTTTACCCGTTCCTTCCATAATTCCTGGAATCGTACGGAACTGACGACGTACTTCTTCTACCATGGCCATTGCAGCTTCTCCTACAGCACGAATTGCTAAAGATGAGAAGATGAATGGGATCATACCACCTACAAATAATGCAGCTAATACATCCGCCTTATAGATATCAATATGTTGATTATCTGGCATCGCCACACCTACGAAGGCAGCAAACAATGCCAATGATGTTAATGCAGCAGAAGCAATTGCAAAACCTTTACCGCTTGCAGCAGTCGTGTTTCCAACCGCATCTAAAATATCTGTTTTCTCACGTACTTCAGCAGGTAGTTCACTCATTTCCGCAATACCACCAGCGTTATCTGCGATAGGACCAAATGCATCAATCGCTAATTGCATAGCTGTTGTAGCCATCATACCTGCAGCAGCAATCGCTACTCCATATAAACCAGCGCAATAAGAAGCCCCAAAAATACCAGCAGCTAAAACAATAATAGGCATGAAAGTAGATTCCATACCAATTGCTAATCCACCAATAATATTGGTTGCATGTCCTGTGCTTGATTGTTTGATGATGCTCATTACTGGACGCTTACCCATTGCTGTATAATATTCAGTAATGATACTCATTAAAGTACCCACGATTAAACCAACCGCTATCGCACCTATTACACCATTTCTTGTAAAATCAATACCACGTAGTGACATGTTTTCAGGAAGAATATAGCCCACTAAAAAATAACAAGCAATGGCTGTTAAAATCATAGAACCATAGTTACCCATGTTCAATGCTTTTTGAACTGTTGCTGTATTTAAACCAGCGGTCTCACTAATTCTTACAAAGAAAGTGCCGATGATGGATAATAATATACCTACACCTGCAATCATCATAGGCAATAAAATAGGAGATAGACCATCAAAGGCATCTACTAATTTACCACCACCTACTGCAGTTACTTCTTGTCCTAATACCATGGTGGCTAAAACTGTAGCAACATAAGAACCGAATAAATCGGCGCCCATACCAGCCACATCACCCACATTATCTCCTACGTTATCTGCAATTGTTGCAGGGTTACGAGGATCATCTTCTGGAATACCTGCTTCTACCTTACCTACTAAGTCAGCGCCTACGTCTGCAGCCTTGGTATAAATACCACCACCCACACGCGCGAACAATGCAATTGATTCTGCACCTAAAGAAAATCCAGTTAATACTTCAATCGTTCTTAGCATTTCAGAAGGGTCGCCATTTACAAAGAACATTTGTTTTAATACTAAAAACAAACCACCTAATCCTAAAACTGCTAATCCAGATACGCCTAAGCCCATCACAGATCCGCCAGTAAAAGATACTTTTAATGCTTGCGCTAAACTTGTTTTAGCTGCTTGTGCAGTTCTTACGTTTGCTTTCGTAGCGACTTTCATTCCAATATAACCAGCAGTGGCACTAAATACAGCACCAATGACAAAAGAGACAGCAATACTCCAGTGACTTTCTGCATTTTTAGTAGCCATAAACCCTAATAATAAGGCAACAATCACTACAAAATAGCCTAGAATTTTCCACTCTGCTTTCAAGAATGCCATTGCACCTTCAGCGATATAAGTGCTGATTTCTTTCATACGGTCATTACCTGCGTCTTGTTTAGATACCCAATTGAATTTCAAGAGTGTATACAATAATCCTACAACACCCATTGCCGGAACGGCATAAAATAGAAGATCTTTCATAGCAATACTTATTCTTTTGTTTTCTGTTTAGATTCTTTTAAGGTCTGCAAAAATAGGGTGTAAAAGTCAAAAAAGGGCAAAAAAGGGCAATTTTACTCCACCAAAGAGGTCGTATCCTCTTTTCCAGTAAATACAGATACAATTTCCTTGCCTTTATAGATGGCAGAGTTGTATTTATTACCTAAAATGATAATAGTTGCTGTTTGACCCACTAATCTAGTGAATACGGTATTATTTCCATGCCACCAGCCATTATGATAAATCAGCTTTTCTTCGTTTGGCTTTGACAAAATACGCCACCCTAAACCATAATTATGCCAATACTTATCGGTTGGGCTTTTGGGCTCATATGCCATCTCTAAAGTAGTAGGCTGTAAAAAACGACCTTCTGTTAATGCTTTATCCCATAAATAAAGGTCTCTAACCGTACTATAGACATTTTTATCCCCGTAAATTAGATCGTATTTTTCCAATTTATATGGCACCATTTGTGCATTGTAGGATGGCAAGTATTTATCCGTACTTTGCTCACTCATCACAAAAGTATGCACCATTTTCAACGGTTTAAAAATGGTTTCTTGCAGGTAAGTAGGGAAGTCTTGACCAGTGATCTTTTCAATGATCAAAGCCAATAAAACATAATTGGTATTACAGTACTTAAAAACAAGGTCAGGATTGGCAGCTACAATAGGTTTTTTTTGAATCATATAATCCAACACATCTTTGTTGGTATATAAACCTGTTCTAAAAGGGGCTTCATTTTTTACCAATACCAATTTCTTGGCCCAACGTCCTCTTTTGGTTTTATATCTAACCGATTTATATTGTTTAGATTCCATGAAATAAGCATAATCAGGTAAGCCACTTCGATGGGATAATAACATTTCAATGTTTATATTCTTATAGGGGAATTCCGGCAAATATTCTTCTACAGGCGCTTTCAGGTCTAGTTTATCTTTTTCCCATAATTGAAGGGCGGCCATACCCGTGAAAGTTTTAGAGACAGAAGCTAAATGGATAGGTGTTCCTGCAACTAAGGCATCTTTGGTTTTAAAATTGGCAAAACCTTTATAATCTTCAAAAATAATTTCACCATTCTTGGCAACTAAAATCTGACCACTAAAATTTTTACTCCCTAAAATAGACTGGTACTTTAACTTAATCGCTTCGGCATATTGTTCCTTTTCTTGGGTAGATATTTTGCTATAGGTAAAATTATTGCCATTATCTGAGTAGTTGGGACCTTGACAGGATCCACAGGAAGCAGTTAGGAGTAAAATTTGTAACAATAAAAAGTATCGAACGATCATCTGTTAGTTTTTAGGGGGTATACTTATATAACGTAAAGTAGATATAAAATATTGTGATTGAGGCCAAAACGCAGAATTTAAATTAACTTTGAAATATGAGCAAAATTGACCTTACTAGCTATCCAAAAGATAGAATTAAAGTACTGTTTTTAGAAAATATAAGTGATAAAGCGGTACAATACTTCAAACAACAAGGGTATGCGGATGTGAAGAAAGTCGCTGGGGCTTTAAGCGAGGAAGAGTTGATTAAGGTGATCAAAGACATACATATTTTGGGCATTCGTTCAAAAACATTTATTTCTAAAAAAGTATTGGATAGTGCAAAAAAATTGCAAGCGATTGGATGCTTCTGCATTGGGATCAACCAAGTAGATTTAAAAGCATGTAAACAAAAAGGAATTGCTGTTTACAATGCACCTTATAGCAATACCAGAAGTGTTGCTGAATTGGTTATTGGCGCATCCATCTTATTAATTCGAAAAATTTTAGATAAAAATAAAGCAGCACACAATGGCATTTGGAATAAAGAGGCTAAAGGAAGTTTTGAGTTAAGAGGTAAAACAATGGGCATCATTGGTTATGGTAATATTGGTACACAGTTAAGTGTGATGGCAGAAGCAATGGGGATGCGTGTGCAGTTTTACGATATCGAAACAAAGTTGCCATTAGGAAATGCGCAGGCAAGAAAATCGATTAAAGAAATTGTGAGTAGTTCAGATATTATTTCATTGCATGTGCCAGAGACCAACCAAACAAAAAATTTAATTAACAAGGCATTGATTAAGCAATTTAAAACAGGCTCTATTTTAGTCAATTATGCTAGGGGAGAAGTGGTGGATTTAGATGCTTTAGCAGAGGCCATTAAAGAGAAACATATTGCTGGTGCAGCCATTGATGTATTTCCTGTTGAACCAGAAAAAAATGGTGATGCATTTACGACCCCTTTACAAGGTTTATCCAATGTCTTATTGACGCCACATATTGGAGGATCCACAGAAGAGGCACAAGAAAATATTGGCGAAGATGTAAGTATTAAATTATACCAATACTTGGAGCGAGGCGTCTCTAATGGTTCTCATACGATACCGTCATTGAGTTTACCACCAGTGGATGGTGCACATCGTATTCTACATATTCATAAAAATGTGCCTGGCGTATTAGGTGCCATTAATACTTTATTGTCTAAAAATAAAATCAATATTGTTGGTCAATACTTAAAAACGAATGATGAAATTGGATATGTAGTATTGGATGTAGATAGTAAATTATCCAAACAAGCAATGGCGCTTCTAAAAGAAGTCAAAGAGACTATCAAGGTTAGGATGCTGTATTAATCGCAGTAATCATCGCTTTAATTTCATCCACATCCACGTCAAAATAGTGCATATTTTCTTGCATAGTTGGTTGATTGAAATTCATTTTGGAAGGCATCGCCTTTCTTGCAGAGCTATGCATTTCTTTCGCGCCTGTTTCTGCAAGAATCTTTGCAATATTATCTGCTCGCACTCCACTTCCCGGTAAAATAATGATCCTATCTTTTGCTTTTTCAACCAATTGTTGAATCATTGGAATGGCATTGCTAACATTCGGCACTTGACCACTTGTTAAAATCCTTTTACAGCCAAGATCAATCAACTTTTCCAATGCCAAAAATGGATCTTGACAACGATCAAAAGCCCTATGAAAACTTATTTCCATATTGCCTGCAGCTTGAATTAAAGCAGCTGTTCTCTTTACATCAATGTTTCCGTCTGCATTTAAAAGTCCAATGACCGCTCCCTTAAAACCCAATTGCTGGCAAGCCATTAAGTCGTTCTGCATCACCTGAAATTCTCTATCGGTATATAAAAAATCTCCTCCTCTTGGACGAATGATTGGGTAGACTGGCTGCTTGGTTAATTGAGACAATAGTAACAAACTTCCATAAGATGGGGTGGTGCCGCCTTCCATTGGATTCTCACAAAATTCAATTCTATCTGCCCCTGCATTTAAAGCATTCAATGCAGCTTCTATACTAAAGGCAGCTATTTCAAGTAAAACTTTTGACATCTATATTTATTTAATCAATGTTATTAAACAAATCTAATTTTATAATTTGAATAAAGAACTGAGTACAAATTCAAATTAATCTTTAAATTAAATAACCCGCATCTTTCAATGTATTGCCTTCCTTATTGTATACAGAAAAATTAAATCCTTTTTGTAAAGCATAAGCACCTACTATTCCTTTTTTATTGATGGCAACAAAGCAAACTTGAATGTCTTTTGCTTTTTCTTTTTTGATACGATTAATTTTTTCAACAACAAGTTTACATGCTTCTTCTGGGCTTTTTCCCTGACGCATCCATTCCACTACAGCACTAGCGCCTGCAACTCTTATGACATCTTCCCCCTGACCAGTCGCCACCACTGCACCCACTTCATTGTCTACATATAAACCTGCGCCAATGATAGGGGAGTCCCCAACACGACCACGCATTTTAAATCCTGCACCACTGGTAGTGCAACTACCACTTAAATTGCCAAATTGATCCATTGCAATCATTCCAATGGTATCATGATTCCACTCACCATCCATTAATTTTGTTGGTGCATTGAATGCAGGTTCATTATAAGTTGAAGATTGATTTTTCTCTACGTTAATTACAGGTTGATAATTGGATGTTTTCAACCAAGCTTTATAATTCTTGTTGGCTTGTTCTGATAATGCACCCGATTCCAAAGTAAATCCATTGGCTAATGCAAATGCTTGCGCACCTGCACCCACTAAAAATACATGTGGAGATTTTTCCATGACTTTTCTGGCAACTGATATTGGATGTTTGATGCGCTCTAAAAATGCAACAGATCCACAATTAAATTCATGATCCATAATAGAAGCATCTAAAGTAACAAAACCATCTCTGTCTGGGTTAGCATCTAAACCAACACAACAATTGATTTCATTTTCAGTCACCATCACACCTTGTTCTACCGCATCTAAAGCTTGACCTCCATTTTTTAACACTTCCCAAGCAGCTACATTAGCCCTCATACCTGCGTCCCAAGTAGATGCAACAATGGGTTGAATTAAATTAGACGGATTGGTTGATTGGATGAAATTTGGTATTGAAAAACTGGTGATACCTAATCCACTTAAATTGATAAATTTTCTTCTGTCCATGGTGATGATGCTATTAATATTCAGCTCTTAAAGATAGTCAGTAAGCTGTTAATTTTGTACATTTATCATGATTATGATGCAATCAATATTTGAACAATATGGGTGGGAAAATGCGACTGCTATCCCATTAACGCAAGGTTTAATCAACCAAACTTTTGAGCTGCATTCATTGCAAGGTGATTTTATTCTACAAAACATCAATACCCAAGTTTTCAAAGATCCTTTTGCAATTGATCATAATATCAACGCCATTGGCCAGTATTACAATACAAATAGACCGAATCAATTATTCACGTTTTTGGTGCCAAATTTAGCAGGGGAGACCTTGATGGAATGGGACGGGAAATACTATCGTGCATTTAAAAAAATAGACGGTATTGCCTTGGATGTTTTATCAACTGCGTCTCAAGCTAAAGAAGCTGCCAATCAATTTGGACAATTCACCGCTAGTTTAATTGAATTCCCAATTGCATCGTTAAAACTAACCATCCCACAATTTCATGACCTTGCTTTAAGATACCATCAATTTGAGCAAGCTTTGATACATGGTGATACCAATAGGATTAGTCAGGCAAAAGATGCCATCTTGTTTTTACAATCCCATCAAGTTTATGTAAAACAATGGCTGCATTTCACAGGACATCAAGATGCGCATTTAAGAGTCACGCACCATGATACAAAAATTAGCAATGTCTTGTTTAAGGACGACGCAGCTATTTGTGTCATTGATTTGGATACGACTATGCCAGGTTATTTCATAAGTGATGTTGGTGATATGTGCAGGACCTACCTCTGCCCTGTGAATGAAGCATGTCAGGATTTAAATCAAATAAAAGTACTTCCTGAAAGATGGACTGCAATACAAGAAGGCTATTTAGAAGCGATGGGGGAGTTCTTGACTAGTTTTGAGAAAGACCATTTTAAATTTTCAGGTCAATGCATCATTTACATGCAAGCATTAAGATTCCTGACCGATTTTCTAGAATTAGATAGGTATTACCGTGTTGAAAGACCGGGACAAAATTTAGACCGTACTAATAACCAGATTCAATTATTAATTGAATTCAATCAACTTTGATCACTTGTTTAATCACTTGGATTATATTTCTTGCTTACTTATTATATACTTTATAGACTCGTTTTAAAATAGCCTAGTGTTTAAAATTGATCATCCATTGCAAAGTCTGGCTTTCTGTTTTTCCATTTACCTCTGGTGAAATCTGGAATTTCTTGTACTTGACCGTTTTCTGCAATCGATTTCTCAGATAATGGTGTAATCGCATACCAAGTGGCTAAATCATATACATCCATCGGGAACGGCACGGCTCTTTTAATACACTCTAAAAAGGCATTGATTACAAAAAAGTCCATTCCACCATGACCAGCACCAGTGGCATCTGCCTCAAAGCGCTTCCATAATGGATGGTCATGCTGCTTTAAATAGGCTTCTGGGTTTTCCCATTGGTGGGCTTTAGGAGAAAGTCCTTCTATATAAATATGTCCCGCCGAAAATTGACCAGCGTGGAAATCCTGCCAAAGACCTTGAGTTCCTTGAACCCTAAAGCCAAGATTATAAGGACGGGGAGAATTGGTGTCATGTGTTAGCAAAATCGTCTCTCCATTATAGGTCTGAATGCTCGTTGTTACGATGTCTCCTAATTTAAAATTTAATTTCGCATTAGGGTGATTTTCACCACCTTGTGGATGGTTAACTATATATTTATGTAAACCTCTTGCCTTAGTTGCCACAGAAGATAGTCTTGTTAGCTGGTTGCCTCTATTGATGTCGATCATCATTGCAGCAGGTCCTAGTCCATGTGTAGGATACAATTCACCATTCCTATATAAGGAGTGGTTTGTTCTCCATTTTGCCTCACTATAGCCTTTATCCCCAAATTCAGCCCCAGAATTATAGGCAGTTACACCATTATTGAACTTAACACCCCTTAAATCGTGCTCATAACCACCTTGTAAGTGTAATAATTCCCCAAACATGCCTTTTCTAACCATATTATAGACCGCCAATACATCGCGACGATAACATACATTCTCTAAACACATCACCGGTACATTGTATTTTTCACTGGCGTTCACCACATCCCAGCATTCTTTTATATTGATAGCACCACAGACTTCAACACCTGGAATGATCCCATTTTTAATGGCTTCTATGGCTTGAGGGATATGCCATTCCCATGGAGTGGCAATAATAACAGCATCAATATCTGTTCTTTTAAGTAGGTTTTTATAGTCTTCCTTGCCATTTTTATACTCAATAGCAGCTGATTTACCGGCCTTTATAAGGATGTTTTGGGCATCTGCCAACATCTTTTCGTCAGGATCTGCAAATGCAACGACCACCACATCTTGACGCTGAACCAATAATTCAATATGATTTTGACCACGAAATCCAGTTCCAATGACACCAATTTTTATGATATCTTTTTTTGCGCTGGATTGTGCTTTTATAAATTGAGGACTTAAACTTAAAGCGATAGATGCTAATCCGGCGTCTTGAACAAATTTTCTTCTAGAAGGATGTAATGGCATAGTAGATGTTTGTATAGGATGTTTATCCTACAAAATACAACCTATTTTCAATACAACAAACAGTCTACAGATCGAATTACACCTATATTAATTGCTTATAATTAACATTATGTTAAATAG
>CAMDNL010000058.1 GCA_945902975.1 Chitinophaga pinensis
TGCTCTTGTTCAGCAACTTTACCATTACCAACACCTTGTCTAGTTCTGAAATCGGCATTGAATACATCTACGCCTTGAACCGCATCTAATTGAGCACGGAAATTCCATTTCTTGTAACTTACTTCATTCACTAAACTTGCTGTGTAATCTGGATTAGGATCTCCGATCACTCTTCTTAATACACTACCTGCATTATTTAAATTTTCGGTAGGATTCAATACACTAGTTTGAGTGCCTCTTGCAGTTTGAGGGATATTTCCTGCATTCACAATAAAAGTGCCATCTGCATTTCTAGCAAAATAAGTACCATAAAAAATACCGATTGGTTGACCTTCAACAATACCAATTGGTGTACCAGAGTTTGTAGAGAATAGGGTTAAAGCTTGTCCAATTTTAGTTGCTTTGTTTCTATTTCTATTATAAATAGTCGTCATCTCCCATTTCAAATCTTTGTTCTGAACTGGAACTAAGGTTAACATCACCTCATAACCTCTGTTTTCTAAAGCACCAAAATTGTCTAACAAACTAGCAAAACCATTGGTTGGAGCTAATTGTCTGTTGATTAATAAATCGGTTACTTTTTTATTGTACACGTTTACTGTTAATCCAATTCTGTTATTTAACATACCTAAATCAAGACCATATTCAATCTCTGATTGTCTTTCTGGTTTTACATTTTCATTGGCAAGTGTTGAACTTGAATTCAATGCACTTCTACCTAAGAAAGAGTTAGAACTATAAGTATTGAATCTTGAATAAGCACCAATACCAGTTAAGTTTCCACTTTCACCATAAGCCAATCTAATTTTAACTAAATCAAATGCTTTAGCAATAGCTAATTCATTCCAAAAATCAGTACTAGAAATTACATAACTCGCACTTGCTTTAGAATAAATTTGGTTACGTTGGTTCGCACCAAACACACTAGATGCATCACGACGAACAGCACCTGTTAAGAAAAATTGATTCTTTAACTTAAAGTTTTGTTGGATATATAAACCAGAAATTGAAATTTCACTACGATCATCTACACCAGGTAATGGGGTAGAAGCTCCGTTTACTGTTTCAATGAAAGGCGCAAAACCTCTACCTTGAATTAAAGCGTAGTTGCTTTTTTCATACTGTTGAGAAAAACCAACCTGAGTAGTTGAGTTAAAATCTTTCGCAATTTCTACTGTATAATTTCCAGTTAAATCGTGGTTGATTTGGAAGAAATTATTATTACCAACACTTGAGTAGCCATTTTGTGTAGGATCTAAAGTTGCTCCACCACCAAAGAAACCTGGACTTGCATTGTATGCAAATGGAGGAATATAAGTGGTTCCGCTTTGTGCATAATTATCAATACCCATTAAGTAATCAAAAGTCAAACCTTTTGCAGCTTTCATTTTCATTCCAAAGCTTCCAATTAAACGATTCGTTGTTTGTCTTTGTTTGATATCTTCTATAACTGATACAGGGTTTACTCTACCTCTTTCACCAACTGCTTTAATATTACCATTGGCATCTCTTGTCCAAATATCATGGAAGTTACCAATAATGGTCACAGAGTTAGTAGGAGAGAAGAATGATTGTCCATCAGGCTTTTCATTCGCAGATGAATTGGTATAGTTTAAACCTAAATTCATACTCAACCACTTATTAATCACTTGATCAATATTTGATCTGAAGCTAAATCTTTGAAAATCTGTATTTTGGATGATACCTTGATTGTAAAAATAAGAACCTCCAAAATAGTATTTTGTTTTATCATTTCCACCACTTACTGAAACCGTATTATCGGTACCAGAAGCATTGCGGAAAATATAATCTTGGTAGTCATAACGCGTTACACTCGTTGTATTAGTTGCAGCTGGCGTTAAGATATCTTGCGTCAATGCACCAGGACCATCTGTAGGTCCACCGAATTTAACTGGAGAATTATTAACGTCTAATTTCTTTCTTAAATTGCTATTCATGTAAGTAGTTGAGAAACTTACTTTAGCTGCACCAGACTTACCTCTTTTTGTGAAAATTTGAATTACACCAGCATTCGCTCTACTACCATAAGTAGCAGCCGCTGCAGCACCATTCAAAACCTCAATTCTTTCGATATCGGCAGGGTTGATATCCACCATTCTGTTTTGACCAATGCTACCAACGAAATTACCACCATCGTAGTTGCTCGAAGTATTGGTAACTCTATTGGTTGCGTTATTAATGATGACTCCATCAACAATGTATAAAGGCTCAGAAGAAGAAAGTACAGAACTGATACCTCTTAAACGAACTGACATACCACCAGCAGGATCTCCACTGTTTTGGATAATTTGCGCACCTGCAGTTTTACCTTGCAAAGCCGCTAACACGTTTCCAGTAGCGCCTTTAGTTAATTCATCTGCATTGACACTACTAATATAGCTTCCTAATTGACGCTTAGTTGTTCCTGCAGATGTACCTGTAACAACAACTTCATCTAGTTTTGAATATTGTTCTGTTAAAACAAAGTTCAATCCAGTAGCCATTTTGCTAGGATCCACATTCAACTCTTGTGTCTTAAATCCAACCCCGCTCGCTACCAATGTAACTGCATTGTTGTTATTTAATTTTAAAGAGAAGCCACCCAAGTTATCAGAAGTGGCACCATTACGTGTTCCTTTGATAACAATTGAAATCCCTTCAATTCCGCTGTTGTCTTTTTGATTCGATACTTTACCGCTAACAATAGTTTGGGCAATCGTGTCGATACAAAAACCAGACAGCAAAACCAAAACCATCATAAGCTTTGCTATATAAAGCTTGCTTGTTTTTTTTAGTCTCATAACTGATTTTTTTTATTAATAAATGGTTAATCCCTTGTGTTTAAATGGCAACAGTCTTGAATCATTGGGGTCCAATTCTGTAATTAAAATATCAATCTCATCTAGATTGGCTACTTTAATTTTTTGCTGAGAATTTAACTTCTCAGAAATGCCGATGCAAATTGTTTTTTTGGAAGCTTTGATCATTGCCTTTTTAATTTGAACTACTTCCCAGTCGTTTTCACTGAGTCCAAATTGAGTGTCTAAAGAATTGATACCTAGAATACATAAATCTGCTTGTATGGATTCGATGGTTTGCACTGCGCTAGCGCCCGTGGTCAACATGGAGTCTTTTGAAACCTTGTCCCCAATCATCACAACTTCGATACTAGGGTGGTGCGCAAACTCAATAGCAGCATTAAGGCTACAAGTAAAAAAAGTAGCGTTTAAATTTGGGTCTAATGATTTCGCAAATTCTAAAATAGATGTTCCACCTGATGTTAAAATATACATACCACTTTGAACCAGTGCGGCAGTTTTTTGTGCGATGATATTCTTGTCCTCTAAATTGTACACCATCTTTCTGTCAAATGCAGTATGGAATGATTTGCTTAGGGCACCGCCATGTACTTTAATCAATTTGTCTTCCTGCGCTAGTTCTTGTAAATCTCTTCGGATGGTGTCATCCGATACGCCCATCATATGACTCAAATCCGCACATAAAATTTTATTATGCAAGTTTAATTGGTGTAAAATGAACTCTTGGCGTTCTTTTTTCAGCATTATGCGGTTATTAGGCATTTAAATTAGGCAAAATACCGCAAATACGAACGAATGTTAATAAAATTGGACTAAATGTGCATTTTAAGCCTTACTCAAGGTATTTAAAGCTGCCACAAATACATCTAACTCCTTGGTTGTGGTGTAAAGGTTCGGCGTAATCCTGCATCCTTGTACATTGGCATAATCAATGGCCACAGTAAATATTTTGTGTTCCTTCATTAATCGCTCCGCTAAAATAGCTGGTTTCATGTTTTTAATGCCCACATTGCTTATGGCACATGAACGATCTGGCGTAGTCGGGGTATTTAAAATAATATTTGAATTGTCCTTGACTTTGCTGGTCCAATACTGTTGCAAGTACCTTAATCTTGCCTCCTTCTTTGCTGGACCAATCATTTGATAATAGGCAATGGAATCTGGTATGGTTAAGTCTGTATGCACGGGATGGGTTCCGGTATGGTTGATACGCTTAATTTTATTTGGATCTTTTTCATTGTCTCCAAACAGGGGCCAGATATTTTTGACATGTTCTTTTTTAACAAAAAGAATCCCTGCACCCAATGGCACACTCAACCATTTATGCAAGGAGGCTGCATAATAATCACAACCTAAATCTGCAATACTAAATTGGATATGTGCAAAAGCATGCGCGCCATCTACCATCACTTGTACCCCATACTGGTGGGCCATTTCACTAATTTTTTTAATCGGTAATATTTGACCAGTGATGTTAATCATATGACTCACTAATATCACTTTAGTCTTTGGTGTGATGGCATTTTTATAAAGCGCAACAATCTCGGCATCGTCTTTTGGATGATTGGGTACAGAAATGATTTTATTGACTACACCATGTCTTTCACTCACTAATTTAAACATATCTAACATCGCGCCATAGTCTTGTTCGGCCATAATAGCTTCATCACCAGCTTGCCAATGAATACCTCCAATGATGGTATCTAAAGACTCCGTCGTGTTGCGAGTAATAATTAATTCATCGGGGCTGCATCCTGCAATCTCTGCCAATGCAATCACAGATTTTTGTTTATTCTCCCACTGCACCGTGCGCATATAATAAGACCCTTGGTAATTGATTTCTTTAATATGCTCGATATATTTATTCAGTATAGGTTGAGGTAAAAAATTGTAGTAGCCATTTTCTAAATTAATATAGTCTGGCTTTAAAATATATTGTTGACGTATCTGTTCCCAAAATGCATTGTCCTCTGCAAGCGCTGAGGGAGATTGTGCTTCATGGTTTGCAAAGGCTTTTGCCATTCCACTGAATCCCAAAGGCATGGCGATTCCTGTTAATACAAGGTCTTTGATGAATTGTCTCTTTTGCATAAGGCTATATTTAGGTATTAAATTCCGATTTATTTTACTGTTATCAAAATAAAATATGGTTTAAGGTATAAAATTGGAAAAAAAGTTGAATGAGAATGCAGGCTTTTACCTAAATTGATTATTCAAAATCATCAAAAGACCTACCATGAAAAACTTAGTTATTAAAGGCTTCATCCTTGCAGCTGTGATTCCATTTTCAGTTATGGCGCAATTAGATCCTGCAACGATTCAAAAAATCAGAACAGAAGGATTAGAAAAATCTCAGGTAATGGATATCGCATTTAACTTAACAGATAAAAGTGGAAATAGATTAGCAAATTCAGAAGGCTATGCAAGAGCAGCAAATTATGCGAAAGATGTATTGACTAAAAACGGCGCAGTGAATGCAACCATTGAACCATGGGGTGAGTTTGGAAAAGGTTGGGATTTAGAGAAAATGTATTTTGCAATGACCGCACCTTATTATAAGCCGTTATTAGCTTGGCCTAAATCTTGGACGGCGGGTACCAATGGTTTAAAAAATGCAACGGTGATAGTAGTCAATGCAAAAGACTCTATCACATTACAAGCTTATAAAGGACAATTAAAAGGGAAGATTATTATATTAGATCAAGAAAATATTTACAAACAAAGTTTTAAAGCTGACGCTGAAAGATATACCGACGAAGCCTTAGCTGCAATGGAAGCTGCTGCAGCACCAGCAATATCAAGAACACCAGATACTGCGCAACAAAGACGTATGCGTGAGATGCAAGCTCAAAGAGCAGGTCCACAAAGAGTCATGAACTTATTAAAGGCAATGGCTGTAGAGGAAGGCGCAGTAGCGATGTTAACCACAGCTACAAGAAATCATGATGGCACTATTTTTGCACAAGGGGGAGGTTCATACAAAGGAACAGATCCTGAAAACTTTTTAGATTTGGCGATGTCTGTAGAAGATTATAATACTTTTTTAAGATTGGCTAAAGCTGGCACTACTGTAAAAGCAGACCTTGAAGTAAAAACTAAATTTCATACCAAGGATTTACAAGGGTACAATGTACTTGCAGAAATTCCTGGAACAGATCCATTACTAAAGGACGAAGTAGTGATGATTGGAGCCCATTTAGATTCATGGCAGTCTGGAACAGGTGCAACCGACAATGCATCAGGTTCAGCAGTGATGATTGAGGCAATGCGTATAATCAAAGCAGCAGGTATCAGTCCTAAAAGAACCATCCGCATAGGATTATGGAGTGCAGAGGAGGAAGGCTTATTAGGTTCTAGGGGTTATGTGAAAAAAACATTTATGGATGCCAATAATCAACCGAATGCAGCGCATCAAAAATTCTCTACCTATTTTAATATCGACAATGGTACTGGAAAAGTTCGCGGGATCTATGCACAAGGCAATACTGCCGCTGCAGCAATTTTTAAAACATGGTTAGCGCCTTTCAATGATTTGGGTGCCAAGACGGTGACTTTAAGTAATACAGGAAGCACAGACCATATTGCATTTGATGGAGTTGGCTTACCTGGTTTTCAGTTCATTCAAGATCCAATTGAATACAGCACTAGAACGCATCATAGCAATATGGATGTATACGACCATTTAATGCAGGATGATTTAAAACAAATTGCCACAATTGTTGCTACTTTTGCATTGAATGCGGCACAGCAAACAAATTTGATGCCTAGGAAGTAATATTTTGATTGAATGAAACAGTTTTTTATTTTAATTGTATCCTTTTTTTGGTTTGGATCTCTAACGCATCTTGCTGCTCAAAAACTTGAGATTGATTTAAGAACAGATACAACTGATAAAAAGTATGTTGTTGGTTTAGCTATAAGAAATGACACCTATACAGGGCATGCTTTTGTGATATTGTATCAACAAGAAAATAAAACTGCTGATAAACAAGATTTTAAAGTCTACGGTTACTATCCAAAAACAATTGGAACAGTTCCAATCCCATTAGGAGTAGTAAAAAATGATTCTAATTGTTTAAAACATATCCCTCCAAATGGGGACATGTATTTTATTGTAGATGAAGCAGCTTATTTTGAAGCCAAAAGTGTTCTTGAAAGATGGACAAAAAATCCACCTGCTTTTACCTTAATATTGAATTGCATTGATATGTTAGATGAAGTAGCGATGTCAATAGGGGTGAACTTGCCATCGAGGTATAATACCATTAAATCTTTGGTACCTGAACATTACATGAAGTATTTGTATAAAAAATTAAGTTCACCAAAAGGCATCGTCTACAATAAAAAATATAGATTAAGATTATTACCAAGCTCAGATTCACAGCAATTGATTTCAAATAAACCAACAAAAGTATTAGGTCAGTTTGTATCAGATACTGCAAATCCAAAATGGATTTTGCAGACTTTAAAATAATGCATTGAATATGTCCTTTCTTTTTGAACCAGAAAACTTATTACCAAAAGATGGGATTGCCATTTATCATGGGGTTGTATTCAATGAAAAGGAGGCGACTCAAATTTCTAAGGAATTATTGGATACCATTCCATGGAAGCAGGACGAAGTGGTGATGTTTGGCAAAAAAATCATGACCAAGCGAAAAGTGGCCTGGTACGCAGATGTTGGCATTACTTATACCTATGCAGGGGTCAAAAAATCAGGATTACAGTGGACCGAACCCTTACTTGAGATCAAACAAAAAATAGAAGCCATCACCGGGGCGAGTTACAATGCGTGTTTACTCAATTTATATCATGAAGGCGAGGAGGGTATGGGATGGCATAGAGACAATGAAAAAGAAATAGTCGCGGAATCCTCTATTGCTTCTGTGAGCTTAGGTGCTGTTCGTAAATTTGCCTTTAAACATGCCACCAACAATGAACGTGTAGACATTGAACTAGAAAATGGTTCTTTGTTAGATATGAAGGGGGAAATCCAAGCTCATTGGTATCATTCCTTACCTAAGTCAATGCGCATCAAACAATTACGTATCAATTTGACTTTTAGGTTAATGCATGCATAAGTGTAGCTTAAATTCAGTTATTTACTATTAGCGCTTAAAACCAAGCTAAAATTGTTCCTTATTCATAAAATGGAACATATTTCAAATGTAATCGGAGTTCTTTTTTTATTTTATAGTTATTTTTCGTTCCAATTAAACTTTAACAAATGAAAAAAACATTCTTCGTAGCATTGCTTGCTACTTCCTTGTTCGCTTGTACTACACCAGCGGAAAAAACTGCTTCAGCAGAAACAGATGCTACTGCGTCTAGTTGTGTAAAAGAAGGTCCAGAAGTAGAATTAATGAAAAAAGCAATCACAGCTTATAGTAATGGTGATTGGGCTGCTGCTGCTGCTTGCTTTAGTGATACAGCGAAATCATGGCATAATAATGACACAGTTGCTATGAAAATGTCTGACAGAATTGAATTATTTAAACAACAAAGAGAAAGTACAGGTGTTGTTGTAGATGCTGGTACACCAAATTTAGAAGTGGTGACAGTGCCAACAACAGATGAACAATACAAAGGAATTAAATGGGGTCATGCTTGGGTTAATTTCAAAAACACGTCTAAAACAGGGGAGATTTCAAAAAGTTTAACTTTTATATCTTTTGCTATTAAAGATGGTAAAATTCTATGGGAACAAGTAATCTATGATGCTAAATAAAGATTTGTTTAACATTTAAGTTTATAAAAAATACGAAAAAAAGACCCTTAGCAATAAGGGTCTTTTTTAGTTGTTACTTTTTTCGAAGTTCGTATTTAACTGAATCTGGATAACCAATAGCATCAACGTACATCACTTTTTTATTATTATCAAAATACAACTTCAAGACTCTTTCTTTTATGATTTCAAATTTATTGACATCTAAAGCTGGTTTAGCAGAGGTGGTTACATAAGTAGTGGGTGGAAAAACACCCCTATTATGACTAAAATCCATATCTACCTGATAATCATTATCAGGAGTTTTTATTTTTTTTGGTGTTCGATTATATGTGCTAAAGTCAAAAAGTAAAACATAGCCTTTTTCGTTTAAGGTTTTAGCTTTGTATGGTCCTAATTTTGTGGTTACAAAATCCTCAGATTTATCCATCCAATTTAAAGTTTGAATTTGACTCATTGGAATGACTATCTTCTTGTAAGGGGAGCAGGCAACTAAAAATAAGAATCCAATTAGTATTGTGGTTTTCATTTTTGATTTGAATAAATAATTTGAAAAAGGGGTAGTACTATATTTTCAATAAAATTAAATAATTAAGATAGTTGTACAAGTTGGTTGAATAATAAGTACTAAGATTTACCATTTCCTCTGAAATCAATAAAAACGTTAGGGTATGTGACTTATGTGTGACTTTTGGGCATAAAAAAGCCTAAGTTATTGATACTTAGGCTTTACTGCGGACCGGACGG
>CAMDNL010000059.1 GCA_945902975.1 Chitinophaga pinensis
GCTCTTAAAAATTCTTCATTTAACATGGGAATATCAAAACGATTGCTATTGTAACCAGCTAAATCAGCGCCTTCTAAAAATTGCTTAATCTCATTGGCCACTTGTTTAAAAGTAGGCGCATCTTTAACCATTTCATCTGTAATACCATGTACCGCAGTCGTCACAGCTGGAATAGGCATTTCGGGATGTATCAACTTACGCTTTACTAATTTAGACCCATCAGGCATGATTTTTACAATGGCAATTTCAACAATTTTATCTGTGCTGACATTGACCCCTGTAGTTTCTAAATCTATAAAACAGATAGGCTGTGAAAGTTGTAAACGCATAAGTTTAATTATAAAACGAAGTTAATCAATATGCCATACTAAATAACAGATTCAGGCTAAAATACTTCAAAGAATGATGTAATTTTGCCAGATAAATCAACAAAAATGAATTGGCATCCAATCAACTCTATAGATCAATTAGAACATATTAAATCAGCTTCATATATTACCCCGCAGGTCATCTTTAAACATAGTACTACATGTAGTATTAGCAGAATGGCATTGGATAGATTTGAACGCGCTGCAACCCCAGAAAAGGTTGATTTCCATTACTTAGACCTATTGAATTATAGAACTATTTCAACTGAAATAGCTCACTTTTTTCAAGTGCACCATGAATCTCCACAAGTCATTTTAATTAAAAATGGGGAATGTATTTATGATGAGAGCCATTATGGCATCATGATGGACGAGCTTATATCCTTTCTATAATCATTGCGCTTGCACCTCCGCCACCATTACAAATAGCTGCAGCACCATATTTTGCTTGATTGTCCTGTAAAATATGTGTTAGTGTCACAATGATTCTTGCACCACTACATCCAAGTGGATGACCAAGTGAAACGGCCCCACCCCTTGTATTCACTTTTGAAGCATCCAGCTTTAATAATTTAGTATTGACAATACCAACAACAGAAAAAGCTTCATTGAATTCAAAAAAATCAATGTCTGCTGAGGATAAATTGGCTTTTTTTAATGCCTTAGGCAAGGCTAAAGAAGGCGCAGTTGTAAAGTATTTAGGATCATGTTCAGCATCCGCATAACTCGTGATTTTAGCTAAAGGCTTTAAGCCTAGTGCTTTCATTTTTTCGCCACTCATTAAAATAAGAGCAGCAGCACCATCATTCATTGTACTAGCATTCGCTGCTGTCACAGTCCCATCCTTAGTAAAGGCAGGATTTAAACTTGCAATCTTATCAAATTTAACGTTGAATGGTTCTTCATCTTTATCGATTGTGATAGGATCTCCTTTTCTTTGAGGAATCACAACAGGAACAATTTCATTCACAAACAATCCATTTTCTATAGATGCCTGAGACTTTGTATAGCTACCAATTGCAAATGCATCTTGATCTGCTCTAGTAATTTGATTTTCAGAAGCACATAAATCAGCAAAATTACCCATGGCAACCTGATTATAGACATCTACTAAACCATCTTTAGCCAATCCATCTAATAAGGTGGTATCACCATATTTATTTCCCCAACGTTGTTGCATATTGTAAAATGGCACATTGCTCATACTCTCCATTCCCCCTGCAATCACAATCTCAGCATCGCCTAAAAGAATATCTTGAGCAGCGAGTGCTATGGATTTCATACCACTAGCACATACTTTATTAATGGTGGTACAAATAACTTTATCAGGCAAGCCAGCTAGCTTTGCTGCTTGTCTAGCAGGTGCTTGTCCTAAGCCAGCCTGAATGACAGAACCCATATACACTTCATCTACTAAATTAGCATCTAATTGAATTTTGTCCAATGCACCCTTAATAGCAGTAGCGCCTAATTTTGTTGCAGTACAAGTTTTTAAAGCACCTCCAAAGGATCCAATTGGTGTTCTAACTGCGGCTACGATATAAACTTCTCTAGACATAATATTATAATTAATTGTAAATAATAATGGTCATTCAGTATTTTGATTTAAGCAATTGTAGCTTCTGAAGATGGTGTTTGTTCTATTGCTTCTGGCATTAAACGTATTCCTCCATCTTCTAAAGTTATTTTTTTCGCCTTATACAAAATCCCCACATTCATCTTAAACGCTTTCTTACTTATTCCAAAAAATGCATAGATCTCTTCGGGAGAGGATTTGTCATGATAAGGTAAAAAGCCTTTATGTAATTTTAACAATTGTATCAATTTAACTTGATCGTCATCTAATTTTTCCACCCCTTGCTTCCCAATGCCGATATCCAATTTATTATCCTCTCTAATTTTTTTAACAAAGCCTTCCTCTATCATTTGACCAATATGTAAATGGGTAAACACTTCGTTTTTATAAACCAATCCTTGGTGCACCTGATTCACAATAACAACATAGCCAATATCACTCTCACGATACACTTGTAATTTAACTTTCTCTCCTTCTTTTACAGTCAGGATATCATTGCTAATTTGGTTATCAATTTTTTCCGTAGCAGCCACCCTGCCAGTTTGTTTATCTAAATAAAGTTTAACCAAATATTTTCCACCCAATCGCATACTTGATAATTGTTGCGATACTGGAACAAATAAATCCTTCATTAAGCCCCAATCTAAAAATGCACCTTGACCCGTAATGTCAACCACTTTTAAAGCGGCAATATCACCCACAACAGCAAAAGGCTCTTGCGTGGTGGCAATTAATCTATTATCAGAGTCATGGTATACAAATACACTAATGGTATCACCCACTTGTAATCCAGATGGCACAAAACGTTTAGGTAATAATACCCCTTCCGCGCCATCGTCCATATAAAAACCAAAGTCTACCTTTCGGTCTACACGCATTAAATTAAATTGACCTACATTGATGGTTGACATAACAGTTGGTTTTATACAAAATTAGAACAATTCTGGCTGTTCGTCATTAGGATCTTTGATGACGACTTTATTCTCCCAAACCATTTCGATGGTTTTGCTAAAATCAACCAATTTGGTGCCTACTGCTTTAGATCCCATCACATCCACCATTTTACTCACTTTGAACTTCGCTTTTCTTACCTGAGTCCCTTTGCCAGAAACCACCACTAAGACTGGTTCAATATGAGTCGTAACTGCAGCTACATAATTACCATTGCCTTCCTTAATAAATGAAAATGGGGTTTTTAAGGTAGAGGTTTCAATTTTAAATCGCTTGATATTGAATTGTAATTTCTCTTTATCTAAATACACCGCAGTGATCACTTTTAAAGGATTGTATTGCTCTATAAAAATGACTTTCTCTGGATCAAATCTTTGTGTCAATTCTGTATCGGTGACTTCGTAAAAACCATCTTTGTCAATCACAATTAATTTCTCGTCTTCAAAAGTACCTAAGTAAAGTCCTTTCTCCTCGGTATTCAATCTGCCAAACTTATCGTCAAACCATAATTTTCTACCTAACAGCGTACTTTTACCAGCATCTTTTAACTTAACGACTTTAATAGGATACTTTGTTACTTGATTTCCAACACTGGCTCGTCCTTTTACTTCTAAGGTTTCGAAAAAGAAATCAAATTCTTTAATTCTAGCACTGCAGTTTGGACTCAATACAATTTTTGCCGACTCTGCTTCTCCATTTGCGTTAATGGATAAATAATGCACTTTCGATTTTTCTAAATTTTTGGCTAAAACGTATTCCTTGTCTCTAGTAATACCAGTGACGTTAAAACGTTTTGCATAACTAATTCCGGAAACACCATCTACATAAATCATATTATAGGTAGTACGCTCATCATTTTTCAGGAATACAGCAGCATGTAAAATTTCTTTCCCTATAAAAATCTTATCTGATACTTTTACCACTTTCATGGTGCCTCCTTTGGTAAAGGCAATGATGTCATCATAATCCGTACAGTCACATAAAAATTCATCTTTCTTTAAACTTGTTCCAATAAAGCCTTCAGATCTATTGATATATAGCTTTGTATTGGCAATAGCCACTTGTTTTACTTGAATGGTATCAAACTCCTTTAATTCAGTTTTACGTTCTTTGCCTTTACCGTATTTCTTTTGTAAGTTTTCATAATACGATACCGCATAATCAACTAAATTTTCAAGGTTGTGTTTAACCTCTTTAATTTCTGCTTCTATAGATTTGATTTGTGCAATTAATTCTTCGATGTCTAATTTATAGATTCTTCTTACTGGCTTGTCAGTTAATTTTAATAAATCTGCTCGCTCAATTGGTTTTTTGAACTTCTTCTTAAATGGTTCAAATGCTTTGTCTATGGCATCTATGACCTTCTCCCAATTAAGGTGTTTTTTCTCAAGCTCTTGGTAGATTTTTTCTTCGAAGAATATTTTTTCTAAACTAGTGAAATGCCATTTATCTAATAACTCTTGTAAATGAATTTCTAGCTCAGATTTTAATAAGGCTTTTGTATGGTCTACTGAATGTTTTAATAAGTCACTTGCACCTAAGAATTGTGGACGTTGATTCACAATAACACAGGCATTAGGCGATAAGCTAATTTCACAATCCGTGAATGCATACAAGGCATCAATGGTTATATCAGGAGAAATCCCGGTAGCTAAATCAATTTGAATTTCAACTTGAGCTGCTGTGACATCAATCACTTTCTTGATTTTGATTTTACCTTGGTCATTTGCCTTGGTAATACTCTCCATCAATTGAGTGGTGGTGACACCATAGGGTACATCTTTGATGACCAAGGTTTTCTTGTCCAGTTCTTCGATATGTGCCCTGACTCTTACTTTGCCTCCACGTCTACCATCATTATAAGCCGAAGCATCTACCATACCCCCGGTTTGAAAGTCTGGCAATAGTTCAAACTTACGACCTCTTAAATATTTAATACAAGCATCTAACAATTCATTAAAATTATGCGGCAATATCTTAGTAGATAAACCAACTGCAATACCATCGGCACCTTGCGCCAATAGTAATGGGAACTTCATAGGTAAAGTAATAGGCTCATTTTTTCGCCCATCATAACTTAATGACCATTCGGTTGTTTTACCATTAAATGCCACTTCTAAAGCAAATTTGCTTAATCTAGCTTCGATATAACGAGAAGCAGCAGCAGAGTCACCCGTTCTTACATCTCCCCAGTTTCCTTGAGTTTCGACCAATAAATTTTTTTGTCCAATATTGACCAATGCGTCTCCAATACTTGCGTCACCATGCGGATGGTACTGCATGCTTTGCCCAATAATATTAGCCACTTTATTAAATCTTCCATCGTCCATTTCCTTCATGGCATGAAGGATCCTTCTTTGAACAGGCTTTAAGCCATCTTCTATTGCGGGTACTGCCCTTTCTAAAATAACATAAGAAGCATAATCTAAGAACCAGTTTTTATACTGTCCTTGTACGCCAGATTCGTTCTCTGTTACCCTAATTAAATTTTTCTCTTTTGCCATAACTATACTAATTCGTAACGACTAGATCCGAAAGGTATCTTCACTACCGTCACTTAAACTATTTAATTCAATAAAAATAATATCCGTAATTGCAGTTAATTCGTGCCAAATATTTGCAGGAATCTGAACCCTTGTAGGTGCAATCAATTCAATTGTTTTCTCTTCGTTTGTTACTAAATCCTTCCAGTGTAAATTTGCTTTTCCTTGCACTAAAAGCATATCCTCTGGATTTTTGCCTGCCGAAATCCCTTTATGATAATGTTGTCCGCTTATTGTTCCAGCATTTCTGTAGACCAATAAAAATTCACCTGTTCTGTCTGTACTAAAAAAATGAAGCGCACCACGTTCATCAACTGCTTTTACATCTATTGGTTGAACTTGTACAGACATATTTATAAATTTAAGCTTCAGTGTCGTTTATAACAGTAGACCCTCCTGGCATTTGAACAACCATGTCTTTCCAGCCTTTTGCCCAATCTCCAACAAAAACAATTTTACCTGCTTCTTCCAATGCTTTAATTCGAGATACGATAAATGCATCTCCTAATTTCACTTTTAATTTAGCCATGATATTAGATAAAGCACTAGGCAATTTTTGAGCATTTTTGGTAAGCAAGGATAAAATTTCTTTATCATAACAACCAATATGCATACTCACTAATTTTTTACCACCTTCTAAGAATCTTACCCCCTCATTTTCTTGACATAATTTTTTCCATTCATCTGGATCTAATTCAAATTCACTTAAAGTAATTGGTCTAGCTAATTTTTTTGCTTTAAGAAATTCTTTAGGTTCTATTTGACTTAAATGCGTTGGATAAAATAATTGACCTTTTTCATTTAAGAAAGGCAGGTTATTTAAATACAATACATGTATTCTACTTTGGTATTCTTTTAACTGACTCATTAACCAATAATAGCCCGATACATCATGCGCATTTTGACCCATCCATAACCAAATCATTTCATTTTCATCCTGGTTCAATGAATTGATTAGTTGATGTACTATTAATTTATCATCCACTATATCTAATTGATCTGCATAAGGGGAATGCACCAATAAGGCCTTCCACCAATCTCTTCTTGCTTGATATCCTTCTGTTTCATAGATATCCATTAAAGGGCCAACGGCATAGTCGTCCTTAATCTCAATGATCTTTCCAGATAAGGTATCATCTAATTCAGTAGCAGCTTCTAAGGCAGCTATATCTGCGGTATTAAATACTATGTGTATCATTTGCTTTATCTAATTCAACTTTTAAATTATTGATAATAAACTCCTGTCTTTCTGGGGTATTCTTTCCCATATAATATTCTAACAAATGTTGAATATGATCGCCTTGTTCTAAAATAACTGGTGCTAATTTAATATCAGCATTGATGAATTTCCCAAATTCTTCTGGACTTATTTCACCTAAACCTTTGAATCGAGTGATTTCAGGTTTATTTCCTAATTCACTAATTGCTTTTTGTTTTTCAGATTCATCGTAACAATAGATGGTCTTTTGTTTGTTTCTAACACGGAACAATGGTGTTTCTAAAACAAAAACATGCCCTCTTTTTACTAAGTCTGGGAAGAACTGCAAAAAGAATGTCAACATCAATAAACGAATATGCATGCCATCCACATCGGCATCTGTGGCAATGACTATATTGTTATAACGAAGCCCATCTAATCCATCTTCAATATTTAAAGCATGCTGCAATAAATTAAATTCCTCGTTTTCATACACCACCTTCTTTGTTAAACCAAACGCATTCAATGGCTTTCCCCTTAAACTAAATACTGCTTGGGTATCAACATTCCTAGATTTTGTTATGCTACCACTTGCAGAATCACCCTCAGTAATAAAGAGTGTACTATTTTGTTGAGTAGAAATAAAGATTTCTTTATTCTTAGCTGGTAGTTCGTCATTTAAGTGGACTCTACAATCTCTTAATTTCTTATTGTGTAAATTGGCTTTTTTAGCACGCTCATTGGCAAGTTTTTTTATCCCAGCCAATTCTTTTCTTTCACGTTCATTTTGTTCAATCCTTTTCTTTAATGCTTCTGCAACTGAAGGATTTCTGTGTAAAAAGTTATCCAATTCTTTTGCCAAAAATTCAGTGATGAAATTCTTCATACTAGGGCCGCCGTCTGCTACATTCTGTGATCCTAGTTTTGTTTTAGTTTGACTTTCAAAGACTGGTTCTTGCACTCTTACAGAAACAGCTGCCACAATACTTGTTCTAATATCTGAAGCTTCGTAATCTTTTTTATAAAAATCACGAATCACTTTTACATAAGCTTCTCTAAATGCCTGTTGGTGTGTACCACCTTGGGTAGTGAATTGACCATTTACAAATGAAAATATATCCTCTCCATAATCATTGTTATGAGAAATAGCGACTTCGATATCCTCCCCTTTTAAGTGCATGATGGGATACCTTAATTCATCGGGATTGGTTTTACGTTCTAATAAATCCAGTAGGCCATTCTTACTTACAATTTTTTTATCGTTAAAATGAATGACTAAGCCTGCATTTAAATAACAATAATTCCATAACTGACTCTCAATATATTCATAGATATAATGGTAATTCTTAAAGATGTTCGCATCTGGCGTGAACACCACCAATGTGCCATTGGCTTCGCTCGTCTTTGACTCCTTGGTTTCTTCAATCAAGAGCCCTCGTTTAAAACTAGCCGATTTTTGTTTGCCCTCTCTATATGCTGTGACTTCAAAGTCTTCACTCAAAGCATTGACTGCTTTTGTACCAACGCCATTTAATCCAACTGATTTCTGGAATGCTTTGCTATCATATTTTGCTCCAGTATTGATTTTACTCACTACATCTACAATCTTACCTAAAGGAATCCCTCTACCATAGTCTCGAATGGTCACTGTTTTATCCTGTATAGCAATTTCCACTTGTTTACCATATCCCATAGTATGCTCATCAATACAGTTGTCAATGACCTCCTTCATCAATACATAAATGCCATCATCTGGTGCAGTACCGTCACCTAATTTTCCAATATACATTCCTGGGCGCAGACGAATATGCTCCTTCCAATCTAATGACCTAATGGAGTCTTCATTATATTCTGCCCCTATTTTTGCTTCTGCCATAATTATCAATACTTTACGAGCAATAAATGCCCTAATCAAGCTGCAAATCTAATACTACAAGTAAGTTTTGCAATCTAAATATTTACAAAACTGACCAAATGTGGATAAAAGGATTAAAGCATTATCTTTATCCTATCAAAAATGACGCTACATATCCGATCACTGACCTTGATTTTATCAAAAACAAGACCGTTGAACTTGAAGCTGAAAACTTAGAATTCCAAGAATTTTTAAGGAATTTAGATAGTTTAAGCCTTGATAAAGCCGTTTTTGAGCTATCGGAAGCTATTTCACCCAAAATTGAATGCACTGACTGCGGTAATTGCTGTAAAAGCTTGATGGTCAATATAGATGAAAACGAGGCCAACCATTTATCTGCACATTTAGGACAGACTAGGGACGAATTTGACCAAAAATACCTGGACAAGGGTGACTCAGGCCGAATGGTCATCAACGCCACCCCCTGCCACTTCTTAGTGGGCAATAGCTGTAGTGTCTATTCACACCGTTTTGCAGGATGCAAGGAATTCCCTGCATTTCATGTGCCAGATTTCAAAAAAAGGTTGTTTACGACCTATATGCACTACGATAGATGCCCTATCATATTTAATGTGATGGAAACTTTAAAAGTAGATGCAGGATTTAAACAACCAAGTTCCTAATTTTCAACAAATAGTATGGCATTACATTTTGGAATTGATATCCTATTACAACAAGATCCAATTTGGAAAAAG
>CAMDNL010000060.1 GCA_945902975.1 Chitinophaga pinensis
TAGCGCAATTGCATCCTACTAAAGCAATGGAGACAAAATCTCAATTAGTAGAAATTGCTATCACTAATACTGATTCTACAATGATTGATTCTGCTACTACAGTTACTTTTTCTGCGGATTCAAAAACATTGATTCAAGCTTTACAAGAAGATGGTTTAGCGCCAAAAGACAATGTAAACATCCAAATTAAGGATGGCAAAATCACTGTGAATGGTACAGCATTAACAGATGCTCAAAATGTAAAATACGCGGCTTACTTAAAAAAGAAGTAGTTCGTAATCTTAGTATATCAATCCCTCCAATTATTTGGGGGGATTTTTTATGATATCATTGCAAGCACTTGCTTCCCTCCCATTGCAAATAGCGCATCTAAAATACAGGTATTGGGTATAAACCCAGTGGTACTATCAAATACTTGCTGGTATTGAAACTGGTTCGGGTAAGTCTGAAAATTATTTGGTTTCATAGGATCTATCCATTTATTATCGATGTTGCTAGATGTATGCTCATTCGCTGTTTCAATTGACCATTTAGCTTTTAATTGTTGTTTTGTCCAATGTTGTGTGGCTAATAAAAAATCATTGAGGTAGACATGCTCCATAGCATACAATTGTTCTAGACTATCTACATAATATTCAAAAAAAGGGGCTCGTTTATAATTGATAGATATAGCCTTAAAGTGTTGTGATCTCCATGGGCTGTCATATGCAATTTGAATTGCACTCATTGGTGTTTTCTGATCCCTTCCCCCAACAATTGGGATGGTTAAATGCAAGGAGCCTTGTGCGGTTGCAATGACCATCCTGTTTTTGAAACTCATTTTACTAAAAGCAGTGGTACTGTCAAATACAATCTGTTCATGTTGAGCGAATACATGGTAATAGGATAAACAACCAAAATAATGTAGATCAGTATAAACCATGAATGCATATTGTTTTGTAATTTTAATAAAATTTATCCATGAAGCAATTCAATTACGGGCTTTTATTTATTATACTCTTATTAACAGCTTGTTCTGAACCTAAAACTTTTGAATTTAAAGGGCTTCAAGATATTCAGTTAGACAAATTAACTATGGGGAAAAATAAAATTAGCGCAAATGTCGTGTACCATAACCCAAATGCTTTTTCTATAGTATTAAAACAAATTGATTGTACTGTTTTATTGAATAATGGAAAGTTTACACAATTCAAATTAGATACGAGCTTTACAATTCCTGCAAATCAAGATTTTTTACTTCCGGCAAAACTTGAATTTCAAATGTCAGACTTAGTAAAAAATAGCATGGAGTTATTATTAAACAAACCTGTCAAATTAAATATTAATGGAAATGTTACAGTAAGTAAAGGCATTTTCACTAAGACAGTTCCTATCGCATACGAAGTAACACAAAAATTAAATTTGGGAGCGGCATTGTCTGGAATGAAATAAAAATTGATTGATCCTTATTGTTTCCAAGTAGATGGACTATCTCTCCACTCCATTAACGTACTTTGTGTATTGGCATCTACCAAGCCTTTTTCAACTGCTAACTCTATCAAGCTTGCATAATTGGTTAATGAGATGTAGGGCACTCCAGCTGCTTTAAATGCATCTTCTGCAATTTGGAAACCATAATTAAATATGGAAACCATACCCACTACTTCTAATCCAGCATTTCTTAAGACATCTACTACTTGCAAACTACTTTTACCAGTAGAAATTAAATCTTCTATCACTAAAATTTTATTCGTGCTTGCGTATGCCCCTTCTATCTGATTACCTAAACCATGCTCTTTTGGCTTTGGACGCACATAGATATAAGGTAATTTTAATTGGTCAGCAGCCATGGCACCCCAAGGAATACCTGCGGTAGCTACCCCTGCTAACATATCGGCCCCTTCAAACTTTTCAAAAATGACATTGCACATTTCGCTTTTTATAAAGTCACGGACATAGGGAAATGAGAGTACTTTACGATTATCACAATAAATTGGACTTTTCCATCCACTAGCCCATGTAAATGGGTCATTTGGGTTTAACTTTATAGCACTAACTTGTAATAACTTTTCTGCGACAGCTTTTTCGTTTGTCATATCCTAGGTTTGGCACGAATTTACCGTCAAAAAGGCAATATTTTTACAAGAGTTACTAAATACTATACACATTTTATGTTGACACCAATCATTGCAGCGGGAGGCATTGTAGTAAATCCCAATAAGGAGATACTCTGGATCTTTAGAAGAGGCTTTTGGGATTTGCCAAAAGGAAAACTAGATCCAAACGAAACAATCGAAGCATGTGCTTTAAGAGAAGTCATGGAAGAAACCGGAGTGAGCAATCTTGTTTTGGGCGACTTAATTATGACAACCACACATCTTTATCATGATATGTATTTGAATACCGAAGTGGAGAAAACCACTTATTGGTACAAAATGACGACAGATCAATTACAAGATGGAATCCCACAAACAGAGGAAGAAATAGAAGCCATTGCATGGGTGAAAAAAGAGGACATTGCTCCCTATCTAGCAAAAACTTATGATACTATAAAACAAGTGATGGCATCTTTTCTTACTTCAATGAACGAATAACAACATCCGGTAAGAATGGTGAAGCATCACCGCCATTTCTAATAATATCTCTTACAATAGTAGATGCAACCGAAGTGAATTTTGGTTCGCCTGTTAAAAAGATGGTTTCTATATGGCGATCCATTGTTCTATTGGCATCCGCAATGGTTTTTTCATATTCAAAGTCACTCACATATCGAATCCCTCTCAAAATAAAATGAGCACCAATTGATTGACAATATTTAATGGTTAAACCATCATAGGTCACTGCCTCTAATTTCGGTTCATCTTTATAAATTTCTTCAAACCATTGTTTTCTTTGTTCTGCACTAAACATTGGATCTTTAGCAGCATTAATTCCAATACCAACAATGACCTTGTCGAACAAAGGAAGTGAGCGATTGATGATATCAATATGACCTAGTGTAACCGGATCAAAAGTACCTGGGAATAAACAAATTCTTTGCTTCTGCATAATTTAAGGGTTAGTTCGTCCTGTTAAAAGGTATAAACAAGCCATTCTCACAGCGACTCCATTTTCTACTTGATCTAAAATAATAGATTGTTGACCATCTGCCACATCGCTATCCATTTCTACCCCTCTATTGATTGGGCCTGGATGCATGATTACAATTTCTTTATTTAATTTTTGAAGTCTTGCCTTCGAAATACCATAAGCTAAGTTGTATTCCCTTAGAGATGAGAATAGAGGTTGATTTTGACGTTCTAATTGAATTCTAAGGACATTCGCCACATCGCACCAAGCAAGTGCTTTATCAATGTTATATTCTACTTGAATACCCAATGCTTCTTGTAAGTAGGTTGGAATTAAAGTAGGTGGCCCAGAAACCATCACCTCCGCGCCCATTTTCTTTAAAAGGTAGATATTACTTAAAGCAACCCTGCTATGCATGATATCGCCTATGATAGCTACTTTCAAGCCTTCAATTTTGCCTAGTTGTTCTTGCATTGAAAAGGCATCTAATAAGGCTTGTGTTGGATGTTCATTGATGCCATCTCCTGCATTGATAATTGGCGCATCAATATGTTTTGACAAATAATGTGGGGCACCTGAAGCGCTGTGTCGCATGACCACCATGTCCACTTTCATACTCAGGATATTATTTACTGTATCCAACAATGTTTCTCCTTTCGCTGCAGAAGAACTAGATACGGTAAAATTGACCACATCTGCAGACAATCGTTTTTCTGCTAATTCAAATGAGATTCTTGTTCGGGTAGAATTTTCGTAAAAAAGATTGACAATCGTGACGTCTCTGAGTGTCGGTACTTTTTTAACAGGTCTTTGAAGGACTTCTTTAAATTGAGTTGCTGTAGATAAAATAAGTTGAATATCCTCCGTTTGGAGGTCCTTGATACCAAGAAGATGTTTGGTAGATAGTGCCATTAAAAAACAAAATTAATATATTTTATTGATCTAACAAGATTACATCGTCCACTCCGTCATTTTCTTTCCATCTAACTTTTACCTTAAAAGGGGTCAAAGTATCCATTTCCTTACCTGAAAAGTCGGGTTGAATAGGCAATTCTCTACTTGGTTTACGGTCTACTAAGACGCATAATTTTACTTTGGAAGGGCGTCCAAAGGACATTAAAGCATCTAAAGCAGCCCTGATGGTTCGGCCAGTGAATAGGACATCGTCTATCAAAATCACGGTTTTACCTTCAATACTAAATGGCAGATCCGTCTGGGTAGCAACATGCAATTCCCTTCTAATATCATCCCTATAAAAAGTAATATCTAATTTACCATATACCACCTGATCTGCAGGAAGTTCTTGGTGTAAGGCAGCTACAATGCGATCACTTAAAAAAACACCTCTTGGTTGCAGGCCGATGATTACCGTGTTATCCAGGCCTGGATGGGTCTCCAAAATTTGATGAGACAGCCTTTTGATAATGCTTGGAAGTTGTTGCTCACTGATTAGGATCATTCCTTAAAATTTGACTAAAAATACAGCTTTTTCTGATGTAAATTGCAGCTATGCTGTCCTTAAATACACTATCACTTACCCAATTTAGAAATTATATTCAAAAGCAGTTTGAATTTAATACAAGAATAGTAGGTATTGTAGGAGCGAATGGAACAGGAAAAACGAATATTTTAGACGCCATCTATTACCTCTCTTTCACAAAAAGTTACTTTAACCGACCCGATGCGCAAAATGTCCATCATGCTTTTCAAGGAATGCGGGTAGATGGTCAATTTGATTTTACTGGAAATTTGGCTCAAGTCACTTGTATTTTAAGAGAAACAGGTAAAAAGGAATTTTATTTTGATGAAGAGCTATATTCAAAATTGTCTCAACATATTGGGAAAATACCAACCGTAATGATTGCCCCAGATGATGTACAAATTATCACAGGTACAAGCGAAGAAAGAAGAAAGTTGATGGATAGTTTGTTGTCACAAATTGATGCGAATTATTTACGTTTATTGATACAATACAATAAAGTACTTCAGCAAAGAAATAGCCTTTTAAAATGGTCTGCAGAACAAGGCACTATAGATGAAACTTTATTGAGCACATTGGATCAACAATTGGTGGAATATGGTGTACCAATTTTTGAACTAAGAACAACATTATTAAATGAATGGTTGCCTATTGTGCAGCGACTTTATGTTTCTATTGCAGGCAATGCGGACGCAATTCAAATTCAGTATCAATCAAGTCTTCAAAATAATCAGTTTCAGGATTTATTGAATCAAGCTTTGCTAAAAGACAAAGCAATGCAAAGAACAACTGTAGGCATTCATAAGGATGATTTAATCATTACAATACAAGAACAGTCTTTTAAACAAGAAGCGTCTCAGGGGCAAAGAAAAAGTTTATTGTTTGCCATTCGATTGGCAGAATGGGAATTATTGAAAAAGGTAAAAGGCTTCTCTCCTATTTTATTGATGGATGATATTTTTGAAAAATTAGATGAACAAAGAATGGCGCATTTATTGAGCTGGGTCGCAACATCCACCGATGGTCCTGTGTTTATAACAGATACGCACAAGGCACGTGTAGCGGATTTATTAGGCAGATACGTAGAAAATTTCCAACTGATTGAATTATAAAATTGTAATTTAGCAATATGGCAACATTCAAAATTGGCGATGCATTAAAACAAATGGTGCAAGAGAATACCAAATTAAAAAATGGTATTAGAGCGGTTCAGATTGAAGCTGTTTGGGAAGAAATTATGGGCGTTACTGTTGCCAAGTACACTGAGAAAATTTATATTTTCGATCAAAAATTATTTATTCATACCAATATAGGGCCACTTAAAAATGAGTTGGGTTTTCAAAAAGTACAAATCATTGAAAGGGTCAATGAAAAAATGGGTGAAAAAGTAATTACAGATGTGGTCATTAAATAATTAAAGTATTGCTACTTTTTCTTATCCAAAACATCTCGCATTAAGTCATTCATGGTAATCACGCCTTTAAATTCAATTGTATCAAAAACAGGCAGATACCTTGTTTTATAGACATTCATTAAAATCATACAACGTTCTAATTCTTCTTGTAATCCAATGACAGGTAAATCTTTTGTCATGATTTCTTTCACAGTGGTTGAATCTGAATGTCGTCCTTGTAATTTAATTTTATGTGAATAGTCTCTTTCCGACATGATACCAAGAAATTGATTGTCCTCCATGACAACTACATAACTTAAATTCTCGGATTGCATAATAGTTAATGCATCTAAAACAGGCGTAGTCGGAGCAACAATATTAAAATGCGGCCCTTTTTTTTCTAAAATAGCATTGATTTTTGACATAAAATAGGATTTAAGTAGACTTGTTTTCCTAAGTTACGATTTAAATCATTAAAACTGATCACCTATTTTTTTAAGAAGTCGATATAGCTTTGCTTCTCCATAATCCTTGATCCATTCATAATCACCACAGTTGGCCAAACTCTGGCGGCCGTCTTGATCATGGTCATATCCCCTACTAAGACTGGAATATTGAGCTTAAGTTGCAAAGCATTTGCTTTATCAGCAGTGATTAAATAAACCTGTTGATGTTTTTCTTGTATCGTGGAAATAAGGGTTTCCCATGGCACCGAGGCATCTATATTGCCAGCAAAAATAAGTACATAAGGATTTTTGGTGTTGAACAATGCTTGAGTCGTATCTACATTGTCCATGGTGAATAAACTGAAATCAATAATTTTAGCCACTAGACCATTCCCTTTCTGAATCAATACTTCCTTTCGGTCTTGGTACACATAAGTACTATCAAAATCTGTTGGAAATTGATTGATATCAAATTGAACATTCTTACCATTCTTTTTAAAAGACATTTGAATGGACACACTGTCTGGAACTGCGCCAGCAGGAGTTTTCATTTGTTCCTGAATATCATTGCCTCTTTTATAAGGTAAGCAGTCAATGAATGGTAGATGTTGTAACACATAGTATTGTCCATAGCCCACTGCCCCTGTTGAAAGTATTAATAAGAATATACCTAAAGCTTTATGCATATTACTCTTTACTTTTTTATGATTAAAAAGTAAGATGATAATGGCAAACATCAATACCAAATCTTTAATGAATGATACTTTTGGCGTCAGTGGAATACAATCACCAAAACAACCACATGTTTTAATTTTTCCTGAAAATAAAGCATAACCAGTAAGGAATGTAAAGAATACAATCAATCCTAGTAATAACCATAAGGTTTGTTTATAAGGAAATTTAATTAACAGCGCAATACCTGCGACAATTTCAAGGGTATTCATGCACAAGGCAAAAGCAAGGCTGTAATCATCTAAGAAAGCAAGCCCCCAAACTTCAAAAAATTCTTGCATTTTGTAGCTCAACCCCAATGGATCATTAGCCTTGATCAATCCAGAGAAAATAAATAATAGTCCAACAGACCATCTTAAAACTTTCAAAAATGCTTGCATAGAATTAATGTTTTCCTTCAGAAATTTGTATCAAAGCAAAACTGGCATAGTTTAATATATCTACAAAATTGGCATCTATCCCTTCGCTAATCAAAGTCTTACCATCATTGGTTAAAATTTGTCGAATACGCAATAGTTTTACCAAGATCAAATCTGCATAGCTTTCTTGACTCATATCACGCCAGGCCTCACCATAATCATGATTTTTATCTAGCATGGTAGATTTAGCAAAATCAACATTTTGTTGGTATAATTCTTGCACCTGAGCAACAGACATGTCTTCAACCTTAGGGTCATCTAATTTTAGTTGTATCAATCCAATGACTGCGTAATTGATAATGCCTTTAAATTCATCTTGAATACCGTCGTCTACTTTTTGAAAGCCTTTATCTTGAATGGTTCTAATTCTTAATGCTTTAATAAAAATCTGGTCTACCACCGAAATGATTCTTAGCACACGCCATGCAGTACCATAATCTTTGGTCTTCTTAATAAAAATATCGCTACAAGAAGCGATTGCTAGATCATATTGTGCAGAAGTTTGACTCATGAAAAAAAAGCAAATTACACGGTTAGTTAATATCTTTGGACAGTTGCAAGATAATCAATAAGGCCCTTAAATTAAAACTATGTTTAAAATCCATTTTAAGGATACGGTACTTGACTTAACGACCCCCCTCGTAATGGGTATTTTGAACGCGACTCCAGATTCTTTTTTTAAAGGGAGCAGAATGGAAGCAATTGACTTAGGGGTTCAGAAAGCCATAGAGATGGTCAATTTTGGAGCTAGTATCATTGATATTGGAGGACAAAGTACAAGACCAGGAGCTGAACTCATTTCTGAAGCAATTGAAATAGAACGTGTAGTTCCAATGATTGAAGCGATACATGCAATACTGCCTCAAATTCCTATCTCCATTGATACTTATCATGCTGGTGTAGCCAAAGCAGCAATCAATGCAGGTGCATTATTGGTCAATGATATAAGTTGTGGCAATTTTGATGCTAATATGATTTCAACAGTGGTTGCCAATCAGGTTGGATACATTGGAATGCATCAGACAGGAGGCCCAGGTTCAATGCACGAGGTGTTATCTAGAACCAATATCATGGAAACCCTGAAGGATTATTTTTTGCTTAAAAAAAGCCAATTTGCTGAAATTGGATTGACAGAATGGATCATTGATCCAGGTTTTGGTTTTAGTAAAACCATAGAAGAAAATTTTGAGCTTGTTAAATCACTTATGCAATTAAAGTCCTTGGATTTACCCATCCTTTTAGGGGTATCCCGAAAATCTAGTATTTATAAAACTTTAGGGGTAGATGCAGATGCCGCTCTGAATGGCACAACGGTGTTGAATACAATTGGATTACAAGGCGGTGCCAATATATTAAGGGTACATGACGTAAAAGAAGCCAAGGAAGCAATTCTACTTATAGCAAAATTAAATGCATAAAAAAAGGCCAAATAAAATTTGGCCTTTTTTTTGTTGAATCAATTCAACTTATTTTTTTCCGACTTATTTTTTTGTAACATCTTGAATATCAAGATCGAAAACTAAGTTAGAATAAGGCTTGATAGATCCGTTAGCTTGAGGTCCATAAGCCAACATTGCAGGAACATAGATAGTACCCTTTCCACCTTTACCAAAATATTTTAATCCAATTTCCCAACCTGGAATGACGCCACCAGTTCCGATATTTACATCAAATGGTTTTGCTGTAGAATCATTTGGTTTGATATTGGTATCAAAAGTTTCACCAGC
>CAMDNL010000061.1 GCA_945902975.1 Chitinophaga pinensis
ACGATTAATTTTGGTCTATTTCTCATTTGTTTAATGACACTGCTTTGTACAGCAGGTACTAAATTTCCTAACATTAGAATTTCACAATCCTGATAACTTTCTGGCACAACTGGTTGGAAATTTTCCAATACATTTAATTGTGTTTCCAAAGTATCACGCGTATTCATATCTAAATGATATTTACCGCTCCAGAAAAAAGTTTTTTCATCTTTTTTAATTTGTACGCCTTCCAAGATGACACCTCTTGCTGCCAAAGCATCTAATTGTGCTTGGGGGAAATCTCCACCAACAACCGAAATTTGCTTTACTGGGGTAAAATTAGAAGCGCACCATGCAATATAAGTTGCTGCACCACCAATAATTTTATCACTTTTCCCAAAAGGGGTTTCAATGGCATCAAAAGCCATAGATCCAACGACTACTAAAGACATGTGTATTTTTTTGATTTTCAGTTGCGAAACTACGATTTTTAAGCCTTCTATCCCAAAGCATTCTAAATCGAAGTACTTCTACGAATGCAACTAGTTGATTACCAAAAAACTAACAAAATTCAATAATTTATCAAAAATTAACCAAATCCTTGGTTTTTATTCGATAATTTTGTGCTACTAAACGCACAAAATAACATCATGGCTAGAATCAAAACAGAAAAAAACGGGTCCAGAAAAGACGTAATTGTGCGTAAAGCGGCTACATTATTTAGAGAAAAGGGCTATAAAGCGGCAAGTATGCGCGATTTAGCAGAGGCTGTAGGTGTGGAAGCTGCAAGTTTGTACAATCATATCAAATCTAAAAGTGAGTTATTGCATGAATTGGTGTTTAATGTAGCCAATCGTTTTGTTTTAAAAATTGATGAAATAGAATCAGAAGAAATTAGTTCATTAAAAAAAATGGAGAAGATCCTGCGATTCCATATCGTAGAGATGATTCATCAGTATGAGGAAGTATATGTAAGTGATAGAGAGTGGAAACACCTTTCTGATCCCTACTTATCCAATTACCAAAATCAAAGAAGAGTATATCGTAAAAGATTGGCTGCTATTATTGAAGAAGGGATTAGAAATAAGGAAATCAAGCCAATTGATGCCCCGACCGTAGTTCTTATTTTTTTACACGCAGTAAGTGGAATCGAAAGCTGGCACCGTTCAACCAAAAAAATTAGCGCAGAAGAACTTGAACAAAACATGGTTGCTATTTTAATTGATGGCCTAAAGGCAAATAGTTAAATTATTTTACCACTTGATTGTAGTAACTTTGTAGCTTATAATACATACAAGTGTCAGAAAGAAATAATTTTATCGATTACATCAGAATTTTTGCCCATAGTGGTCATGGCGGAGCTGGTTGTAGACATTTTCTACGAAACAAATTGACGGCTAAAGGTGGGCCAGATGGTGGTGATGGCGGAAGAGGCGGACATGTGATTCTAAGAGGTAATTCCCAACTTTGGACCTTATTGCATTTACGTTATCATAAAAATGTATTGGCAAAAGACGGAGAGAATGGCTCTAAAAATAAATGTACCGGTAAAGACGGAGAAGATATTATTATTGAAGTGCCCTTGGGCACCATCGCAAGAGACGAAGAGACTGGAGCAATTGAAGCAGAAATTTTACATGACGGACAAGAAATAGTTTGGATGAAGGGTGGACGAGGCGGATTGGGTAATAGTAATTTTGCCACGCCTACACAACAAGTTCCTGAGTATGCACAACCTGGAGAAGATGGAATAGAAGGATGGAAACAAATTGAATTAAAAGTACTTGCAGATGTTGGATTGGTAGGTTTTCCAAATGCAGGTAAGTCCACACTCTTATCAGCAATTACAGCAGCAAAGCCAAAGATTGCGAACTATGCTTTTACAACTTTGACGCCTCAATTAGGTATGGTTGAATACAGAAACAATCTATCTTTCTGTATTGCAGATTTACCTGGAATCATTGAAGGCGCTGCTGAAGGGAAAGGTTTAGGGCATCGATTCTTAAGACATATCGAAAGGAATGCGGTATTGCTTTTCTTAATTCCAGCAGACTCAAATGACCATAAAAAAGAATTCGAAATTTTAAAGAACGAGTTGAATGCATTCAACCCTGAGTTATTACAAAAAGATTTCATTATCGCAATCAGTAAAACAGATTTACTAGATCAAGAATTAATGGATGCCATTGAAAAAGAATTACCAGAAAACATTCCTCATATTTTCATCTCTTCTGCTATTTCTAAAAACCTAATAGAACTAAAGGACTTATTATGGGCGACACTGAATAAACCTGTGAACGCCTAAACACTAAAATTTTATTTGAATTCACTTGATGAATCGAATTTAATTTTTAAGATAAAATGATTGTATAAAAAAAGAGTCTCAATAAAATTGAGACTCTTTTTTTATACTTCAAGCGAATTGCTTATTGTGCAGCTTGTTTTGTTGCTTTACTACGCTCATTCTCATCCAATAAAGACTTACGCATACGAACCGACTTTGGCGTCACCTCGATACACTCATCAAATTGAATGTACTCCATACACTCTTCTAAAGTGTATTGTACTTTTGGTGTAATACGAACGCTATCATCACTACCACTCGCACGGTGGTTCGTTAATTTTTTCATCTCAACGGCGTTGATATTCAAATCACCTGGCTTAATGTGTTCAGCTAATACTTGACCAGCATACACTTCCTCTCCTGGCTCGATAAAGAAACGACCTCTGTCCTGTAATTTATCAATAGAGTAAGCTGTTGTTAAACCGCCTGTTTTTGCAATCAATACACCATTGCTTCTTCCAGGAATTGGTCCTTTCCAAGGCTTGTATTCATTGAAACGGTGTGCCATGACAGCTTCACCAGCAGTTTGTGTCAACATCTGAGAACGTAACCCAATTAAACCTCTAGAAGGAATATCAAATTCTAAGTGTTGCATGGTACCCTTCGATTCCATGATCAACATCTCCCCTTTCTTTTGAGTGACTAAGTCGATTACCTTACCGCTAAAATCGGCAGGCACATCTACCACCAATATTTCAAATGGCTCATGTTTCTTTCCATCAATTTCTTTTACCAATACTTGAGGATTACCTACAGTTAATTCATAACCTTCACGACGCATTGTCTCTACTAGTACACCTAAGTGCAAGATACCACGACCATACACCAAGAAGCTATCCGCACTATCTGTTTCTTCTACACGTAATGCTAAATTCTTTTCAGTTTCTTTAATCAAACGATCACGAATATGTCGAGAAGTAACAAACTTTCCTTCCTTACCAAAGAAAGGGGAGTTGTTAATACTAAAGGTCATACTCATAGTAGGTTCGTCTACACTAATCACTGGTAATGCTTCAGGATTTTCTGGATCAGCAATGGTATCACCGATATTGAATTCTTCTAAACCAACCACAGCACATAAATCACCAGAAACAACTTCTGTTACCTTACGCTTACCCATTCCTTCAAATACGTATAATTCTTTTACTTTATTTTTTTTGATGCTACCATCTGCTTGCACCAAAACAATATTTTGGTTTTCTTTGATGGTACCTCTTTCTACTTTTCCAATAGCAATACGACCCAAGAAAGTAGAATAATCTAATGAAGTGATTTGCATTTGTGTATGTCCTTCCTTCACATCTGGACCTGGAACATACTTTAAGATACCATCCATTAAAGGTGTGATATCTTCACATTGCGTCAATGACTCATTGAACCAACCATTTTTTCCGCTACCATAAAAAGTAGGGAAATTTAATTGTTCTTCTGTTGCATCTAAGTTGAAGAATAATTCAAACACTGCATCATGCACTTCGTCAGGACGACAGTTTTCTTTATCAACTTTATTGATAATTACAATTGGTTTTAAATTCAACTGTAATGCTTTTTGTAATACGAAACGAGTTTGTGGCATGGGTCCTTCAAAAGCATCCACTAATAAACAAACACCGTCTGCCATTTTCAAAACACGCTCCACCTCACCACCAAAGTCAGAGTGACCTGGGGTATCAATCACGTTAATTTTTACGCCTTTGTAGGTTACAGAAGCGTTCTTACTTAAGATAGTGATACCTCTTTCACGCTCCAACTCGTTGCTATCCATGATTAAGTCACCAGTCTCCTGGTTGTCTCTGAATACTTTAGTTGCGTGTAAAATTTTGTCTACCAAGGTTGTTTTACCGTGGTCAACGTGGGCTATGATAGCGATGTTTCTTATTTCCATGTACTGTTTTGAGGCTGCAAAGGTACGCCGTTTACAGTCCTAAAAAAAACTATTGGGAAAAAAGGATTATTAAGCTTTAGATACGAATATATATCTTAAATTTATCTAATACATAACCCAATAGCCAGCAAAGTAACATGAAGGAAATGGCGAAGAAAAGGGAGCCCCAATAAGGGTCAAAACGAGTAAAACCCAGTTGATATAGCCAGTCAAATGCACTTATGTTGCCAGAAGGCGCCTGAACTAAATACAAAGTAACGAGCAAAAGCTGTGAAAAAAGGTAGATCGCAAGCGGATTTTTCCCAAAAATTTCAAAAAACCTAGAAAATTGATGTTGACGGTGGATGTCTACCCTGTAAATGATGGTCGCCAGAATGATCATATTTAAGCCAATAGTTAACACCACAAAAGAACTGGTCCAAAGGTTCTTATTGATAGGAAATAGAAAATCCCACATAAATGCTAAGAAAACAAAACCAGCACCCCACATGAATAAGTGTGTTAAACCTTCATAGGTTTTCCCGCTAGTTTTTACAAAGTTGCCTATGATAAATCCCACTAGCACATTTACAATCGCTGGCAAAGTGCTTAGCAATCCTTCGGGATCAAAAGCGATGCCCTCTCCTTGGTATAAATGGTTTGGCCCAAGCAAGTATAGATCCAATCTTAAAACAGCATTCCCTGTTAAACTAAACGGGTCTCCTGATTGTCCATAGCGCACTGCTAAATACCAATAGGTCAATAAAAGCACTGCGGTCATCACCTTGACCACTCTTTCATGCATAAAATGAGCAATCAATGCTGCAAATCCGTATGCGAGTGCAATGCGTTGAAGTACACCAAATATTCTGGTGTCTTGTAAAGCACCAGTAAATGGAAACCAATACATTAAAAAGCCTAGGGCAAATAAAATAAAACTGCGTTTTAAAATGGTGTAAAGCACTTTAGTCCTCCCTAATTTTTCTACATTAGGTAAAACAAAACTGAGTGAATTACCCACAGCAAATAAAAAGGATGGGAATACTAAATCGGTTGGAGTAAATCCATGCCAACTAGCATGTTTGAAAGGCGCAAAAGTGTGCAATGCATCTCCGGGTGTGTTGACAATGATCATCAAGCAGATAGTCATACCGCGAAAAACATCCAATGATAAAAACCTTTCTTTATTCATAGCTGCAATTTAGTGGATTTAGATAAGCAAAATATTTTTTTAAGGCCTTCAAAATAACTAGCTTTAAAATAAAAATACCCTAATGCGTATCCTAAAAATAGTCATTCTCTCCATTTTAGCTTTATTTGTTATTTATTTTTTAGGCCCTCAGCCTCCAAAACCTGTATTGAATGACGTATTGCCAGCTGTTGCAAGTATCGATGCCCTTGATTCCTATATCACAGCAATGGAAGCCCCGCATAAGATTAAGCCCAATAATCAAGCAAAAATTATTTGGGCAGACAGTAGTAAATCACAAACAGAGTATGCGCTTGTTTATTTGCATGGATTTAGTGCAAGCCAGATGGAAGGCGATCCAGTGCATCAAAATATTGCTAAACAATTTAATTGTAATTTATACTTAGCAAGATTAGCAGAGCATGGTATTGATACCACCGAGGACCTTATGAATTTAACTGCAGATCAATATTGGGAATCTGCAAAGTTGGCCTATGCTATTGGAAAACAAATTGGAAAGAAAGTAATTTTAATGAGCACTTCTACTGGTGGCACTTTGGCATTGCAGTTAGCCTCTGTTTATCCTGAAATTGCAGGCTTGATTTTATATTCGCCAAATATTGAAGTATTTAATCCATCTGCACCATTACTTGACAACCCATGGGGCTTGCAGATTGGGAGAGCCGTTTTAAAAAGTAATTATGTAGATATAAAATACAAAGACTCCGCTTACCCAAAATATTGGAATAGCCATTATAGAATAGAAGCCGTTGTTGCATTGCAAAATTTATTAGAAGCAACAATGACAGAAGCTACTTTTAAAAAGATTCATCAACCTACGCTAGCATTGTATTATTATAAGGATGAAGCGCATCAGGACAATGTAGTTAAAGTAAAAGCGATTCAAAAAATGATGCAACAAATTGCAACCCCAGCTAATTTAAAAATGGAAATAGCCATACCAAATGCAGGGAATCATGTAATCGCTTCACCCATTGTTTCAAATGATATCGTAAGCGTTGAAAAAGCCACTGCAAAGTTTATGAAAGAGGTGATCATAAAATAATAGCCAACATATTGTTGGCTATTATTTATATCTGAACTGAAAAATGATTGAATTAATTTACTTGTCGCTTATGTTTACTTGATAAGTAAGTATACACTGCAGGGATCACAAATAAAGTCAAGATTAAAGAGAACATGAGACCTCCAACTATTACTGTACCTAAAGGTTTCCTACTCGTTGCAGCAGCACCTAAGCTAATGGCAATTGGCAATGCACCCAGTGCTGTCGCTAAGCTTGTCATTAAAATGGGTCTTAAACGTTGCGCTGCAGCTTCTAAAACGGCTTCCTTAATACCCAAGCCAGCTTCTCTTTTCTTATTGGCAAATTCCACAATTAAGATACCATTCTTAGTCACCAATCCTATCAACATAATGATACCAATTTGTGAGAATATATTTAATGTTTGATCCAACATCCATAGTGAAATCAAAGCGCCGGCGATGGCCAATGGCACAGTAATCATGATGATGAAAGGATCCGTGAAACTTTCGAACTGAGCTGCAAGCACTAAATAAATTAAAATCAATGCCAATAATAAAGCATAAGAAGTATTTGAAGCACTTTCTTTAAAGTCTCTTGAAGGGCCACTTAAAGCAGTTTGGAAACTTTCATCTAATTTTTCTTTTGCAATGCGCTCCATAGCATTCACACCATCACCAATTGTTTTTCCCTCTGCTAAAGAAGCAGAAATGGTAGCAGAATTAAAACGATTATAGTGGTAAAGATTTGGAGGATTACTATTCTCCTCAATCGTCAATATACTCGAAATAGGAATACTTTCGCCACGACTATTTCTGATATAAATTTTACTGATATCCGTTGGTGTGTTACGATCCGATTTAGGCACCTGTGTAATCACTTCGTATTGACGGTCGTTCATAATGAAATAACCAGAACGTGCACCACTAAATGCAGATTGTAATGCTTGAGATACATCCGCAGTAGTTAAACCAAGATCCTTAGCGCGCATACGATCGATTGTTAAATCTAATTCGGGTTTATTGAATTTTAGATTCACATCCACATTTTGGAAGGTCTTGTCTTTTCTGGCTGTTTCTAAAAACTCAGGAATCACTTTTCTAATTTTTTGGAAATCTAAGTTTTGAATGATAAACTGAACTGGTAAAGAACCACGAGACATCATACCAACTGAAATGGTTTGTTCTTCTATAGAGAAAATTCGGACATTTTTAAAACGTTTAAATTTCTTATTTAAATCGGCTGCGATTTCGGTTTGTGTTCTTGTTCTTTCTGTTACATCCACCATACCTAATCTACCAGATGCGCCAGTGCTTCCACCACCCCATGCAGGGACACTACCCCAAGTGAATGCATGCTCGGGTATGGAATCTTGCATGATGCGAATCGCTTTAAATAACTCTGTTCTTAAGTCTTCATAACTCGTTCCTTCGGCTGCTGACATAGATATACGAACACTGCTTTTATCTTCCATCGGTGCCAACTCACTTTGAATAGTACTTCCAATTAAAATTATGATTACAAAGCAAAGGCTTACAATCACCCAAGCCATCCATCTAATTTGTAAAAATTTAGCAAGTCCATTTTTATATCCTAATTCCATGCCTTTAAAAAAGGGTTCAGTACGATCATAAAATTTACCATGTTGTCCGCCATTTCTGTTCAGGTAGACATTCAACACTGGCGTAATGGTTAAAGACACAAATGCTGAAACTAAAACAGCACCTGCCACCACTACACCAAATTCTTTAAATAAGGACCCCACAAAACCTTGTAAGAAGATAACAGGTAAGAATACAACGGCCAAAGTAATAGAGGTAGATACGACTGCGAAGAAAATTTCCTTGCTACCCTCTCTGGCAGCTTCTTTGATAGGAAGTCCTTCCTCTAGTTTTCTAAAAATATTTTCGGTGACCACAATCCCATCATCTACAACAAGTCCTGTTGCTAAAACGATTGCTAATAAAGTCAATACATTAATGGAGAAACCAGCCAAATACATGATAAAGAAAGTGGCTACCAGAGAGATGGGAATATCAATTAATGGTCTAATTGCAATCAGCCAATTTCTAAAGAAGAAGAAAATCACCAACACCACCAGCGTAAATGAAATCACAATCGTTTCTTTCACTTCTGACAAAGCTCGACGTACATTCTTGGTATTGTCAATTGGTATTGCAAATTCGATATCTGATTTATTTTGTGCTTTTACTTCTTCTAATCTTTTATAAAATTCGTCAGCAATATTAATTTGATTGGCACCAGGTTGAGGTGAGATGCTCAACATCACCACAGGCACGCCGTTAAAATATGTACCCTGATCTTCTTGCTCAGGACCAAGTTCTACTTTTGCGATATCCCCTAATCTTACAATGCCATTAGGGTCTTGTTTGATAATGATATTTCTAAAGTCTGCCTCGGTGGACAATCTTCCTAATGTACGAATAATGAATTCTGATTTATTGCCATATATACGGCCAGCGGGTAATTCAACATTTTCTTTATTCAGTGCCGTTTGAATATCATTAAATGCAATGCCAAATGCATTGAGTAAATCTGTATTTGGAAAAATACGCATTGATAAACGCTTTCCGCGAACGCCAACACTAGCAACTTCATCAATCGTCTGAAACCTTTGTTGCAAAACATTCTCAGCATATTCAGTTAATTCCAATAACCCCTTTGTTTTACTTCTTAATGTAAGCATTAAAATAAAATCTCCACTTGCATCTGCTTTTGACACCACAGGTGGGTTGTTAATATCTTC
>CAMDNL010000062.1 GCA_945902975.1 Chitinophaga pinensis
AATACACAAAAATTGGCAGGTGTTGCTTCAATCCTACTTTGGTTAGGATTAATCGCTAGTATTGCTTTAGCATTCCAACAGTTTACCAAAAAACAAAATACAACAATCTAATGCTTGTATCTGTTGTCATTTGTAGCTATAATCGTGCCACATACATTGGTGGCGCCTTAGATAGTTTATACCAACAAACTGCTTCAAAAGATAATTTTGAAGTGATTGTGGTAGATAATAATTCAACGGATGATACAGAACAAGTGGTTGCAAAATGGAGATCCGATCACACAGAAGGACACTTTCATTATTCCACCGAGACCAATCAAGGGGCTTCCTTCGCAAGAAATACCGGTGCTGCTGCCGCGAAAGGACAATGGCTTTGTTTTATGGATGACGACGCCATAGCAACACCATCTTATATCGAAAACATCATCAAGCATATACATGACAAACCCGAAGCAATTGGTTTTGGTGGACGCATCATCCCTAAATACATCCCCTCAGAACCAAAATGGATGAGTTATTATGTATCCTCATTGGTTGGTAATTTTGATTACGCCCCTAACGCATGTGCCTTTGAAAATGGGAAGTACCCTATTGAGTCCAACATGATTGTTAAAAAAGTAGTGTATGAAGCCATTGGCGGATTTAATACTCAAATACCTGGCGTAGTGGGTACTTTAAGAATTGGTGGAGAAGGCAAAGAATTATTCTACAAAATATTAGCCCTTGGACATACGATCTATTATGACCCATCCATTTGCGTGCACCATGTGGTAGAAGTCAAGAAGTTAACATCGGAATATATGTACCGTGTAGCAAGTGGGATTGGTAGAGGCGAGAAAACAAGGACTTTAAATAATTCTAGATTGGCTTATATCCAAAAGATAGTGGAATACATTTTCAAGTTAGGTGCATCAGTTATTTTAGGAATAAAATATTGCTTACAAGCAACCCCAGCAAAAGCATGGCCAGTCATTCAATTTAGGATTGATGCTTTGAAGGGATTAATAGGTTAATTTTTTATAGCATAAATCATCCCACTATTCTCAGTTACATGATGCGTTTGTCTTAGTTTGAATTGATGATGCATTAAAACTTTTTCGATATCTGATGCCCCTTTTTCATGCCATTCGATAATCGCTATTGATACATGATTTAAATAAGTAGTTTCTTTTAGCATATCAAAGATGGCATATTCTTCTCCTTCACAATCTAGTTTTAGTAATATTTTAGCATTGGGGTTTTCTGCTAGCACTTTATCAAATACCTCGTTAATTGAAACTAATTGAACAATGATTTCTTGGCCTATTTTTTTTCCATACTCATTTTTCTGTTCAATGGTAGACGCTGATAATAAACCACTTTCAAATAAAGGAATAGCTCTAGATTCATGCACATTACTCACCCCTTCATTCATTAATTTTAATGTACTAGCCCATTTGGGGTTTGCTAGTACATTTAATTCGGCTTCTGCAAAAGTTTCTGGAAAAGGCTCGTAACCGTATACTTTATTCACATAAGGTTGAATAGCAAAATACAAAGAAGCAACTCCTACATTCATTCCAATATCAATGACTACTAAATTGTTCTGAGGGGTTTCAATGGCATAAATTTTTTCTATAAAAATTTCATACAAGACAGCCATATTAGACAGGGAAGCGACTTTGAATACCAGCCCCTCCACTTCTACCATAAAATAGGAATTCGAAGTTTTTGTTACTTTGAAGGTGGAGTTAGACAGCAATTCAATTAGAAAATGCATACTGAACCCAAACTGATCTAATTGAGCTATCTGGATAGTATTGCCCGTATTGGTAAATAATAAATAACCATTGCTAACTCGCATATTCGATGCCCAGTGCTTTGGTAGTTTATAAAATGCAAATAAATAAGCAAGCTTAAAATGCTTTAGCTGTAAAAAGAAAAAACAAAATGAAACAAATTTATTAAGGATTCTAGTGAAGTTCATTGTACTTTATTTTTTACCCATTCTATTCATTAGAAATGCGGATATGCCCAAAAATAGATTTTTATACACTGCTAATAATTCAGGATTATAAATTAAATCGTTTTTGATTATTTTAATACACCTGATTACATCGTTTTTCATTGTCCCTGTTAACCCCTTGGCCTTAAACAATAAATACAAGCCATTGCGAATGATGTAATACACTCGAATGGGTGCATGTGTGATGCGTAATGTTTTCTTGAAATTACCCAAGCCCCTTCCTTCTACCAATGTTCCTAGTGCATGATTTAAAACAATATTCGAAAACATTAAATTAGTATACCCATTTTGTATTACTCTATAAGAAAATTCAGCATCCACAAAATCTATAAATAAATCCTCATTAAAAGACCCTACATGTTTTGCGAGGGATACATTTAAAATAGACCCTGATGTAATTAAAGTAAGTGCTTCTTCTGGCTGTTCTTTTGGTTGTGTAAAATCTGGTTGACAATTCACGCCAAATTGAGCCACATTGCTATCGCCTGATGACTGAATGGATAATTTATATTTATCAAAATCTCCGTCTTTAAAGGAAGAGTCCTGATCCATGGTCAATAAAAAATCATACTGATTCAATGTCGCTTGCGCTATTGCTTGATTCAATCGCTTCGCAATACCTTCATTGGCATTAAAATAATGGTATTGAATAGAAGGATGTAGTTTTAGAAGGGCCTCCTCTAATCCTGGAGTCTTGGATTCACTATTATCATAGACATACAATTGCTTTAATCCATTCAAATAGGTTTGTATGTTATCTGACAATTGCTCAATATCAGGATGATATAATATGACGACCCCGGCAATGTTCATCCTATGAATAATTTAGTAGGTTCAAATTTAAGCCATTAAGATAAAACCACCTTCATTTGATCTGTAAATATTGAATATGACTAGATTTTAAGCATAAATATTTATCTTGTTCTTGTTATGAGTGGAAAAACAAATAATTTTTCAATAATTATTCCTTTTAAAACGGGCAAGAAATATCTTTTAGATTGCTTGCATTCGGTTTTAGGTCAAGACTACCCTCATTTTAATATTATTATTTTAGCGGACAATACAAGTAATATCGATGATTCAATAGATGCAGTCAATGCAATTCAAAGTAATAAAATAAGCATTCAAATAGCGCAGCAAAATATAGACATCCTTGAAAACTGGGGTCGAATAAAGGGCTTGGATAAAAATGAATACATGACCATTTTGGGTTATGACGATATTTTAGAAAAAACCTTTCTATCCAACATCAATGAATTAATCAATCAACAACCAGAAGCAAGTTTATATCATACTCACTTTAACTACATCAATAGTAAAAATGGATTGATTAAAAAATGTCAGCCCCTACCTAGTCGTTTAAATGTAAGCGAATACCTTGAATATGCATTGAATGAAACGATAGACATTATGGCAACAGGATATGTTTTTAAGTCGAGCGATTATGATGCGTTAGGAGGTATTCCTATACATTATCCAAACTTAATTTATGCCGACTTGCAATTGTGGTTAGCCCTTACTAAAAAATCTTATCTCGCAGTAGACCCTAGCACACAATTTTCATTTAGAATTCACGCCTCAACCACTAAAACCTCTAAGGATAAAATTTTATTAGACGCATTTATCCTATTTCTAGACTACTTGAATACACTTAAAAAGGAATCGAATGCTTTAGAGCATATCATTCAAGTCAATGCACAAAAGTTCTGCGAAAGCACCACCAAAGCCATTGCACATAGACTATTAAGAACACCAAAGGCACTTAGAAATGGCTTGTCTATTGACAGAATGATTGAAAAAATTAACTTTAAATGTATTTCATTGGAAATACCATACGAGCCTTTGAAAATAAAATCTATACGCCTTGCTCGCGCCATTGAAACCTACCCAATACTCAATCGTATTTTTCTTTTATTCAAGAAAATGTACAAAAAGCCTTTTCTGTAAAAGATAATTAAATTACGACTCTAAAAAAAGTTACTACTTTAAATTTCTAGCCTTGATGGCATATAAGCACTTACCCAATTTGGATTGTAGTAAATAAAATAAAAGGCTTAATCGGAACTGCCAAATACGAGCTGCAATAGAATAGCCATAATAAGACTCGTATACTTTCACATTCTCTTTAAGTGATTTTAAATATTGATTGGTACTTACGCCTCCGTCGTCAAAATGAACGATGGTTTGATCCATGTAAGCATATGGTTCATTTTTTAGTCTACACAATAAATCATAGTCCATGGCAATTTTAAAGTCAAGTGAAAAATTGCCTACTTTCTGATAAAGTTCTTTTTTTAGAAACCAGGTTGGATGTGACACCGACCTCATGCCTTTATATAATTGACCTGCATCAAACGGCACACCAATATTCACCCAAATACCTCCTCGCTTCATGAATATATTACCACTAGCCCATTGAATTGAGGGATTGATTTCAAAAAAGCCTAAGACGTTTTCAATAACAGTAGAAGAAAAATAAATATCGGCAGAATTTAAAATATGAATTAAAGTGCCTGTGGAAAGCTGGATGCCTTTATTAAATGCATCTGAAATTCCCTTATCCCTTTCACAAATCCATTTGCGATATGCGGGTTGTGGCGTATTATGCAACCAATCATTAATCTCAATATTAGTTGAGCCATCAATGATATAATGTTCATGTGGCTTGATCGACTGAGCGTCCACCGAATCACAGGTACGCTGCAAATCCCTTAAATTGTTAAAACATATTGTAATGACCGACAATTGCTCCATATTGTAAAAATAAGGTCATTTCATTACATATTAACTTTTAACACAATTACAATATATTTGTAGCATGGGGATTATTCAAAAACAAGGCATCAAGTCGTCTATCTTTATCATGATTGGGTTTGTGATAGGTGCGGTGAATTTACTTGTATTGTTCCCCATGTTCTTCTCGAAAAATGATCAAGGACTTGTAAGGGCTATGATTGATATTGGCGCTACTCTATCTGTTTTCTGTACTTTAGGAACCCTTCCAGTAGTGTATAAATTTTTTCCATTTTACAATCATTACCTAGGGCCAAAGAAAAACGAATTACCATTTTTAACTTTAATCATTAACCTAATTGGTTTTGGATTATTGATGTGGTTTGGTTGGTTAAATAAAGATTTCATTATTAGAAATTTAGGTAAATCTCCAAGCCTAGCTACCTACTTTAATTATGTGTATCCGTACACTTTCTTTTTAATGATTTTTTATTGGCTTGAGGCATTTGCATGGGGTCTTCAAAAAGGTGTCTTCACTAATTTTTTAAGAGAAACCGCTGTAAGAATTTTGACAACAGTTTTGATTCTTGCAGTTGGATTAAAGTGGCTTAATTTAGATCAGTTCATTTTACTTTTCAGTGGCATTTATGTCATCCCTACTTTATTATTGATTTACAATTTATCTACCTCAGAAGGATGGTCATTTAAAAGTTTTAAAATAAGTAGTGTAACAAAGCGCTTAAAGTGGAAGATGCTCAATTTTGCATTATTTGTTTTTGCAGGTCAGTTTTTTAATTTACTTGCAAGGACCAATGATACTTTTATGATTGTTGGTCTAAGAGGTCTTAGTGATGCAAGTATATTCGCTATTGCCACATATGTAGCAGCAATCATGGAAATCCCACAAAGAAGTTTAAATGCAATAAGCATTCCTGTATTGGCTAAGTCATGGAAGGATAAAGACTTTGCAAATATCAAGCACGTGTATCATAAGAGTGTTTCCAATCTTTTAGCCATTGGATTATTGCTATTTGGATTGATTTGGTTGAATATCGAAAACCTTGTTGCATTTTTAAATTGGGTCAGCAACAAAGAAGGAGGAGGCTATGATGCTTTAGTGCCAATTATTTTTATCATGGGTCTGGCAAAATTAATTGACCTAGCTACAGGTGTGAATGGACAAATCATTGGTACGTCTAATTTTTGGAAATTTGATTTCTTTACCAACCTATTCTACATCGTTTTATCTATTCCCTTGAACTATTATTTAATTAGTAACTATTCATTGATTGGCTTGGCCTTCTCTAATTTAGCAGCTTTGACTTTGTACAATAGTATGCGTTTTTTATTCTTGTATAAGAAATTTGATTTACAGCCCTACACCTTAAAGCATGGATTATTTTTGATCATCAGTATCGCCTTGATGTTCCTAATCTATATCATCCCATCTACCTCCAATTTTGTGTTGAATATTGCTATTAAGTCTATTATTTACACGCTTGGCTTCTATGGATTATTAATTTGGATTAATCCAGCACCTGAACTAAAAGACCTTGTTCAAGGATTTTTTAAAAATAAAATTTTTGGATTTTTAAGGCGCTAACAGCTTCACTTTTTCTAAAAACAACTGCATGCCCTGTTGCATTGTATCCGTCAATCGATACTCAATATTTTTAGTATAATACGCCTCCATGTTGTAATCATGTGTTCTTGGTGGGAGTTGATTTAATACTTCATCAATATGCTCCACTCCATAGGCATTTGCATAATTAAACAAAGTTTTAAAATCATCTGGTATTGGTTGATTCGACATCCAAGCAGCAAATACAAAAGGCAATCCTGTATGTTCAATCCATGCTTCACCCAAGTCATATACATACTCAAAACTTGTCAAATTAGCCAATGCCCTGTCTCCAATAATCACACCAGCAGTTGTTCCCTCAATCTCCTGAATATATCCCTCTTGGGCTTTTAAGAACTGAATGTCCTTTTTCCAAAATTCTTGAAGTAGTATACGGGCCAATTGAACAGATGTTCTGCTTTGATAATCAAGGTAAATGCATTCAATTTGATCCATTGGAACTTTACTAAAAATGGCGACCGATGCCACTTTAGTCCTAGTGCCAATACAATAATCAGATACAATATGGGGATGGGTTAAAAACGGCGTAATGGCCACTGGGACAAGGCCAATATCAATCTGGCCATCCATCAAGGCTTGTGCTATATTTGCTGGATAGTCTTTTACCAATTCTATTTTTGATAAAAAATTAGCTTTTTCTATCCCCAATAATAAGGGCTGTGTATTAAAATAACTTACCACCCCAATGCGCCATCTCTTGTCCAATTGAATTAACTTTGTGCAAAGATATTCATTCAAATTGTTTTAAAGCAAACTATATGTCTCAATTAAGCGCAATTTCACCCATCGATGGTCGTTACCACAAACAAACAGCAGCACTAGGTGCTTATTTTTCTGAATATGCCCTTATTAGATACCGCGTATTGGTAGAAGTACACTACTTTTTATTTTTAGCAGATAAAAAGTTCTTTAAAGTCCCTGCAGGTTTAAGAAAAGCCTTATTGGAAGTTGTTGAAAATTTTTCGGAGGAAGATGCAGCAAAAATTAAAACAATTGAAGCCACTACCAATCATGATGTAAAAGCGGTTGAATACTTTTTAAAGGAAATTTTAGACCAACATAAATCGAGCGCATTGAAAGAGTGGATCCATTTTGGATTGACTTCTCAAGATATTAACAATACGGCCATTCCATTGAGTTGGAAAAACGCCATGGAATCTGAAGTTTTACCAGCCTATATTAATTTACAAAACAGATTATACCAATTTGCAAAACAATGGAAGAAAGTTCCATTACTTGCTAGGACACATGGCCAATCTGCCTCTCCAACCACTTTAGGAAAAGAGCTCATGGTATTTGTAGAAAGAATCAACCATCAAATAGAATTATTTAGTAGCATTCCTTATGCCGCAAAATTTGGCGGTGCTACAGGAAATTTTAATGCACACCATATCGCCTACCCTAAGAAAAATTGGGTGTCATTAGGCAATGAATTTGTGGATGATGTCTTAGGCCTAGAGCGTATGCAGTTCACCACTCAAATTGAACACTACGATCATTTTGCGGCACATTGCGATAACCTAAAAAGATTGAATACTATTTTAATAGATTTGACTAGAGATATTTGGACCTATATCTCTATGGATTACTTTAAACAACAAACTAAGAAAGGCGAAGTAGGCTCTAGTGCGATGCCGCATAAAGTCAATCCAATTGATTTTGAAAATGCAGAAGGCAATTTAGGTATCGCGAATGCTTTATTGGAACACCTTTCAGCCAAGCTCCCAATTAGCAGACTTCAAAGAGACTTAACCGATTCTACTGTCTTAAGAAATATAGGTGTACCTGTTGGTCATATCACGATTGCAATTAACTCTATTGAAAAAGGTTTAGGAAAGTTGATTTTAAATGAAGTGAAAATCAATGAAGACCTTGAAAATAACTGGGCGGTTGTGGCCGAAGCAATACAAACCATTTTACGTCGCGAACAATATCCTAATCCTTATGAGGCATTAAAAGATTTAACAAGAGGCAATAGCAAGATTGATAAAAAGTCCATGCACAAATTCATTGATGGATTAAAAATTACCGTTGCATTGAAAAAAGAATTAAAGAAAATCACCCCTCAAAATTATACAGGAGTGACCGCGGAGTATTAATAAATCTATATTAAGTCAATTGTGTCTCCGTCACTATTCTCTTCCTCAATAGTGTCGGCACTTGGTGGCACAACTTTTTTTCTGACTTCTTTTTTAGCCAATAAATAATGTATCGGGGCCATCCCCTCTTTTTCAATCGCCATCGTCAACACTTCGGCTGTGGCTTGTGCATCTCCCCAAGCACGGTGTCGACCTTCTATGCGAATACCAAGATCACGCGTTAAAGATCCTAATCCATATTTAGCTAAACCAGGGAATACTTTTTTGCTTAAACGAATGGTGCATAATTTAGGTGCAGACCAATCATATCCAGATTTACCCAATAAGTGCCTAACAAAAGAATAATCAAAGCTTGCATTATGTGCCACAAAAATGCGGTCTTTCAAAAGATTGTATATATGTGGTGCTACCTCTTCAAATAGTGGTGCCTGGGCCACCATTTCGTCACTAATACCCGTCATATTCACAATAAAGGGAGGGATTTTTTGTCTTGGATTCACCAAAGTCACATATTTACCCGTGACTTCGACACCATTGTGCATCACAATTGCGATTTCGGTGATCCCATGTGTATGGGGCATCCCGCCAGTGGTTTCTATGTCTACAATTGCAAATTCCATGAGGCTCCAAGTTCGCATTTTTTTGTCAATAATAGCTAGCGGCTTTTCCTT
>CAMDNL010000063.1 GCA_945902975.1 Chitinophaga pinensis
TTTTTGAAGGGGAGTTATCCCTTTTATGAGAATTGATTTCAATCATCACACATCGTAACGCTCTTTCAAAACATGTAAATGATGCAGGGCATGACCAAAGAGGATGAACCCCAAAGCATTCACTGTCACATCATGTCCGTTGCAGTTACCTTTTGTTTTCATTTGTTCAGGTGTAAATGAAGCAAATAATAAATTAGTTGCTTGTCTTACAGTTCTCCATTCAATTAACATATCCTTCCAGTTTCGGTGACTTGCATCTCCATTGGCCGCGTAGTTATTTTCATCAAAACCTGGTAAGGATGTTTTATCCTGTCTTGCTATGGCTAATGCACGATATGCAAAAATTCTTTCTGTATCTATTACATGTTGAAACATTTGCTGTATCGTCCATTTTTCTGGGCCATAAGCATACTTGACTTTCTCAAGTGGTATAGCATTCCATGAATCCACAAGTCTGTCATGATATTGTTTTACTAGAATCTCATAATCTTTTCCGCTTGTATAATTGATATAAGTTTGAAAAAATGCGGCGTACTCTGTGGTGCTGGGTCTAGACATGTATTAGTGTTGTTAGTTGATATTATTTTTTATTTCTTTGAAACAGGAGTGCATTTTGAATTGATAGTGCAGCGTTGATGATACCCCCTTCTGCACTTATTTCATTCAATTTTTTTGATTGGTCTTTTTGTGGAATAGGGTATAAGGTATTGGGATCATTTGGTTTCCAATTACTTTGTAAAAGTATTGCTTTGACTTCGGTAGCACTCAGCTTAGGAAAATAAGCACGAACCAATCCTGCAATATGGCTTATGATAGGCGCTGACATACTGGTGCCATTTAAAAAACCATATTGTTGATTGGGTAAGCTTGAAAATATTTTATTTCCAGGACTCAATACATCTACTATTTTGTTTCCAAAATTACTAAAGTCAGTTAAGACACTTTCTGCAATCACTGGGTCGCTACTTGCACCAACAGTAATCATATTACTCGCTTTATCCTTAAAGCTATTTGAGTAAGGACTAGGGTAGACAGATTTGTTATTTAAGTCATAAGATTCATTACCTGCAGAATGGATGATCAATACATCTTTTGATGCAGCGTATCGAATGGCACTATCAACCCATGCTTGTTCTGGTGAGAAGGATTTGCCAAAACTCATATTGATAATTTTAGCGCCATTGTTCACGGCATATCTTATGCCTAAAGCAATGTCCTTATCATACTCATCCCCATCTGGAACCACGCGTATCCCCATAATTTGAATGGGATTACTAAAGTTGGATTTGGTAAAATTACTATCTACAATACCAGCAGCTAAGCCTGCTACATGCGTTCCATGTTTTGCATTTGGCCCAGTGATATTGTTATTGCCATAAAATTGATCATTGAAATTTTCGTATTGGTCTTTGGTGATTTTTTTTCTTAGATCTTCTGGTGGCGTGTCTATAGAGATGGCGGATTGGTCTTTGCCTGATATATATTCATTTAGGTCCTCTACAATTGAATGATGTCCACTTGATCGATCGATGCCTAAAGCCTGCATCGTTCTTAGGTAGGAGATTTTTGTATCTGCGGTTAATTTTCCAATGGGTTGATAAGTTTCTAATTGTTCCGTTGTAAAATTAGTATCCTCTATTTCTCGGATTAATATAAGGCCCATCTTAACAACCGCATTCCTTGCCATTTTAATAAAAGATAAATTAGCAGCAGCCTCATCTGTAAAGACCATTTCGGCAGCGGCTTGTTGCCATGTATAAAAATGCTGTTTCTTTTTTGTATCCCAGGAGGCACTATCTAAGTTATCTTGCTTGAACTCATTTTTATAACGATGGTAGATTCTTGATTTTTCATCGGATGCTTTGTTGATGTTTTCGCCAGCAGCATTACCTAAAAAATTCCATCCATGCACATCATCAATGTATCCGTTCTTGTCATCATCCAAAGCATTGCCTGGTATTTCTTTAGGATTGTTCCAGAGCAAGGGTTTGATTTGAATATGTGCTGTATCAATTCCGCCATCTAAAACTGCAATAATAACAGGGGAGGGCTTTAATTTTAAATCTTTTATAAGTTGTTGTGCCTTAAAAAGACTTACGCCATGAACGCCATCTTTTTCAAGGTCTTTCCAATGCCAAAATTTTGCATCCTGTCCCCATGCGAATAGGGAACAGGAATACAAAGCTATTGTTAGGATAAATTTATACATAGTAACAATTAGAAATCAAATTTGATACCTTGCGCAAGTGGTAATTGTGTGCTCCAATTGATGGTATTTGTTTGTCTGCGCATATAGGCTTTCCATGCATCAGATCCGCTTTCTCTTCCTCCTCCAGTTTCTTTTTCACCACCAAATGCACCGCCAATTTCAGCACCACTTGTTCCAATATTCACATTGGCTATACCACAGTCACTTCCTTTTGCAGAAAGAAATAATTCTGATTCTCTCATATTCAAAGTCATGATAGCAGAGGACAATCCTTGTGGCACTCCGTTTTGAATATCAATCGCTTCTTCGATGGTCTTGTATTTTAATAAGTATAAGATGGGTGCGAATGTTTCATGTTGTACAATTTTATATTCAGGTTTTGCTTCTGCAATACATGGTTTTACATAACAGCCACTTGCATATTGATCTCCTTCGAGTACACCACCTTCCACAATAAAATGACCACCTTCTTTTTTACATGCTTCAATTGAATTCAAATACATCTTCACTGCATCTTTATCAATCAATGGACCCATATGATTATTACTATCTAATGGGTTTCCGATTTTAATTTGTTGGTAGGCCTTGACTAATTTAGCTACAAATTGGTCATATATTTTTTCATGAATAATCAACCTTCTAGTACTTGTACATCTTTGTCCTGCAGTACCTACCGCTCCAAACACTGCGCCAATTAAGGACATATCTAAATCGGCATGTTCTGTAATGATGATGGCATTATTGCCTCCTAATTCTAAAATCGTTTTGCCTAAACGTCCTGCTACTTCTTTATTCAATTCCTTGCCCATGCGCGTAGAACCAGTGGCAGAAACCAACGGAATATTGGTGTCCTTAGTCATCCATTCTCCTACTTCACGTCCTCCTTGAATTAAATTATTTACACCTTCTGGCACGGCATTATTCGCAAATACTTTTTCTACAATTTTTTGAATCGCATTTCCACACAATGGTGTTTTTTCACTAGGCTTCCAGACAGTTACATTACCACAAACCCATGCCAATGCAGCATTCCAGCTCCAGACAGCTACAGGAAAATTAAAAGCAGAAATGATGCCAACAATACCCATTGGGTGCCATTGTTCATACATTCTATGTGACGGTCTTTCACTATGCATAGTCAAGCCATATAATTGTCTTGATAAGCCCACTGCAAAATCGCAGATATCAATCATCTCTTGCACTTCCCCCAAACCTTCTTGTAAACTCTTTCCCATTTCATAGCTCACCAATTGTCCAAGTGCTTCTTTATCTTTTCTTAAAGCTTCTCCTAATTGTCTAACCACTTCACCTCTTTTAGGTGCTGGCCAATTACGCCATTGTATAAATGCATTTTGTGCAGTTGCAATTACTTGATCATAAGCGGCCTTGTCTGTGGTGGTTACTGCACCAATCATTTGGTTGTCTACTGGAGAAAAAGACAAAATTAATTCGCCTTTACTTTTAATCCATTGCGCACCAGTAGAACTGCCTTCGTTTTCTTTTTGAATTTGTAATTGTTGTAAAAATTGCATATTTATTTTTTTATTTTTTCAATAATATTTGTTGTGGAAAATCCTTCCACAATTGGGTTAATAATTACTTTACCACCATTTGCAATCACCTCTTTTGCACCCACAATGGTTTCAATGGTATAGTCGCCACCTTTTACAAGCACATCAGGTAGGAGGGTTTGAATTAATTCAAGTGGCGTGTCTTCTTCAAAAATCACTACCACATCCACCAATACTAGATTGGCTAATATAGAAGCCCTGCTTGATTCAGAATGGATAGGACGCTCGGGGCCTTTTAGCTTTTTAACACTAGCGTCACTATTTAAACCAACCAATAAATAATCTGCTTCTTTAGCGGATTGAGCCAATGAAAATAAATGACCCGGATGTAAAATATCAAAACATCCATTGGTAAAGGCTACGGTCTTTCCTGTGGTTTTACAAGCTTGCATAAATACTTTTGCTTGTGCAAGGGACATGATTTTTTTTTCAATTTGTTCAACTGCGCGCATCTTACTTAGCTTGTTTATTGATAATAGGTAATATAATTAAACTGACTCCACCCAATACAATCACAATTAAAAATTGTGAAAACCACTGTAAAGTCCCATTGGCAAGGCCCAATGTATAATCTACTCCATTTAACTCTAGTACTTTCGCCATAAAATAGGCATAGGCACCAATACCACCTGGTGTCAGGATCATACCAATGCTTGCATAGGCTAAACAACTAATGGCGGTGGCAAAACTACTTTCCGTTCCCGCAGTAGCATGCAATCCTACATAGGTTGCTAGTAAATACAAAAACCAAATACCGAATGAGTAAAGGAAAAACAAATTATGTTGTTTCAATTTAGTCGCACTTATGACACCTTCCCAAATGCCACTGATAATATTTTTAATGGAGGCAACAATTGTAGGGATGCGTTTTCTAAGTATAAAAAAAAGTGCTATTAATACAATACCGATGCCCACAAGTAAATACATTTTCCAAACCCCTTCATTTGCATCAATCACTGGGGCAGCCGTTTGACTTTTTAGTTGATTCCATCCAGCTTCAATGACATTAAATTGTAAGCCAAGTGCCAATAAAAAAACGACGCCTAGGCTAATCACATCAAAAGCCCTTTCTGCAACAATGGTACCCACAATTTTCTCCGCAGGTACACGCTCATATTTAGCCAACAAAGTACATTTGAGTACTTCACCAAGTCGGGGGATGGCTAGATTCGCTAGATAGCCAATGAGAACGGCAAGATAAGTATTCGCAATACTTGGTCGATACCCCAAGGGTTCCATAATCAATCGCCATCTTAATGCGCGTAAAAAATGAGAAAGACCAAGTATTATAAAGACAGGAAATACAATCCAAAGTTTTGATTGCTTTAGGGCAAGTGTGAATTTTGTCCATTCTTCGGCCGGAATTTGATGTAAACTCCACCATATCAAAGCGATACCTAAAAGAAAAAAGAACCCGATTTTAAGAAACTTTCCCATTTTTGTAAGGTTTCAGTTGCTCCGCAATTTACAACCAAATGTCTAGAATACCCTTGAAAAGCCTTAATAATTGGCCTTTTTTAGGGTTTTAAAAAAGTCCTTTAAAATCCGTATCTTCGCCAACCCGTAGAGGTTACTTAGTTAAACTATAAAAGGAATGTCAGAAAAAAAACGCATCTTATACATTGCTACAGAAATGTCGCCTTATTTAGAGATGACAGAATTTGCAGAGGTGATCAATAAACTCGCAATTAAAAGCAATGACAGTGGATTAGAAGTCCGTTGTATTATGCCAAGATTCGGGATGATCAACGAAAGAAGACACCGTTTACATGAAGTAGTTCGTTTATCTGGTATCAATGTTCAAGTGGATAGCGACGATTACCCTTTACAAATTAAGGTTGCATCCTTACCTAATGCAAGATTACAAGTCTATTTTTTAGAGAATGAAGACTTTTTTAAGCGTAAGCATATATTTCATGACGAAAATGAAACATGGTACGATGATAATGCCATGAGAACTATTTTCTTTTGCCGCGGCGCTTTAGAGACCGTAAAAAAATTCGGCTGGCCTCCAGACATCATTCACTGTAGTGGATGGATGACAGGTTTAATCCCAGCATATATCAAAACTGCTTTCAAGAAAGAACCAGTATTCTCCAATGCAAAAGTGGTGTTCACTATTGGACAAAATACATTCGAAGAGCAGTTCCCAAAAGACTTCATGACTAAGGCCTTGATCAATACCAATGTGAAAGAGAAAGAATTAGAAGCGTTCAAAGAATTGTCCAACTCTGCTATGTTCAGAGGAGGTGCGACCTACGCGGATGCTATTTCTTTTGGATCAGATGTGATTGATAAGAAATTGGTGTCAGAATTTGCATCGGTTAAAGGTAAAAAAGTGGTGCCTTTTAATGGATGGGATTCTGATTTAACAGAGTATTTAGATTTATACAACGAACTTGCAGGCAAGTAAAGCAATTATACATGGCATTTATCAATATAGTTAGAAGGGTCACATATATTACAATCGCAGCTACATTACTTTTTTCATGTACTAGAATTAGCGATTCAGAACTTGGCATAGACTTTCTATCCCAAGATGCCATTGATACTAAAGACACTACATTAATTGTAGAGACAGAAACGATTGTCTTGGAGGATTCATTAAGAATTTATCCTTCAGACCAACAAGTACTTGGAGATATTACCAATGACCCTATTTTCGGCTCTACCAGTGCCTCTTTGTTTCTACAATTAAAGCCTAGCTTTTATCCTTTCTTTATTAAAGGGACAAAAGATAGCGTCATTGTAGATTCTGCAGTATTGATTTTAAGTTATAAAGGCTTTTATGGAGACTCGTCTAAGCCAGTTAAAATATATGTCAACAAAATTGACCCTGCAACGCCTTTGCAAGTTGGAAAATTATATGCTAGTAATTATGCCAATGCATATGGGATAAGAAAAGGGGTGTCTATAGGTAATGCTAAACTTTTTGATTTTGCAAGTGCAAAAGACTCCATCAATGATCGATTTGAAAATGCTAGGAACCAAATCCGTTTAAGGTTGAATCAATCTATTGGTGTTGAATTGTTAAAAACTTATGATTCAAATGGGGTATACCGAAACGATACTACATTCCGCAATGCTTTTCCTGGCTTTGCTTTAACGACGAACGCTTCTGATAACCACAATGCACTTATTAGATTGGCTTTATTAGACTCTAATACCAAATTGGCTTTATATTATTCTACTAGTGCAACAGGAAGTGTGACGAGAGATACTTTAGTTACACATTTTAGGTTTTCTTATTTCAGTGCACAAAATGCCAACTTTATCCAAAGAAATAGAGCCGCTTCGGAAATCGCAAGTCATCTTAACGGTTTCGCTAAGGATTCTTTGGTTTATGTTCAAACAAGTCCTGGCACCATGGTAAAAATTAAAGTACCAGGGTTAAAAACTTTTGATAAGAAAATTATTCATAGGGCCGAATTGATTGCAGAACAAGTACCAGATGATGCTCGATTAAATACCACTGACAGTTACATGACTGCACCTAATTATTTATTCTTAGGGGTTTATGATAGTGCAACTAAGGAGTTGAGGTCGGTGCCAAATGATTTTCAAGGAGCAATGAATACGCAAGCATTGTATCAGTTTGGTGGATATAAAATCTCAAAATCAATCAATGGGTATAGCAATGTGGCCACTTACAATTTTAATGTGAGTCGATATGTTCAAGGATTGATTGCAAGAAAAGATTCCTTATTTGATTTTAGATTGTATGCACCAGTGAACGATTCAATAAAATTTGTACAGCCTCATCCTTTTAATAAGATACAATCTACAGATTACTTATCTACCTCTTTGGGCAATCAGCCTGCCATAGGTCGTGTAAGATTGGGAGGAGGATCACATTCTAAGTTTAGAATGAGGTTACGTATTTATTATACGAATCTATAATCCAATCCATAATTCAATCTATATTAATTAGGATTATTTAATATATTTGCACCTTATAATAAACATCTAAATAAAACAATATGCCTTATTTATTTACCTCAGAAAGCGTTTCTGAAGGACATCCAGACAAAATAGCGGATCAGATTTCTGACGCATTAATCGACAACTTTTTAGCATTTGATCCACAATCAAAAGTGGCATGCGAAACTTTAGTAACAACAGGTCAAGTGGTATTGGCTGGTGAAGTAAAATCTAAAGCTTATTTAGATGTTCAAACAATTGCACGTAATGTGATCAAGAAAATTGGTTACACAAAGAGCGAATACATGTTTGAAGCGGATAGCTGTGGTGTATTATCTGCGATCCACGAACAATCTGCTGATATCAACCAAGGGGTAGATAAAAAGAAGAAGGAAGAGCAAGGTGCTGGTGATCAAGGGATGATGTTTGGTTATGCCACCAACGAGACAGATGACTTAATGCCATTGGCTTTGGACTTAGCGCACAAAATTCTAATTGAATTAGCTGCATTAAGAAGAGAGAACAAGGCGATTAAATATTTACGTCCTGATGCAAAATCTCAGGTGACTTTAGAGTACAACGACAAAAACGAGCCAGTAAGAATTGACGCGATTGTAGTATCTACTCAACATGATGATTTTGATGCAGAAGGAAAGATGTTAGCGAAGATTAAAAAGGACATCATTGAAATTTTGATTCCAAGAGTGCAAGCGAAGTACAAGAAATACGCAAAGTTATTTAACAAGGATATCAAGTACCATATTAACCCAACAGGTAAGTTCGTAATTGGTGGTCCTCATGGTGATACTGGTTTGACTGGTCGTAAGATCATCGTTGATACTTACGGTGGTAAGGGTGCACACGGTGGTGGTGCTTTCTCTGGCAAGGATCCAAGTAAGGTTGACCGTTCTGCTGCTTATGCAACGCGTCATATTGCTAAGAACTTAGTGGCTGCTGGTGTGGCTTCTGAAGTATTGGTACAAGTTTCTTACGCAATTGGTGTGGCGAAGCCAACATCTATTAACGTAAACACTTACGGCACTGCTAAAGTAAAAATGACAGATGGTCAAATTGGTAAGTTGGTGGAAGGCATTTTTGATATGCGTCCTTACTTTATCGAGCAAAGATTAAAGTTAAGAACACCAATGTACAGTGAGACTGCTGCTTATGGTCATATGGGTCGTAAGAATGAGACAGTGACTAAAACATTCACGACTCCAGACGGTAAAAAGAAGGTGATGAAAGTGGAGTTATTCACTTGGGAGAAACTAGATTATGTTGCCAAGGTTAAAAAAGCCTTTGGTTTAAAATAAATCATTGATTGAATGAAGATCCCGTC
>CAMDNL010000064.1 GCA_945902975.1 Chitinophaga pinensis
TCTACGGACAATAGGGTGAATTTTAATGTACCCATATAAGCTTTATCCGGGTAATTCTTTTTATAGTTATCTAGTGTTTTATTGTATCCGTAAGTCACGCCATCCTTTCCCACAAACATTAAACTATCACTTTCCCAATAGCCTTCCATGAATTGCTTGACATCACCTTTATTCCAAAATTCTACTTGTGTGGCTAATAATTTTAAAATTGCTTCTTTGTCTTTAGACTGTGCAAACGCAGTTTGACTCAGCAATACAAGTAACAAAAAGAGTAGTTTCTTTAGCATAGTTTTTATGTTTAGTTGGATAAAACTTTACTCAAAATAAGTATTTCATGTTAATTTGCAAGCATGGAGTACCAATTACATTTAAAAAAAGATAAAAAATTCGCCCCCCTGTTATTGGAGGCAAATCATGTGATCAAGAAAAGGAAAAACACTCCGGTACGTTTGATGGCAAGTATCATTAGTCAGCAACTGAGCACGAAAGTGGCTGCGATTATATTTGGACGTTTTATTGCTTTATTCGAGGGGAAAGAACCAAGTTGTGAGCAAGTCTTAGAATGCACCAATGACCAACTAAGATCCATTGGGTTGAGTCAATCCAAAGTCAATTATATTCAAAATGTAGCGCAGTTTTTTTTGGAACATCAAATCACAGACAAGCAATTGTATAATATGAAGCCAGATGCCATTATTGAACTGTTAACTCAAATTAAAGGAGTGGGCAAATGGACGGTTCAAATGTTAATGTTATTTAGTCTAGGTCAAGAAGATGTTTTTGCTGTGGATGATTTAGGGATCCAACAAGCCATGATTCGTTTGTATAAAATTAAATATGAGACCAAGAAGGAATTGCATACCAAGATGTTGACTATTTCAAGTAAGTATACACCCTATAGTAGTTATGCCTGTTTGCATTTATGGCAATGGAAGGATCAAGGGAACTAGTTCAAACTACTTATTTGCTTTGAGTAATGGATGTTTGATATCATGGTAAAATGCAAATTGCCATCCTGCTGCTTGTCCTTGCTCCCACCATTTTTGTCTCCATTCCATGGCTAGTTTTCCATCCATATCATACTTGGCTACAAATTTCGATTTGAGTTGTTGTAATTGAGGCGCTACATCTGCACCAAAGAAAAATATTTCATCCTTTTCTTTGATCCATGCCACTTGATGATAAGGACAATGTCCGCCTGTTAGTAAATAATGAATGCTATCATCAATGATGCCTTGGTCATCTCCTAGCCAAACTACTTTAGAAAAATCTGATAAAAATTCAAATTGTTCTTTGATATAAGAGGCTGTTGGATTGCTCATTGCCAAATCAAATTCTCTCTTTTGTAGGTAATATGTGGCATAGGGGAAACTTACATAACGTTCTTTAGATATTGCGTCAATATAACTCATCCCTCCAGCATGGTCTTTATGTAAATGACTCATGAACACCTTGGTCACGGAGCTTGGATTGATTCCAATCGCCATTAAATTTTCATGAATTTGTAATACACCTTGTTGATTCATGTATCCTAATCCAGTATCCAATAAAATGATATCCTTTTCGGTAATAACTACAAATGGCTGAATCTCCACAAGAATGCTTCCTTTGGGACGATCTTGGATCTGCTCTCTTTGAGTGTCAAATGGAATAAATACTTTAGTTTGATCAATGCTAAAACTGCCTTCTGATAATGGATAAATACGCATACTGCAAAAATACAATTATCGAAGTACCATTTGCCTATCTGCATCTAATCTTAGTAAAATAAATACTAAAGCTGTAAATGTAAGTAAGGAGGATCCGCCATAACTGATTAAAGGCAATGGGATACCCACTACTGGGAACAAACCAATGGTCATACTGATATTGACTGCAATATGAAAAAAGAAAATCCCTACAACACTATAGGCATAGACTCTAGAAAAAGTACTTCTTTGTCGTTCTGCGATACGAATTAATCTAAACAAGAAAAATAAGTATAAGCCTAAAAATGTGAATGTGCCTACAAATCCAAATGCTTCGCCAATGGATGTGAATATAAAATCTGTATTCTGCTCAGGCACGTATTTACCTCTTGTTTGAGTTCCTTTTAGAAAACCTCTTCCCCAAAATCCACCAGAACCAATAGCGATTTTACTTTGCTTCACATTGTAGTCATCTGGCTTTCTGCTTTTTTTTCCACTTTCAACTAAACTAGCTGCCGCTTTTTTATTCAAACCACAATCGTACTCTTTTCCAACCATGCTATAAATACGTGTTGTTTGATAGCATTCTAAAACATTATTAAAGATATAAGGCACTACAAAACGAACAGTACTAATTGAAACCATCCAAATAATGACTATAATTAAAATACCTTGTTTATTGCGTTTAAAACGCTTACCTAAATACAATAATAGAAGACCTGCAATAACCGATAAAATGATTGCTAAAAGGGTAGGCTCTAACAATAAGGTTGCAATGATGAGTATTGAAAAAGACAATAAAAAAATGAGTATCATAGGTGGCAAACCCTCTCTATACATAGCAAATATAAAAGCACTATAGACTAAAGCCAATCCTAATTCATGTTGTCCAATTGCCAATATAGCTGGTAAGGCAATCATTACTCCAGCAATTAAATGAGATCGAATTTTTGTAAAATCGGTTTCAGGCCTTGAAATAAATTTGGCCAATGCAAGGGCAGTAAAAACTTTACACAATTCAGCAGGTTGTAAATTAAATCCACCTGCAATGGGTATCCAACTTTTTGATCCATTGATTTCTTTTCCAATTAAAAAGGTGGCCAACATCAATAGGAGACCACTAGCAAAAAGGATATTAGCCAAGGCGGTAAAAACCTTGCTGTCTGTCAATAAAATAAATACTCCAACAAAGGAACAAAAAATTAAAAAAAAGAATTGTTTACTATAGCTTGTTTTACCACTTATGAAACTTGTTGCCCAATTGGTATTAGGATTGTACTCTACCATGAAAATCGCGAGGATACCAATACATGCCATCATTAAGTATAAAACGATTACAGCAAGATCCGTGCCTTTAGAAAAATTATTATCGTAGTTAGAGGCCATAGTTTATGGATTGAGCTTTTTCTTTTTATCGGCATTTGGAAGCAAGCTATCCTTGTTTGTTTTATCTGTATTTGGCAATGGGGCAGGTGGATTGGTATCTGTTGTTTTTGTTTTCACCACACCTTCTGCTAACATCTCCATATCCCAAACGTCTGATAATTCATCGTTATTGTACTCGATAGGAGTGAGATAAGCAGACTTATTATTTCGAACATACCAGTTTTTAATGGCTTCTGGCATTAAGTCAACTTGAGCTAGATTATCTGCTTTCAATTGACTTTCTTTAGTCAGGGTATCATTTAAATATTGTTCCATTAATAATCCACCAATTGGTCCTGCCCAGGTAGATCCATATCCTGCATTTTCTACAATCACTGCAACCGCAATTTGTGGATTGTCTTTTGGTGCAAAGCAAACAAATAAGGAGTGATTTTTTCCGTGTGGATTTTGTGCTGTTCCAGTTTTAGCACAGTATTCATGACCAGGTACTTTAATGAATGCAGCAGTGCCGAATACAGTCACATCATGCATACCTTCCTTTATGACATCAAAATATTCCTTTGGAATTTTTGTTATCTTTTGTTTGGTTCTAAATGGGGCTAATTGCGCGGCTTCTTCTTTGGTCTCGGATTCAATACTATCTACAAAATGGGGCGTATAATAATAACCTTCATTGGCAATAAATGCCATTGAGTTGGCTAGTTGCAACGGTGTTGCTGTCATTCTATCTTGACCAATTCCTAGTGTTAACATATAACAGCTATTCCAATACTTTGGATTGCCAAAGTCTTTATTGTATTGCGCCGTGTCTGGAATATTCGCTTTGTTTTCGCTAGGTAAGTCCACACCCAGCTTTCGTCCAAATCCAAAAGCATTCATGTATTCTTTCCACTTTACATATCCTGCTTTTGCAGAACTGTATTTTGGATTGTCAATAGCCATTCTAAATACTTGTAAAAAATAAGAGTTACAAGAATAGGCCAATGCCAATTGTAGATTCGCAGCGTGTCCAGCATTATGGTGTTCACATTTTCTTGGATCACCACAAGCGCCATAAGATCCAAAGCAATTATATCCGTAATTCGGCGTAATCAAACCCTCGTCTAATGCAATCAACGCACCTAATGGTTTAAATGTGGAACCCGGAGGATATTGTCCTTTAATGGCACGATTGTATAAAGGTCTAGCCGTATCTAATAGTAACCTGCCAATTGTTTTTCTTCTTTTACTACCCGTTAATAAATTTGGATTGTAGCCTGGACTAGCAGCCATGGCAATCACGCCGCCTGTTTTAGGATTGATCGCAACCGCACTTCCAATTTTATTTTGTAATAATTTTTCTGCTAGTTGTTGTACTTGAACATCCACGCTGGTATATAAATTTTTACCAGCAATGGCAGTGGTATCAAATTCTCCTTTTTCATAGGCGCCTTGAATCTTTCCTTTATTGTCTCTTAAAAAACGCTTAACGCCTCTTTGACCCATCAACACCGTTTCGTAATTTTTTTCTAATCCAGTCATGCCTGCATAATCTCCCATCTCGTATCCTTCTGATTCATGCTTCTTTAAAAAGTTCACATCTACCTCTGCTACATAACCCAACACGTGTGCTGCTGTATTATAAGGATAGTTTCTGATGGAACGTTCCGACAAAGAGAAGCCAGGGAATCGATATAAGTTTTCGGTTAATTGAGCATAAATTTCGGGGGTTAAAAAAGGCTCAAAAATACTTGCTTTTACCCTCGTATTTTTAATAATCGCTTCCACAATTCTTTTACTGTATTCTGCTTGATCCATCTTTAGTATGTCGCATAATGCTGCTGTATCTACCCCTTTAGCCTCGTTAGGAATAACCACTAAGTCGTAACTAATGGCGTTTTCTAAAAGCGCTCTCTTTTTTCGATCGTAAATGATGCCACGATCTGGGTAAATGATTTTTCTAAAAATGGCGTTATTGTCCGCAGCCAATTTGTATTTATTAGAAACAACTTGAAGACTCACTAATTGTCCTACAATCAGAAAAAAAACAGTACCAATAATAATTTGAATAATTCCACCTCTATTCTGATTGTATACTGACATGTATTATCTTTTTAGTTTCCTCCTGTTCAGTAAGAGTTCTGCAAGTAAAATTAGTAGCATACTCATTATACTTGTGAAAAATACTTTTCCAATGAAATATCCAAAGTCACCAAATTGCAACCACTCTAATAACACTAAATAAAAGTGGTGTATAAACGTAAGTGAAAATATATAAAATGTAAATGGTCCCCATCCCATAGTTCCAATGCTTGGCTCCTTGGTTAATTCCTCTGATAGTTCTTGTGCCAAAAGAAGATTTAAAATAGTTGGTCTAAGGTAACCAATCAATGTAGCTGCTGCTGCATGTAGACCAGGGGTATTGGTAAACATGTCTAAAGTATATCCAAGGACAAAACCCAATAATGTTGTTGTTATTCTGTTAGTGCCAAATGGCAACCAAAGGATAAAAATAAAATACAGATAAGGGGTAATAAATTGGTGGATAGGCGGGATCTCGTTCAAAATGATAATCTGTATCAATAAGAAGAGTATAAATCTGACGCTATTTTTTAAAATATTATTCATTGCCTTCCCCCTTTTGCTCTATATCGGATTGAGCTTCCATTCTTTTATTTTCAACCAAGTATACAAATTCTAAATTGTAAAAATTGGTAGCAGATTTAATATTTAAAGTCAAGAAATTACTAGAAGGGTCCTTGACGATACTTGCTACCCTGCCAATCATCAATTGTGCTGGGAAGCTAGAAGAGTAAGGACTTGTCAAAACTGTATCACCAATTTTTGGTAAAGCACTTTTAGAAATATTTTTTAACAATAAAATATCTGGACTCATTCCATCCCATTCTATACTACCAGCAATACGATCTCTTTTCAACATCGCACTTACTTTACTATTGCGATGTAATAAGCTCATAATTTTACTGTAGTGGTCATTTACTTCTACTACCACACCAACAATGGATCCATCTGGACTTATCGCAGCCATGTCTTTTTTCACACCTTCTAAAGCGCCGCGTTCAATGGTGATATAATTTTTTTGAAGTGTAAAACTATTACCCACCACTTTGGCCGGGTAGTAAAAGAATTTTCTAATTTTTTCTAAACTATCTTTTCTTAAAATTAAAGTACCGGATTTTACACTCGTATCATAAGGCACAAAGTTTTGAGCAAGTTCATTTCTAAGCGCGACATTTTCTGCCACTAATTTTGCGTTGGTTGTTTTTAAATCAAAAAAGTAAGCCCATTCATTGTAATAGGAATTCACATTTCCGGCAACGGCATTATTCCATTTGCCAAAAAAAGTTTCGTGTGATTTGCTGTAAGAAGACAACATGACCAACGATACAATCTGAAGTATCAGGAAGCTAAAAAAAGTGAAGTTCTGTCGTATAAAGCCAATGATATTCTTCATTAGGTATTATCTCATAATAAATGGAAAACGTTGGTAGTTTTTCAATGCAATCCCTGTTCCACGCACAACACTCTTTAAAGGATCGTCGGCTACATGAACTGGTAATTTAATTTTTGCACTTAATCTTTTATCCAAACCTCTTAAAAGTGAACCACCTCCTGTAATGTATAAACCTCTACGATAGATATCTGCAGCGAGTTCTGGAGGTGTGGTCTCTAAAGCTTTTAAGATAGCTTCTTCGATTTTGAAAATACTTTTATCTAATGCCTCTGCCACTTCTTGGTAAGAGACCATGATTTGTTTTGGAATACCTGTCACTAAGTCTCTACCATTTACTGGCATATCTTCTGGCGGGTTGTCTAAATCTTTTAATGCAGCACCCACATGAATTTTAATTTGTTCTGCAGTACGCTCACCAATTAATAAACTATGGTAACGTCTCAATGCTTCCATGATATCAGCAGTAAATTCATCACCAGCAACACGAATACTTTGATCACAAACAATACCTGCTAATGCAATCACAGTGATACCTGTTGTACCACCTCCAATATCAATAATCATATTTCCAACTGGCTCTTCTACATCAATACCAATACCCAATGCAGCAGCCATAGGTTCGTGAATCATGTAAACTTCTTTTGCACCTGCTTGTTCTGCACTATCACGCACCGCTCTTTTTTCTACTTCAGTAATGGAAGATGGAATACAAATCACCATTCTCCAACTTGGAGGAAACAATGGTTTTTTTGGATAAATCATTTTCATCAACTCGCGAATCATTAATTCCGCAGCGTTGAAGTCGGCGATTACACCATCCTTTAATGGACGAACTGTTTTAATGCTTTCGTGTGTTTTTTCATGCATCAACAATGCCTTTTTCCCAACACCTAAAACCTCTTTCATATTATTCCTGTTTAAGGCAATAATTGAAGGTTCGTTCACGACTACTTCATCATTGTGGATGATCAGTGTATTTGCGGTGCCCAAGTCCATTGCAATCTCTTGGGTGAAAAAGTTAAATAAGCCCATATTCGTTCAGTATTTTACGTTCATTGGAATGATGCAAAAATCATCTAAAATCCTTGAACTACAAAGCTTTTTAAAAAATGTATAAGAATAATTATCAACATGGATATGCAACAAAGTTTATCCCAAGAACTCGTAACCAATATCCTTTCTAAAATTCATGCCTTCGAATTGAATCTGCGCTAATGCGTTTTTAGCTGTATCGACTGCTTCTGAAATGGTTTTGCCTTGCGCTGTAATGGTTAAAACTCGACCTCCATTGGTGACGATGGTATCTTCATTAAATCCAGTCCCAGCTTGGAATAGCGTGGTTTTTGTTTCTTTAGTAACAAGCTCAATACCAGAGATTGGGAATCCTTTTTGGTAGTCACCAGGATAGCCTCCACTTACCGCCATCACAGTGGCAAATGCGCCCTCATTGTATTCAATATTTACATCTTCTAATGTACCATTGTCGGTAGCAGCTAAAATGCTCACTAAGTCGGTTTGCAAACGGGGTAGAATTACTTCAGTTTCAGGGTCTCCCAAACGACAATTGTATTCAATGACAGATGGCTCCCCATCACAGTTCATTAAGCCAAAAAAGACAAACCCTTTATAGACCAATCCTTCCTCGGCAATCCCTTTTATAGTAGGAGCTACGATCTTTTCTTCCACTTTTTTCATAAAAGCATCATCCATAAATGGTACTGGACTTACACAACCCATTCCTCCCGTATTTAGGCCTGTATCGCCTTCTCCTATTCGTTTGTAGTCCTTTGCGTGTCCTATAATTTGGTAATTTTTACCATCGGTGAGTGCAAAAACACTGACTTCAATCCCTGTTAAAAATTCCTCAATCACCACCCTAGCACTAGCAGTGCCAAATTGCTTATGTTGCAACATGGACTCAAAACTTTCTAAGGCTTCTTGGTGCGTTGTTGCAATGATCACGCCCTTTCCAGCTGCTAGTCCATCTGCTTTTAAAACAATTGGTAGTTTGTGTGCAGCAATATATTGCTTCCCTTCTTCGTAGTTGTCAATGGTAAATTCAGCATATCCAGCTGTTGGAATATGGTGCCTTTGCATGAAATGCTTACTAAATGCTTTACTGCCTTCCAATTGCGCAGCTGCTGCAGAAGGTCCTATCACATTGATAGCTTGGGTAGCCGGGTCATTTGCAAAAAAGTCAAAAATGCCTTTTACCAATGGCTCTTCAGGTCCAACAATGATCATATCAATTTGGTACGTAATGGCTGCCTGCTTCAATCCCTCAAAATTGTCTATTGCAATGGGTAAATTAGCTCCAATAGCTGCTGTACCTGGGTTGCCAGGTGCGATATACAAATGATCACAATGGTAACTTTGAGCTATTTTCCAGGCCAAAGCATGCTCTCTTCCGCCCGAACCAATTAGTAGAATATTCATAATTAAGGTGATTGCAGCACGAA
>CAMDNL010000065.1 GCA_945902975.1 Chitinophaga pinensis
TCTGGTAACAATGAATACTATTAATAACGAATGATAAAATGTTCTTGTTCTTTTTGTTCTTTTCTACAAAACAGAATCACAATACTAAACAAATCAATGGTCAATCTGATATTTGCATGTTTTTTTAATTGACCCCATGCTGCTTCCATTTTTGAATCCGTATGAATCCCATGTAAGATAACCAAGGAATTTGAATGCATCTTGTCAATTAAGTTGCTTGAACGCTGAAGCATGGTCGCCTCATCCTGCCCCTTGCCTATAAATGCGAAATCTATTGATTCTACTGATTCAGTTAATCCAATTTTTGCATCTGTATTTACTGCACTATCGGTATCAAATGGCTTCATATCACCTGTCACAGAAAAACTTACAGGATGATTGCTTTGTAATACTCTAGCAATGACTAATTTAATTTTTGGATGAAGCTTGCTTGAATTTGCAGCTTCAATTTCCTGAAGGATTTTTTTTACAACAGGCGCGCTATTTTCAATCTGCTCCAAAGAACTTTTTGCATTGAGTATTTCTTTAATGAATTTAAAAACAAATGGAGAGTGAATCCCGTGCCCTTTTGCATTTGCAGCTACCCAGTAATAATGAAGGTATTTAAGTAAAAGGGTTGGAGTAGAATAAAGCATTGAATTTATTTCCTTTTCCAGCATTCAAAGTCAAATGCATAAGCATGTTTTGCATCTGCTGCATTTGGATAACTGTACTCCAAAGTCCATTGGTCATCCATAATTGGAAATAAAGTATCTCCCTCAATTTGCGTATGCACCCTCGTCATGTAAATAGTATCAGCAATCGACATCGCTTCTTGATAAATTTGACCGCCACCAATGATAAATACTTCGGCATACTGTTCGCGTTCGGCAAGTTCAATGGCTTCTGCAATAGAACCAACTACTTCCGTATGATCGTAGGAAAGACCAACTTGTTTAGTCAAAATAATATTCAAACGGCCAGGTAAAACTCTTTGGCCTAAGGATTCAAAAGTTTTTCTTCCCATAATCACAGGCATGGCCCATGTGGTATCTTTAAAAAATTTCATATCCTTAGGTAGATGCCAAAGCAATTGATTGTCTTTACCAATCATATGGTTATCGGATGCTGCTACAACTAAGGATACTTTCATAAATAATGTATTAAACGGCCACCGGGGCTTTGATACCTGGATGGCATTCGTAATTTTCTAAAGTAAAGTCTTCATACTGGAAAGCAAAAATATCTTTTACCGCAGGATTAATTTTCATAGTTGGAAGCGGAAAAGGCTGTCTGCTTAATTGCAAATTTGCTTGCTCCATATGGTTATTGTATAAATGTACATCACCGAAGCTATGCACAAAATCACCATATTGTAAATCACAAACCTGTGCAACCATCATGGTTAATAGCGCATAAGAAGCGATATTAAAAGGAACACCCAAAAATACATCCGCACTTCTTTGATATAGCTGACAACTTAATTTGCCATCTGCTACATAAAACTGAAACATATTATGACAAGGCATTAAAGCCATTTTAGGTAAGTCACCCACATTCCAAGCACTCACAATTAATCTTCTGCTATCTGGTGTTTTTTTAACTTGCTCAATCAATTCTGAAATCTGATCAATCACAACACCATTTGGTGCTTCCCAACTTCTCCATTGCTTGCCATAGACTGGCCCTAAATCACCATTTGCATCTGCCCACTCATCCCAAATGCGCACACCATGCTCTTTCAAATATTGAATATTGGTATCGCCCTTTAAAAACCAAAGCAATTCATGGATGATACTTTTTAAATGTAATTTTTTTGTCGTCACTAAAGGAAAACCTTCGGCTAAATTAAAACGCATTTGATAGCCAAAACAGCTTTTAGTACCCGTGCCAGTACGATCTGTTTTTTCGGTCCCATGATCAATAATATGTTGGACTAATTGTAAATATTGTTGCATGCTGCAATTTACAACTTGGGGCGTAAATTAGTAGATTATTTTGCTTTTCTTCTCGCTATTTCCTGCCTGATCAATAGCAATTCTCTATTGGTTTGGCCGTTCACGCTTGAATTTTCCTGTGCCCTGCGCATTAAATAAGGAATGACATCATGCAAGGGACCAAATGGCAAATATTTGCTCACTTTATAGCCTTCTAATGCCATATTAAAACTAATATGATCACTCATGCCATAGAGCTGAGAAAAGTGAATATGCGGATGGTTATTAGGCACCCCTTTATCCTGCATCATTTGAGCACATTTCAAATTACTCGCTTCATTATGTGATGCTAAGATTAAACCAATCTGGTCTAGGTGATCTAAACAAAAAACAACGGATGCATCAAAATCAGCATCTGTAGCCGACTTGTCTGTTTGAATTGGGGATGGATAACCCATCGCTTCTGCTCTTGCTCTTTCTTTTTCCATATAAGCACCACGCACCAATTTAGCACCTAAGATAAAATTACCTTCAGCTGCAATTTTATGAGAAATCTTTAAAAAGCTTAAACGATCCGATCTGTACAATTGATAGGTATTGTAAACAATTACTTTTTCTTTATTGTACACGCCCATTAATTCAATTGCTAGACGGTCTATTGGGTCTTGAATCCAGGTTTCTTCGGCATCAATTAAAATACCAATACCGTGTGTTGCCGCAACATCACAAATGGCATACATTCTTTCTTTCAGCTTATTCCAAGCAGCATCATCTGATTCGCTATCATGAATGCCGCTTCTTAATCTTGGTGCATCATTCAAACGCTCCAATAAATGCATACTAGATAAACCAGTTAATTTAACACTTACAAAAGGCACATTATCTTGGGTTGCTGCAAACTCAATTGCTGCAATAAATTGTTCCGTCACTGCATCAAAACTAGCATCCCCTTCTTTTGCTTCAACGCCATAATCTAAGATGACTTGCACGCCATAGGATCCCAACATTTTAGTCACTCTTGCAGATTCAGCTAAAGTCTCTCCACCAACAAATTGATTGAAAATAGTGCTGCGAATTATTCCATTAATTGGCAAGCCAGACTTCATTAAGATGGGCGTAAATCGAGTGCCTAAGGAAACAATCCAAGGATTTTGGATGACAGTAAAAAGCCATTTTGCTTTATTTAAATCTGTATTGGACTTGTACGCAAATGCGTTTTCGGTATTATTTAAAGATAGGTTCATGCTAACGTTCATTCGTTTCACAAATATCGGGACTATTCGCTAGTTTTCAAAGTTTAAATCGCTTGATGATTGAAGGGTTGTAACACCATTTCACTTACCACACCAGAACTTGGTTGTTGACATAAAAACCAGATGGCCCTCGCAGCTTCTTCGGCCACCACCATCTTATCTCTTTGTACTCTTAAATCTATGGTATCCCAGAATGGAGAATCTACTCCGCCTAAATACAATTGTGTAATTCTTATTTCTGTTCTTTTTAATTCTTCTCTTAAAGAATGCATCATGCCGACCAATGCATACTTACTTGCACAATAAGCTGCCGCACCAGCCATAGGTACTTTTCCTAAAATACCTGGGATATTAATAATCAAGCCTTTTTTAAGCTCCATCATTTTAGGCAGGATCGCTTGAATGGTTTCAAAACTACTTAGCGTATTCACCTGAAAAGAAGTTTGCATTTCGGCCGTCGTTAATTTATCAAATGATTTGATGATGCCTATCCCTGCTGCATTGACAAAAATATCAAAAGCAAAATCTAGTGTTCTTAATTGATTCGTAAACTGATGTACTGCATTGGTGTCCGCTAAATCCACTTGAAAAAATCGATCAGCGCCCAGACTCAAATCCGAAGCCAATTGACTCAATTTATTGGCATCTCTGCCCGCCAACCAAAGTTGAGCTCCACTCCCATGTAATAAACTAGCTAATTGCGCACCAATGCCGCCTGTTGCGCCCAATAACAATACTTTCTTTTGCTTTAAACCTTCCATATCAATTGATTTTTATTATAACAAACAGTTGATGGAAATTGTTCAAAATAGGTATATTTATGCCCATTATGAAAATTATAGAAACAACCATCTACCAATTTAAAATTCCCATGATCCCTTTCACGATTGCTACAGGGACAATGGAATATGCACAAAATGTGTTGATTCAAATTAAAACAGACCAAGGCATCATTGGCATTGGAGAATGTTCGGCCTTCCCAATGATTGTGGGCGAAACACAATTAAGCTGCTATAACAATGCCAAAGATTTTGCGCAGTTTTGGAAAGGCAAAGACCCATTGGATATTCCACAAAGAATGAAAGAACTAGACCTTGTCATTGCTGGAAATAATACTGCCAAGAGTGCTTTTGATTTAGCCTTATATGATATTGCAGCGAAAGCAGCCAATCAACCCCTGTACCAATTTTTAGGAGGGCAACAAAAACCAATCGAATCGGATTTAACCATCGGCATTGGTAAGCCCGAAGACATGGCAGTACAGGCCATTGAATTTGTAGAGAAAGGTGTTCGAATGATTAAAGTAAAATTAGGAAAAGCGCCTAAGGAAGATGTGGAGCGCATAAGACAAATTAGAACAGCCATTGGACCCGATATAAAAATAAGAATTGATGCCAATCAAGGATGGGCAAAAGAGGCTGCATTGGAAGTGCTCACTCAATTAGCGCCTTATGACATTGAATTCTGCGAACAACCGATGCATAAATATTATGATGATCACTTGCCTGCACTTTGCGCGCAATCCCCAGTGAAAATCATGGCGGATGAATCGGTTTTTACCCATCATGACGCCCGAAAATTAATTGCAAGTAAAGCCTGTCATTCCATCAATATTAAATTCTCCAAAAGTGGTGGTATACAGGAAGCAATTAAAATTCATGACCTTGCAAAAGCCAATCAAATACCATGTATGATGGGAGGTATGCTAGAAAGCAGGGTGGCATTGAGTGCAAAAATGCACTTTGCGATGGCCATGGACAATGTGCATTTTTATGATATGGACACCTGTTTAATTGGACATACAATAGATCCTGTGATAGGAGGTGTCCAGTTCAATGGGATGCATTTAAGTATTGGTGAAGCGCCAGGCATTGGTGCAGATGTAGACCCCGCATATTTACGCAATTTGGAATCTTGTACGATCTAGCGAACTAGTATATAGGATAGTTGTACCTTCGTAATGGATTTTAAAATCAATGAAATTATGGAAGCAAAAACAGCATCAGCCTCTTACACGACAATGAACGAATTGGTTTTACCCAATGACACCAATACCTACGGAGATTTAATGGGAGGAAGACTCATGTATTGGATGGACATCGCTGCCTATCTTTCTGCTGCTAAACATTGTAATTCAGGTGCCATGACCGCATCCGTGGATAATATTAGTTTTAAGACACCCATCAAATTAGGAAACGTCATTTGCATTGAAGCAAAAGTGACAAGGGCTTTTACCACATCGATGGAAATACACTTAAAGGTTTGGAATCAAAATACGATTGAGCAAACCAGGGTGTTGAGCAATGAAGCCTATTTTACTTTTGTCGCTTTAGACGCACAAAAGCAACCAAAGAAAGTACCAGCCATTATTGCAGAAACCGAAGAAGAGAAAAAATATTTTGCAAGCGCATTAAGAAGAAGACAATTGCGTTTGATCCTTGCAGGAAAAATGAAGCCTGATGATGCCACTGAATTAAAGGCATTGTTTATAAAAGAAGAAGGCGAATAAGTCGAGAGGTATTCTAAAAATTGATTACTCAGTCACTTTAACTACATGGTGCTTACCTTTAAGCATGTAGTCTTTACTTTGCTCAATAGCGTCCATTACTTGGTCTAAAATTGCTTCGACAGAACCCGTATAATCAATCTCCAAAGGCGCTTTGAATCTGATTGTTAGCGGCGTACCTACTTTTTTATAGGTGAGTCCTTTTTTTGTAAATGCGCGCCAAAATCCATTGATCACTACTGGAATCACAATAGGATGATTGTTCTTAATGATATGTGCAGTCCCTTTTCTGCCCGGTGCAAAAGGTTTTGTTGTTCCTTGCGGAAAAGTAATCACCCAACTTTTTGCTAATGCTTTGTCAATTTTTTGTGTATCAACAACATCCCTTTGTCTTTCTACGTCTTTGCCTTCTGCTCTCCAAGTTCTCTTAACAGTAAGTGCTCCTCCTAATTTAAATAATTTTGTTAGCCAGTTATCATTCATTGTCTCTTCGGCTGCAATAAAATAAACATTGGTAAAAGGATTCAACAAATAATAAGGGATGCCTAAACGATTGAATTTTTTCCATTTTACAGCACAAAAAATATGCACAAAAGTAATGACGTCCGCAAAATAAGTTTGATGATTGCTCACAAAAAGTACATTATGCTTGGGCAAATCTTCTAGATGCTCCGTGCCCTCAATCTTCATTTCATTGAACAAAGCAAGCCCTGGATAGGTAAACAATCCTACCACTCCATAAATGATGGAACGAAAAATTCTAATTTGCTTTAAATAATCTAATAAGCGCATATTTAACCCACTGATTTGATTCGCAATATACTACATAAAACTATAATAGACTTCCCTGTTTAAGCAACAAATTGTATCTTTAAGCAATGAAAAAGACTGCTGTCATATTTGATATTGATGGATTGTTAATCAATAGTGAGCCACTTTGGAATAAAGCAGCCGCTGAAATCTTTAGACAATACGGTATCAGTTTAACAGAAGCGCAATATGCGATCACCACTGGACTTAGATCAAAAGAATTTGTAGCACATTGGTTGAATGAATATAAAATCCCATCTACAGAATATGCTAGAGCCGAGCAAAGAGTGATTGACCAAGCTATGTTGTACATTGACAAAGAAGCAACCTTGATGCCAGGAGTAGAACATATTTTTCAGTTTTTTTTAGAAAAAGAATTTAAAATTGGACTTGCCACATCCTCTCCCACTGCCTTAATTGAGTGGGTAAAAGACAAGCTAGGTATTCGTAGCCTAATTCATGCAAGTTGTTCTGCGCAAAACCTACCCTATGCGAAACCACATCCTCAGGTTTATATAGACTGTGCCACTGCCCTACACATCTCCCCACTCTCCTGTATTTGTTTTGAAGATTCATTCTATGGCATGTTGGCAGCAAAGGCCGCAAGGATGACCTGCGTGGTTGTACCAGCAGCAGATGCACTAAAACAAGAGCATTGGGCAGCAGCAGATCTAAAGCTATCTTCCTTACAAAATTTTGGTGCGCTGCATTTTAATATGCTTGCTTAATTAAGCGAAAAAAAAACACATTCCTTCCCTAAATACAAGTTAAATTGCATCCGTAAATGGAACTAGCAAAAAAAGTCATTGGAAAGGAATTAGAACGCTTTGAAATGCATTTCAAAGAAGCGGTTAAGAGTAGGGTTTCCTTGCTAGACCGCATTATGCAATATATTGTTAAGAGAAAGGGGAAACAAATGAGACCCATGTTTGTTTTGCTTTCTGCCAAGCTGAACGGCGAGATCAATGACGCCAGTTACCGTGCTGCCTCATTAGTGGAATTACTACATACAGCAACCTTAGTGCACGATGATGTAGTAGACGATGCACTAGAAAGAAGAGGCTTTTTTTCAATCAATGCTTTATGGAAAAATAAAATCGCTGTTTTAGTGGGCGATTATTTATTGTCAAAAGGATTATTGCTATCACTAGAAAATAAAGACTTTGAAATATTAACCATCCTCTCTGATGCCGTCAAAAAAATGAGTGAGGGTGAGTTATTACAAATGGAGAAAACAAGAAATTTAAATTTCGACGAGTCTGTTTACTATGACATCATTCATGGAAAAACTGCTAGTCTGCTTGCATCAAGCTGTGCTGCGGGCGCTTCCTCTGTTACTAAAGATCCTGAACAAATTCAGAAGATGAAAGATTTTGGAGAATATGTAGGGATGGCCTTTCAAATTAAAGACGACTTGTTTGACTATGGTGATGAAATCATTGGCAAGCCAACAGGCAATGATATTAAAGAGAAAAAATTGACCCTTCCTTTAATTCACATCTTACAAAAATGTAGTCCAGCATTAAAAAAAGAGATTGTCTATATTGTTAAGAATAATAACAATGACAAACAAAAAGTTAAATTCGTTATTGACCATGTCAAGCAATTAGGTGGTATTGAATATGCACACGCGAAAATGATTGAGTACAGAGACAAAGCCTTGGTTGTATTACATAGTTTCCCGCCATCCATTACTAGAGACGCATTAGAAGAACTAGTCCGCTACACAACTGATAGAAAATATTAATGGAAAAACGCTGGAATATATTGGAGGCCGATTCGGCTAAAGTGGCTGCACTACAATCAGCTCTAAAAATACATCCCATTTTATGCGAACTTTTGGTTCAAAGAGGTATAGAAGACTTTGATAAAGCTAAGCAGTTTTTTAGACCATCTTTGAATGACCTGCATGACCCATGGTTGATGAAGGACATGGATAAAGCTGTCAAAAGAATTACCAAAGCATTTGATCAAAATGAATCCATCATGGTCTTTGGTGATTATGATGTAGATGGCACCACTTCTGTTGCGACATTGTATCAGTTCTTAAAAAACATCCATCCAACCATTGATTTTTATATCCCACACCGATACAGAGAGGGATATGGCGTATCAAAAATGGGCATTGATCATGCAAAAGCGACAGGAATTAGTTTAATCATTTCGGTGGACTGCGGTATTAAGTCAACAGATTTAATCAGCTATGCAAAAGAACTTGGGATTGATTTTATTATATGTGATCACCATCTACCCGATCCAATTTTACCTCCAGCTGTGGCTATATTAAACGCCAAGCAAATTGATTGCGGCTATCCCTATAAAGAATTATGTGGATGTGGCGTGGTGTTTAAATTAATTACAGCATTGGCGCAAGCCTATAATTTACCCGATTCAAGTTACCTGCAATACTTAGACCTTGTGGCAACAGCCATTGCTGCAGA
>CAMDNL010000066.1 GCA_945902975.1 Chitinophaga pinensis
AAAACTTGTTTTTGACTTTTTATATTTTAACACTAAGCCACTCATAGTGGTTGCGTTTTTAAACTCATTGTCTCTATCATCCATAAAGCCACCATAATCTATTGCAGATGTATATGCCGTCTTTCTGCTTGACAATTGAATATCCCAAAGCGAATCAATTTGGTACTTTGCTTTTACAAAAAAACTATTGTTTTGATATCCATCTTTGTCAAAGTTGGCTTTGTTCGTGATATCCTTAGCCGAAGAGAATCCATCTGCATTTTGACTTTCAAAACCAATGGTATAGTTTAATTGATTGATACTACTATTGAACTGCAAATTACCTTGCTTAGTGCCATAACTACCGTAGCTCAATGCACCAGTCACAAAGGGTTTACCTTTTCCTTTAGTAATAATGTTTATCACGCCTCCAATGGCGTCAGATCCGTAAAGGGTACTCTGTGCACCTTTCAAAATTTCAATGCGTTCCACTTGATTCAGTGGCACTAAGTTTAAATCAAATTCATTGCTAATCATAGATGGGTCACCTACCGGGGCGCCGTCTAATAAAATCAAGGTTCTTCCGGAAGCTGCGCCGCGCATATAAATACTGGGAACGGTTCCTAAATTACTTAAACTACCTGGCAAGCTTAATCCAGCCTGCTCATTCAAAACCTGTGCAATGGTTCTGCCAGCATTTTGTTGAATTTGAGCAGCAGTAATTACGGTGATAACTTTGCTTGTTCCATTTTGTTTCTGCTCAATTTTATTGGCAGTGACAATGACATCCTCCAGCTGTGTGGCAGTTGAATTTTTTTGAAGACTGTCTTTTTGCCCAAAGAGGAGGGTGGTGGTGATTAGACACACCGAGAGCGTGATTAATTTTTTGCTCATTGTTTTGTTTTTTTTGAGTTAACAATGAGCTTCCTGGAGAAAGAGAACCATAATTGATTAAGGAGTCGTCAGAGATAGTCGTAAGAGATTAGCATCTTAAAAATAAATGCATACCATCTTTATATCTTCGGGCCTTAATTTTTTTATAATCCCTGCTTTTTACCCGAAAGCTGTTGATTTTTTAAACTAGGCAGGTCTTCTGGCTTGTTCTTCTAGGATGCGTCCTTCCCAAATTGCTTCAGTGGACTTTTTGCATCAATTGCTTTGCAGCAACGAACTCACAGCTACGGGAATAGCCCCCGATTTTAACGGGATTCCCTTTTAATCATTTGCATGAACCTAATTCTGAAACAAATTTAGCATTTATATATCCCTCACTATTTTTAATTACTAACGGGTTGTTGAAAACTAGGTCATTTTTATTATATTTATAATTCATTGACTAGATATGAAGCAAAAGCAAGGCATTAATTTTTTTAGCCTTACCATGATTGTGGTGAGTTTGGTCATTGGCATGGGTATTTTTAAAACCCCTGCCACCATTGCAGCAAAATCGGGAACGCCCCTAATTTTTTTTAGTGCTTGGTTTATTGGAGGTGTAATTGCTTTATTTGGAGCCCTTACTTATGCAGAAATTGGACAAAGACTTCCAGTGATGGGCGGCTATTATAAAGTATTTGCGCACTGCTATCATCCGGGTGTTGGTTTTACTATTAACGTTTTAATTTTAATTAGTAATGCAGCATCACTAGCGGTGGTGGCTTTAATTGGCGCCGACTATGTAAGTGATTTATTATTTGGGAGGCCATCTGGTACTTTATTTAATATTGGTGTGGCTTCCTTTTCGGTCGGGCTATTTTATATCGTTAATTTATTAGGATTAAAAACAAGTAGTCGGACACAGAATGTGTTGATGGTTGTAAAAATTAGTTTGATTTTATTACTCATCACTTCCTTGTTTAAAGGGGTGAGTGTGGCACCGCATGGATTCAACGACGGTAAAGTATATGTGTATGATGGCACCAATGGCATGCTGCTTTTACTAGTGAGTTTAGTGTCGGTATTTTTTACCTATGGGGGCTATCAACAAACCATCAATTTTGGCGCAGAGGTAAGTTCGGCTAAAACAATGCAAAGAGGGATTGTAATTGGTCTTTTACTCGTATTATTTTTATACTTAGCCATTAATTATACTTATGTAAAAGTGATTGGTTTTGATAATATTAAAAATGCGAATGCCATTGGCTCGCTTTTATTTGAAGCCTGGTTTGGGAAATTGGGTGCCAAAGTATTTGATTTTGCGATGGTCTTAAGTGTGCTCGCATATGTCAATGTTATTTTAATGAGTAACCCAAGGGTGATGTATGCGATGAGTGAGGATAAAGTATTGCCTGCGGTATTTCAAAAAAAGCATGCTACCACAGATGCCTTAGTACCTGGCCTTACCGTTTTTGCGATCACTACTATTTTAATTACGTTTTTTGGGAAAGGGGTAGACGATGTATTGAGTTTTAGTATCTTCTTGGATTGCTTGGGGATGAGCACTTCGGCAGCTACTTTATTTATATTAAGGAGAAAGGGCCAGGGAGATGCCTCTGTCACTGGAGGACTAAAGCGCTGGACGCCTATTTTTGCATCCATTTTTGTATTGGCTTATGCTTTTGTAGCTGTCGCTGTGGTCATTGATAAACCCTATGCTGCCCTTACTGCGGTTATTTTAGTGGCCATCGTATTGGTCTTGTACCGCTTATTTTATTATAAAAAGACCTCCGAAGTTTAAAAGGAGCCATTTATACCCACCCATAGCTGTTCAGCCAATTGAATGTCCGCTTGTCTAAAAATTAGACAACTCCTTAGGTTTGTATTACTTTTGTAAAGCAAAATAGGAATTTCTAATTATCAATACAGACAATGAGATACATTTTTTCGTTTATTTTTCTCGGATTAACACTGTCCTTAACGGCTCAAAGTCCAAAACAATGGGATTTAAGAACCTGTGTGGAATATGCTATAAAGCATAATATTTCAGTTCAACAAGCAGATATACAAGCAAGATTATCCAAATTGCAGGCAGATCAGGCTAAGGACAGTAGGTTGCCTAATTTGACTGGATCTTCTGGCTTAGGAATGCGTTTAGGTCGTTCTATTGACCCTGTAACCAACTCCTTCACTACCACGCAATTTTTATTTAATAATTTTGGATTGAATGGAGGTGTTCAAGTTTACAATAATAATAGATTAGGCAATACGGCTGCTGCAAGTAATTATAGTTGGTTGGCAAGCATCGCCGATCTTCAAACTGCGTCGAATGATATTTCTGTGAATGTGGCTACATTTTATTTGCAGGTATTATCTACCATTGAGCAATCAGAAATATCTAAAATTCAAATTGCACAAACGACAGAACAATTGGCTGCAACAAGAAAGCGTGTAGAAGTTGGCTTGTTACCGGAAATTAATTTATTAGAATTAGAAACCCAATTGGCAAATGATAGCAGTAATTATATCACGGCTATTTCTAATGTAGAACAAAGCAAATTAAGTTTAAAAGCATTGCTGAATTTAGACGCAGCGGAAGCATTTGATGTGTATGTGCAGCCTGTAGAGCAAATTAAATTACAAGCTTTTGCAGACTTACAACCCGATTATGTATTTGGTGTGGCTGAACAAAATCTTCCTAATATCAAAGCAGCAAACCTTCGTGTAAAGGCGGCAGAAAAAAATCAATTGGTCGCAAAAGCTGGATTTTACCCAACTTTAAGCTTTGGCTATTCTTTGAGCTCCAATTTCTCTAACGCATTTAAATATATTAGCGGGATTGAACCTGCAGGGTTTAGCAATATCACACCTGCTAGTCCATTTGTGACTGTGGGCGCAGCTAAATATTTCGTACAAAGTCCTTTGTACAATACCGTTACGAGCAATAGAGATTTTAGTAATATTTGGAAGGGATGGGGCAGACAATTAGACAATAACTTTGGTCAAAATTTTGGATTTCAATTATCAATTCCCATTTTCAATGCCAATCAATCTAAAACAGCGTATCAGCAGTCAAAATTAAATTACCAATCTGCTAGTCTTCAACAAGAAAATGCGCAGAGAAAGTTAAAGCAAGATATTTATGCTGCTTATACCAATGCAGTGGTAGCTTACAATAAACTAAATGCCAATCAAAAGGCGGTTCTAACTGCGGAGAAGGCCTACAGCTTTGCTACAAAGCGTTATGAGTTAGGATTATTGGGTACCATAGAATTATTAAACAATCAAAACAATTTTTTAAGGGCTAAAGTAAATTATAAAGCTGCTCAGTATGAGTATGTATTTAGAATCAAATTACTTGAGTTTTATAAAGGAGAAGCACTTTCTCTATAATTTATTAATCGCATCGTAAAATAAAAAAAATGAATAAGAAAATCATTTGGGGTATCGTAGGTTTTGTTGTACTAGTTGTAGTACTAGTAGGACTTAAAAAAGCAGGTGTCATTGGAAAAGACGAAGGTATCGAAGTTACAGTCGAGAAGGTGGAATTAAGAACCATCACTGAGTCGGTGAATGCAAGTGGTAAAGTGTATCCTGAAATTGAAGTGAAAGTAAGTCCAGATATTTCTGGAGAGATCGTAAGTTTATTTGTAGAAGAGGGCGCAAAAGTGACGAAGGGACAGGTTTTGGCTAAGATCTATGCCGATATTTACTCTTCTCAAAGAGATCAAGTAACCGCTTCTGTGAATCAAGTGAAAGCACAATACGAAAATGTCAAAGCAAATTTAAGTGGCTTAAAGAATGGATACGAAAGTTCAAAAGCGGCGTATGAGCGTTTTAAAAAATTATTTGCAGACAAGATTGTTTCAAGAGCCGAATATGAGCAAGTAGAACAAACTTTCCGTAGCGCAGAATCAAGTTATAATGCAGCCAAAGAGTCAATTAAAAGTGGAGAAGCGCAAGTACAAGGTGTGAAAGCACAATTGGCAAGAGCAGAAAAAGACTTAGCAAGAACTACAATAGTATCTCCAATGGATGGTATCATTAGTTTGATGAATGTAAAGGAAGGTGAGCGTGTAGTTGGAACAGCGCAAATGGCAGGTACCGAAATGATGCGTGTTGCCGATATGAAGAGTATAGAAGTAAGAGTAGATGTGGGTGAGAATGATATCACTAAGGTGAAATTAGGAGATACTGCATTGGTAGAAGTAGATGCGTATAACAACAGAAAATTCAAGGGGATTGTGTACAAGATCGCCAACCCAATCACTGCAGCGTCAGGCATTAGTTCTGCAGCAGAAGTCGCAAATTATAAAGTGCATATTCGTTTATTAACCGATAGCTATGCAGACTTAATTAAAGAGAATGCCATTTTTCCATTTAGACCAGGTATGACTGCGAGTGCAGACATTCAAACTAAGTCTAAGGTGAATGTGATTACTGTGCCATTGAATGCAGTGACAACAAGAGACAGTGATGGTAAAGGAAAAGACACCAAAGTGTCTAGTACTACCAATAACAATACAGAAAAAGAACCTGTAAAAGAGCAAGAATTAAATGAAGTGGTCTTTATCTTGCAAAAAGACAATAAGGTAAAGATGGTCAAAGTAAAAACGGATATTCAAGACTTAAACTTTATCGAAGTGGCTGGATTAAAGGTGGGCGATCAAGTGATCACCGGTCCTTATAGTATCGTAAGCAAGACTTTAAAAGATGGTTCTTTGGTGAAAGTAGTTACAAAAGAAAAGTTATTTGAAGAAAAATAAGGTGATTAGATATCATATTGACCTTTAAAAAGAGGCGCATTTAAAAAATGCGCCTCTTTTTTTATGAATTTCTTATGTTTGTGGAATGGAACAAAAGCGAATTGGTATCATTGGTAGCGGAAGTTGGGCTACTGCGATTGCAAAGATTGTGACAGAAAATGGCCACCATATCACTTGGTGTCTTAGACAACAGTCCAATATTGATTATTTTGAAAAACGTAAACACAATCCGCATTACTTAAGAAATGCTTATTTTGATTTACAAAAAATTAGTTTTTCAACAGATATTAAAATGGTGGTGGCTGCGTCGGATATCATTATCATTGCCGTTCCATCCATCCATATTGAAACAACACTTGCATCCTTAGAATCGGAAGACCTTAAAAATAAGTTTATTGTTTCGGCAGTGAAAGGGGTTTTACCAGTGCATAATATTTTATTGAATCAATGGCTTGAACAAAAATTTAATTTTCCGCTTACATCTTACTTTACTTTATTAGGGCCAAGCCATGCAGAGGAAGTCGCAGCCGAGCAATTGTCCTATTTGACATTTTCTGGCTTGGACGAAACTGCCACCACCACCATTGCAAGTTATTTTAAATCAGAGTACATCAATACCATTGTCAATAAGGATGTAATTGGGGTTCAATATGCCGGGGTTGCAAAAAATATCTACGCCCTTGGCGCGGGTATTGCACATGGGTTGGAGTATGGAGATAATTTTTTAAGTGTTTTTATTGCCAATTGTGCCAATGAAATGCAAGTATTGTTAAAAGAAATTGCGAATAAGGAATCAAGTGGAGCAGCTTTGATGAATCACAATGCATCCGTTTATTTAGGTGATTTACTAGTGACCTGCTATTCCTTACATAGTAGAAATAGAACCTTCGGAAATATGATTGGTAAAGGCTATTCTGTTAGAGCTGCAGAATTAGAATTGAATATGGTGGCGGAAGGCTACAATGCGAGCAAGTGTATCCATACCATGAATCAAACTTTAAAGGTAAAGCTGCCAATTATGGATGCAGTCTATCAGATACTATGGGAGGGCGCAGCACCCGATCTTACTTTTAAGAACTTGGAGCAGATTCTAGTATAAAAAAATCTGATGCAATACCATCTGCAAGGAATTTTGCTTCGACTTTTAGACTGTATTGATTTCCATTTTGCTGAAAAATATTTTTAGAACGCATCGTTTGTATCATTGCAATACTATGATCAAGGTAGTACTTTCCAAATTTTACTTCAATTAAGTCCAGGTCAAATCCTTCTATTCGTCTTAAACTCGTCATCATGTATTCATTGTAGCGGTTAGCTTCTGTGAGATATTCGATTTCAAAATTTAATTGTCCATTGGTGATGCTTTGAATGTAAAGTGCATTGTTTGCAATATTCCATTGTCTAGAAATAGTATTGAATGAATGCGCGGATGGACCAAGTCCAAGATAGGTTTTGCCAGACCAGTAGTTGCTATTGTGTTGACTCCTAAAACCAGGCTTTGAAAAATTTGAAATTTCATAATGCTCCAATCCCATTGCTATTAATCTACTGGATACAATTTCAAAATGTCTTGCTTGTTTTTCTGGGTCCACCGCCTCTATTTGTGCATTTTCAATCCACTTTTTTAAAGCGGTTTTATCTTCTACAGTCAATGCATAACATGAGACATGGCTAATTTGATATTGTTGAATCCAATCTAAATCGGCCATCAATGCTTCATCGCTTAAAGTGGGGGTGCCATAAATTAAGTCAATACTTAAATTTTGAATACCAGCCTGCTTTGCCATTTCAATGGCTGCATGTGATTGCTCCACTGTATGCGCACGATTCATCCATGTCAAGGCAGAAGCCTGAAAACTTTGAATACCAATACTTAAACGATTAATACCTACTTGTTTCCATGCCGCCAATTGGTTTGGATGCATATCGTCTGGGTTGGCTTCTAAAGTGCATTCGATGTTAGCTGCAACATCAAAATTGGAATAAATGGTATCCATAATCACTTTTAATTGCGACTCATTTAGTAAAGATGGTGTTCCACCGCCAAAATAAATGGTCTCAATGGGCTCGCTGATATAGCTTTTCTGAAGTTCAATTTCTTGAAGGAGTGCGTCTACAAATGCTTGTATAGTTGCTGTCTGCGTAGAAAAATGAAAATTGCAATAATGACAAGCTTTTTTGCAAAAAGGAATATGTAGGTAGATGCCAGCCATAATTTGAATTACCAACAAAGCTAGGCATTGTTCTTTAATTCTGCATTAGTATACTTATTTTTGCAGCAGATGTTAGCCCAACTTAAGAAATTTTTATTTGCCTTCATTGGACTATTTGTATTGTCTAGCTTCACCCTTGTGAGGCAAGCAAGCCAAAATGATACTGTATTGCTTGCAAAGGATACAATCGCAATTGTACAAGATAGTGTGGTGGTCAAAGACACTTTATGGGTAAAGTATGTACCAGTGATTCCAAAAACATTTATTCAAGCCGATGCATGGTATTTGCAATCCATACCAAGAGATCCAAAAGATAGTAGTTTCAATGTCCTAAAATTGTACCTGAATTTCTTTGCGAAAAAACAGCATGCCTATCAATTGTACAATCAAAAAGTAACATCCTCTAATGCAAATGATGTATTGTATAAAATTGAACAAAAATTTTCGTTGCCAGATAAAGACATCCTTTTTTATGCTGTCATTGCATTGATTTTTTTATATAGTTTTCTAATTCAAATTGCACCACAGTATATTGCGAAATTGTTTAGTCAATTTAGTCAATCCTCGTTAAGGATGATGCAAAATAGAGAGCAGCTTTTACAAAATAGTTTAGCTTCTTTTATCATGAATATTGGTTTTGTTGTCAGTTTTTCTTTAATGACGACATTGGTTATTTTTAATGCGCATCTGCTGCCCATCAATTTTTGGGAAGGATTTTTTTATATGTGTTTATTCTTTTTGGGATTGTATATTGGAAAGTATATTTGTTTAACCATTGCGGGCTATATATTCAATACCATTGAACTTGTTCAAACCTATATTTTTGTAGTTTTCATGATCAATAAAGTGCTAGGTATTCTGCTCATCCCTTTCATAGGAATCTTGGCATTTGCAAAGCCCTTCTTACATCCTTTTGCGATATGGGGCGCCAGCCTATTAATGGTGCTTTTATTACTATATAGGTACTTATTTTCATTAACATC
>CAMDNL010000067.1 GCA_945902975.1 Chitinophaga pinensis
CCATTGTAAATGTTGTTTGATCATGACTATCAATCTCAAATAAATCCGAAATTAACGGTCTGATATAATTCTGTTGATGCTATAACCTTTACCTGATTTTTTCAATTAATCAGTTACTATTGTTTCCAAACTTTCAAAGATCTTAGTGTGTTTTTTGCGCGCCATTATTCATAGCGGGGTGCAAAGGTAGACACAATATTTTTATTAGCCAAACTTTATTTAATAATTATTTAAAATACGATTAAAAATAATCAACAAAATAAGGCCGATATGATTTCAAGAACTAACCCCTTTTTGAAGAGGGAGGGCAAAGATAGAGCCACATTTCTAAGCCACCAAATTTTGATGGATTAATTTTAAAGTTTTTTTGAACTTTTATGCTGCTTTATAATTGCTTCAGAGAACTCCTGTTATTGATATTTCATCGTTAACGGGCGGCAAAGATAGGGAGATATTTATGCCAGCCAAATATATTGTATACTATTTTGAATTTTTTTTCGTTTAAGCCATTCATTATCTATCAGTTATGAGCTCAAACCCAATAGGAGAAAGGATTCTGCTTACCCGATTTTTTTTAAGAAATCTGGGTAGATAATCTGAGATAAATAAAGACCGTGAGCTGGAGTAGAGAAATCGACCCTTTGTTCGTCCTTTGAGGCAACAATTTCATGCCATTCATGGATGCTAATTTGCCCCCTTCCTACTTGTACCATCGTGCCTACTAATCCACGGATCATCCCTCTTAGAAAACGATTGGAGTGGATTTCGAATTGGAGATTGGTACCAGAACTGGTCCAATTGGCCTTTGTAATGGCACATTCGAAGCTGTTGACCTGGGTATTTTTTTTGGAAAAACTCTCAAAATCGGTGTAATTCAATAGGGAGTCTGCCGCTGTTTGCATTAAATCTAGGTCTAAAGGGAAGGGATAATACCAAGATCTACCCTCTGAAAATGGATCCTTACTTTGATGAAGCTTGTAGATATACCCTCTTTTGATGGCATCAAACCGACTATGCGCCTCATTTGGAACTAGATAAAGGCCTTTCACCACCACTGAATTGGGTAAAATCGCGTTTAGATTATAGACATGTTTAGGGAGGACCTCTAATTCGGTGTCAAAATGCAAGAAGTTTTGATATCCGTGCACCCCTGCATCTGTCCTTGAAGCCCCTGTCAACGCAATGGGTGTTCTAAATAAAGTTTCCATGGCATTTTCTAGCGCTCCTTGCACAGTGCCTACATTTTGTTGGATCTGAAATCCACCAAACAGCGCCCCGTCATAACTAAGTTCTATAAAATACCTTGCCATGGATCATTTAATTGAGCCGCTAAGCTACAATTTTTTTGATTCCACACTATTTAGCGCATCAAAACAAAATCGATTCCTAACTTAGTAACTTAATTATAAGCCTTTCGTTATATAAATTCAATCCACTTTCAAATGAAAAAAATAGCCTTATTCGCATCTCTTTTTTTGGCATTTACATTACAAGCGCAAACAACAACCGAGCAAGTAGATAGTAGTTGGAAGCAAAACTATCGTGCAGTTGCAACAAAGACCAACAACCTTAAGCATACTAAATTAGTTGCGAGTTTTAATTATGAACAATCCCAAATGAATGGAGAAGTTTGGTTGAAATTGCAACCACATTTTTATCCAACCAACACTTTGGTATTAGATGCAAAGGCGATGGATATTAAAGAAGTGTCACTAATGAAAGGCACTACTAAAGCGAAAATTAATTATACATACGATAGTCTTCAATTGCAAATTGATTTAGATAAAACCTATACTGCAAAAGAGTCTTACACTATTTATATCAAATACATCGCACGTCCTAATGAATATAAAGGAAAAGGTAGCGAAGCGATAAGAGATGCAAAGGGCATGTACTTTATCAATCCACTGGGTGCAGATAAAGATAAGCCTACACAAATTTGGACCCAAGGTGAAACCGAAGCAAGTTCTGTTTGGATTCCAACCATTGATAAAACAAATCAAAAAACAACACAGGAATTTTATTTAACGGTACCAAGTAAATACGTTAGTTTATCCAATGGTTTACTGGTAAAACAAACAGATTTAAAAAATGGATTCAGAGAAGATGTTTGGAAGATGGACCTGCCACACTCCCCTTATTTATTTTTTATTGGGATTGGTGATTATGCCGTGATTAAAGATAGTTACAAGGGCAAGGAAGTAAGTTACTATATAGAAAGAGCTTATGAAAAAGTAGCAAGAAAAATTTATGGCAATACGCCACAGATGATTGCCTATTTTGAAAGTAAATTAGGCGTTGCTTATCCTTGGGTTAAGTATGCTCAAATTAGTGGTAGAGACTATGTGAGTGGTGCCATGGAAAATACCACGGCTACTTTGCATAGCGATGCAGTACAACAAGATGCAAGAGAATTGGTTGACGGTAATAATTGGGAGAGCACCATTGCACATGAATTATTTCATCAATGGTTTGGGGATTTAGTGACTGCAGAAAGCTGGAGTAATCTCACAGTGAATGAAAGCTTTGCCGACTATAGCCAAACACTTTGGTTTGAACATAGCCAAGGTAAAGATGCTGGTGCATTTGAGAACTATACTGGACTTCGCAACTACCTAAGTAGTCCTTCGGATGCTGAAAAGAATTTAGTGCGCTTTTATTATCAAAATCAAGAAGATGTATTTGACCTAGTGAGTTATCAAAAAGGCGGACGCATATTAAATATGTTAAGACACTTGGTGGGTGATGATGCCTTCTTTGCTTCCTTGAATAAATATTTAACGGATAATAAATTCTCAAACGGTTCTGCCATCAAACTTAAATTGGCTTTTGAAGCAGTGACAGGTAAGGATTTAAATTGGTTCTTTAACCAATGGTATTTTGGTAGTGGCCATCCTTATGTGCGCATCCAGCAAAAATACATGGCAGACCAACAAAAGGTATTGGTGACGATTCAGCAAACGCAAACTCAAAATAAATTATTCACTTTACCTGTAGGCATTGATGTTTATGTGAATGGCAATCGCAATCATTATGAGGTATGGAGTAAAAATAAAGTGGATAGCTTTTATTTCCCAGCTGCTGTGGCACCAGACAATGTGAATGTAGACAATGATAAAATTTTATTGTGGGCAAAAGACGAGTCTAAGCCTATAGAACAATACGCTTATCAATTTAAGTATGCGCGTAATTTTATGGATCGTTTTGAAGCAGCGAATGAAGCAGCGACTAACTTAAAGAATCCTGCAGCTAAAGCCATCATTGATGCTGCAATTAAGGATAGTTTCCATGTGATTCGTTCTATTGCTTTAAATAGCTATAATCCAACTGCAATTGATGCTGCAATGGAAGCAAAAATTTTAGAGCTTGCTGCTAAAGATAAAGTGAGCACTGTAAGAGAAGACGCGATTAATGTATTGAGCAAAATCAACAAGCCTAGTTTTACCCCATTGTATGAAAAATGGGTGAATGATTCCTCTTATACAGTGGCAGGTGCTGCCCTAGCTGCTTTAGAAATTGTGGACAGTGCTAAAGCCATTGCCATTGCTAAGGAATTCTCTAAACAGACATTGAAGAAAAGATTAAATACAGTAGTGACCACTATTATTACTAAATATGGTGATGAGCAAATGTTTGATTTTGTTGCAAACACTTATGCCAAATTGAATATTCAGTCATCTGAGAAATTTGAAATGACTGCACCATTTGCACAATTATTAATTAAAACAACGGATCCTGTTAAGTTTAAGAAAGGGATTGATTTGATTGTTGAATTTAGAGAAGCCATTCCTCAAAGCTATAGAGTGCAGACGGATCCTTATTTTAATTTTAAAATACTAGGGGATATCATTAAAGCTAAAAAGCAAAAAGGCGAAACTGAATTTGTTGCAGTGGTGAGTGCAGTGCTACCAAAAATGTAACTCAATAATTACTTATCAAAAAGAGCCTCCAGTTGGAGGCTCTTTTATTATTGATATCTTCTTATAATTTATCTTCCAAAATCTTACCAGGATCCACCCGCGCCGCCACCACCAGAGCTTCCGCCGCCAAAGCCGCCGAATCCTCCGCCGCCGCCGCTATCGCCCCATCCACCGCCGCCGCGACCACCGCCGCCTAGTAAAGAGCCTAGTAGCATGCCTGTGGCCACATCGCTAAATCCGCCACCACCAATATTGGATCCACCACCGCCTCGGCCACTTCTTAAAATCACAAAAATGATAATTAAGATAATCAAAAACAATCCGCCACTTCCCTTAGATTTTGATTTTTTTACTTTTGCGACCTTGTATTCTCCAACTGCGGCTTTCGCGATATTGTCTGTTGCTTGGTCAATGCCTTCGTAATAATTACCTGCTTTGAATGCAGGCTTAATATCATTGTCAATGATATTTAATGCAGTGATATCTGGGATGGCACCTTCTAATCCATAACCCACTTCAATCCTGATTTGACGATCGTTGACGGCTATTAATAAGAGTATACCATTATTGGTTTTTTTATTGCCGATGCCCCAGTCTCTAAATAATTTTGTAGCATATTCTTCCTTTGGATATCCATCTAAACTTGGAATAATCACCACAGCTATCTGATTGGAACTGCTATCATCAATAGCCACCAATTTATTTTCTAAAGCCTGCTTTTGTTCTGGCGACAATACACCAGCTAGATCCGTCACTAAGGTGGCAGGACTTGGCTTTGCAATAATATTTTGCGCGAACGCATTGTTTGCAAAAAGCAATGCTTGTAAAAAGAAAAGGATTGTTAAAACAAAAGGCGATATGCCAAATAATTTTATTTTTCTCATTTGCCCATCATGATTTCGTCAGATAATTCATTTTCATCCGTTACACGATCATATGGAAAATGATCTTTTAATGCATGACCCACCGCATCAATCACAGCAACCATGCCATCTACATAATGTGCTTGCTTAAAATGACCGGTCATTTCTTGCACTTGTTGGTACCAAAACTCCACGCCTACTTTTTCATGAATTTGTTGATCGCCATAAATGGCCAATTTCTTGTCCGATACGGCTACATAAACCAATACACCATTACGGTCTTTGGTTTCGTTCATCTTATTCTTAAAAAATATTTCAGTTGCACGTTCTAATGCATCCTGCTTTTTAGGAATACTTGTTTCTACAAAAACACGGATCTCGCCGCTTGTATTTTGTTCAGCAGCTTGAATCGCCTGGACAAGCAGTTGCTTGTCCGAGACGCTCAATAAGTTATCCGTTTTGGATTTAAATAGATTCAGTGGATTCCACATAGTGTTGATAGTTTGGAGATTAAAACAGACTTAGAATTTTACTTCTGGCGCTTTAGAAGCACCTTCGTCTGCTTTAAATCCTTCCTTGGTTTTGAAACCAAACATACCAGCTAATAAATTCAAAGGAAATGATCTTGCTCTTTTGTTGTAATCAGCAATTGCAGCATTGAAATCGTTTCTTGAAACTTTAATTCTGTTTTCAGTTCCTTCTAATTGAGCTTGTAAGCCACGGAAGGCATCATTTGCTCTTAAATTAGGATAGTTCTCTGAAACCACTAATAAACGACCTAAAGCTTGAGACAATTGACCTTGACTCGCTTGAAACTGTTGTAATTTTTCTGGCGTCAAATCCTTTGCATCCACTTTCATTTGTGTAGCGCTTGCACGTGCAGCAATTACATTCTGTAAAGTTGTTTGCTCAAAATTTGCTTCTCCTTTTACGGTGTTCACCAAGTTCGGGATCAAATCCGCACGTCTTTGGTAATCACTTTGCACGTTATTCCATGCTTGATTTACATTCTCGTCTTGATTTACTAAGCCATTATAGCCGTTGCAACCATAGCCTATTAAAATTACGAGTACTCCTAAAAAAATGAATAGTCCTAAATTTTTACGTAACATAGTTTTGTATTTGTTTATAAAGATAGAGCAAAGCAAGTACCAAACTTGTTTTATGACGGAAAGTCCTGACAAAAAGAACCCCTCCCGAAGCCGGGAAGGGTTATAATTAACAAGTTCTTATAGATAATTTACTCAAGTACGACCATTTATCCCTTGATAGCTGCGATACCTGGTAAAATTTTACCTTCAAAATATTCTAATAAAGCGCCACCGCCTGTACTTACATAACTTACTTTGTCATTGAAACCAAATTGATTCACGGCTGACACACTGTCGCCACCTCCAACTAAACTAAAAGCACCTTTTTCGGTTGCTTCGGCCACAGCCTCTGCGATTGCTTTTGTTCCAGCTTGATAATTAGACATTTCAAACACACCCATTGGACCATTCCATAAAACGGTTTTACTGGCTAAAATCACTTCTTTAAACTTCGCTCTAGATTGTTCACCAATATCCAAGCCCATCCAACCATCTGGAATAGACATGCTTTCGCAATTTTTTCTTTCTGTGTCATTGGAGAAAGCAGTGGTGATGATATTATCTACTGGCAAATGAATATTGACGCCTTTTGCTTTCGCCTTTTCTAAAATTTCTAAAGCAAGTGGCATACGATCATCTTCGCAAATAGATGTTCCAATCTGACCACCTTGTGCTTTGAAAAAAGTATAAGCCATCCCACCACCAATAATGATATCGGTAGCGCGCTCTAATAAGTTTTCAATGATTAAAATTTTATCCGACACTTTCGCACCACCAATAATCGCTGTAAAAGGTTTTTGAGATTCGTGCAATACTTTTTCTGCACTCACTACTTCGGCTTCCATCAAGAAACCAAAAGTTCTATTTTCTTTGGAGAAATATTGTGCAATGATAGCAGTAGATGCATGCGCTCTATGCGCTGTTCCAAAAGCATCGTTCACATAGACATCCCCTAGCTTCGCTAATTTTTCTGCAAATGCTGCGTCTCCTTTTTCTTCTTCTTTATAAAACCTTAGGTTCTCTAATAACAATACCTGTCCTGCTTGTAAAGCTGCTGCTTTGTTTACTGCTTCTGCACCAATGCAATCATCGGCAAACTCTACCTCCTTCCCACCTAATAATTCAGACAAATGCACCACTACATGTTTTAAAGAATATTTATCTGTTGGACCCTCTTTTGGTCTACCTAAGTGGCTCATTAAAATAACACTACCGCCGTCTTGTAAAATCTTATTGATTGTTTTTACAGTCGCACGCATACGAGTGTCATCTGTAATTTGAAATTGCTCATTTAAGGGCACGTTAAAATCTACACGAACAAGGGCTTTTTTACCCGCGAAAGAAAAATCTTTAAAGGAACTCATGGTTATAATTTGTAATCGTTTATAATTTTTTACTACTTCTTAGCAACTGAATAAAAATGCCCCCGAATTTCGGAGGCATTGTATATGTTTAATTGACTTATTTAATTTTGCTAGCAAAGTATTTAACTGTGCGCACCAATTGACTTACATAACTCATTTCGTTATCGTACCAAGCTACTGTCTTCACCAACTGCACATCCCCTTGTGTCATTACTTTAGTTTGAGTCGCATCAAATAATGAACCATAAGAAATACCAATGATATCAGAACTTACAATCTCATCTTCGGTGTAACCAAAAGATTCATTTGCTGCTGCTTTCATAGCTGCGTTCACTTCCTCGGCAGTTACTTTCTTTGATAAGATAGTGGTTAACTCAGTTAAAGAACCAGTGATGGTTGGAACACGTTGTGCAGATCCATCTAATTTACCTTTTAAGCTAGGCAATACTAAACCAATTGCTTTTGCAGCACCTGTTGTGTTAGGAACAATATTCGCAGCTGCTGCTCTTGCTCTTCTTAAATCATTTTTTGGATGCGGTCCGTCCAAAGTATTTTGGTCATTGGTATAGGCATGTACGGTTAACATTAAACCAGTCACGATACCAAATTGTTCTTCTAACACTTTTGCCATTGGCGCTAAACAGTTCGTAGTACAAGATGCACCAGAAATCACTGTTTCAGTACCATCAATAATTTCATGATTGGTATTGAAAACCACTGTCTTCATTTCGCCAGTTGCTGGAGCAGAAATCACCACTCTCTTAGCACCTGCTTTAATATGTAATTCTGCTTTTTCTTTATCTGTAAAGAATCCAGTCGACTCAATCACCACATCTACATCATGCGCTCCCCAAGGAATTTGAGACGGATCTCTTTGTGCATATATTTTAACAGCATGGCCATTCACCAACACTGAGTCATCTGTTGATTTTACTTCTGCATCAAAACGTCCTTGTGCACTATCATACTTTAATAAATGAGCTAATACAGCTGGGGAAGTAAGGTCATTGATTGCCACGACTTCGATTCCTGGTGTATTGTATATTTGACGGAAAACTAAACGTCCGATACGGCCAAAACCGTTGATTGCCACTTTTACTGAACTCATTGTATTCGATTTATTTATTAATAGAGATGCGAAGATACAATCCTTTTAAAAAAAGGACTAAAAAAATATCCTAAATAGGCAGCATGGAGTCCCTACTGACAAGGATTACGACAAAGCATGTAAGATTAATCTGGAAACAAACCTTTGCGCCAGACTTGCAGCTTGAAGGTCTAATTTCAAAAATCATCAAAAAAATGACCAAATTGTTTGGCAGTAAAGCCTTTGCGACCTATTTTTGCGACCCTAATAACCTAGATGACCATGGAGCGTTCGACTAAGGGTTAGGTCACCTCCCTTTCACGGAGGTAATACGGGTTCGAATCCCGTACGCTCTACAAAGCCTATCACAAAGTGATAGGCTTTT
>CAMDNL010000068.1 GCA_945902975.1 Chitinophaga pinensis
TCAATCGTCTGAAACCTTTGTTGCAAAACATTCTCAGCATATTCAGTTAATTCCAATAACCCCTTTGTTTTACTTCTTAATGTAAGCATTAAAATAAAATCTCCACTTGCATCTGCTTTTGACACCACAGGTGGGTTGTTAATATCTTCGGGTAAACTTCTTGTGGCCTGAGATACTTTATCTCTTACATCATTTGCAGCAGTTTCCAAATTCACGCCTAAATTAAACTCAATGGTGATATTTGAATTACCAACAGAGCTCGAAGAATTGATAGTTCTGATACCAGGGATACCATTAATCGCTTTCTCCAATGGTTCTGTAATTTGACTTTGAATCACTTCGGAGTTCGCACCTGTATAGGAGGTTTGCACCGAAATGATAGGTGGGTCAATCGCAGGATATTCTCTTAATGCTAAAAAAGAATAACCAACCAAACCAAAAATGATAATCGCAATATTCATCACAGTGGCTAACACTGGACGTTTTAACGAGAGTTCCGATATATTCATCTCAATAATGTATTAATTGTGAGCCTACTTGATGATGTCAACAAGTGGCAATGTCTTCCCGATTTTTAAATCACTTCCCTCCCTTACAAATAGCATCCCTGCAACGACTAAGCTATCGCCTACTTGAACTCCAGATGTAATTTCAACACCAGAAGCAGTTCGATATCCTGTCTCCACATTGGTAAATTTTGCTTTGCCATTTTTAACTACGACAAGTTGTTTTACTTTAGAATCTGGAATGATAATATTAGTAGGAACTAAAATACTTGGCTTTTGTTGATTCTCTGCAAGGAATACTTTTGTATAAGCGCCTGGCAACAACTTGCCTTGTAAATTAGCACGCACTCTAATATTACGAGAAGTTGCGATAATCTGTGGCTCAATAGCAGCAATTGTTGCAGTCATTTTCACGCCAGGATTAGCAATACTTTCTACAGTTACTTTCTTGCCTACCTTGATATAATTTTGATAGATTTCTGGTAAAGTAAAATCTACGTTCAGTTGATCTACTTTTTGTAAGCTAACAATAGTAGTTCCTGTGCTGATGAAGGCCCCTAGACTCACTTGCTTGAGTCCCATCTGACCGGCAAAAGGCGCTTTAATCACCGTTTTATCAATTAAAGACTGGGTATAAGCAATGTCTGCCTTCAAACTGTTTACTTGTTGTAAGCTAATATCGTAATCACTTTGATTGATCCCTTTTGCTTGTAATAATTTACTATTTCTTTGCTCGTTGATATTGGCTAATGTTAATTGCACTTTTATTTTTTGCATTTGTGCTTGCAAATCTGCATCATTTAACTTTGCTAGCACTGTACCTGCAGCCACCATTTTACCTTCAGGGATTTGTAAAAAAACAATACGGCCATTGGATTCTGGACGAATGTCTACAAATTCACTTGCCACCACTGATCCATTCACTTCAATCACTTTATCCACTACTTGTGTAGCTGCAATTGCAATATCTACAGATACAGGTGCATTTACATTGAATTTATCTGTTGGCTTTGTTTTCTCTTTACATGCAAACAATCCTAACATCAGGATGAAAGCAACATAATTTAACTTTCTCAAATTGGTCTAATTTTAGGCTTAAAGATAGCTAAAATGCCATGTTTTGACCAAGAAAATAGATGAATGGTTGAATTATCGGCCTAGTCTAAATTGGACGAGCTTCTGTTGAATAAAATAGCCCAACTCTAGGTCATTCAACAGCGCTAGGGTTGGATAAGATGGTTTACAGTATTCCATAAACACTTCTAGCCTTGGACCATCTAATTTAGTTAGCTTTTGGACAAAGCGCTTGGTGAAGCGGTAGTTGATGTACTTTTCTTGTTCCTGACGAATGATCCTATTCTGTAAAAACTGGCTATTTCGATTTTGCTTGAACCTAAACATATTAATTATTTCATTCAGGTCAAATCCGATGCTTATCCCACCATTACCAAAAATATTTTGTTGGGGACTCAGCTTTAAGCCTGGTTGATTGTAATTAAAGTATTTGGCATAGTCCATCCGATTCAAAATTGAATCATACCTGTAATAACTATTGCGCACGGTCACATCAGGCAGATCTATGCCATTCAAGTGAATCATGATATTAAAATTACTCAGGTCTTCAATTTCACCTAGTCCATATTTTTGGGTGTTTTTCCCGAATAAAGAAAATGATATAGAGTCTTTGGCCTGCATGGTGATTAAGTAACGACCTAAAGAATCTGTTTGTGTCCTACTAAACTTGCTATAAACCATCACTGCTTCAATAGGACTTCTCCCAGAAATATCATAGACCACACCACTAACGGTGCGCATCTGAGCCTTAACCGAGGAAAAGGCAAGACAAGTCAATAAAATAAATAAGAGGACGCTTTGCTTCATGAATGGATGTAAAAATAAACAATTCAAGCCTTTGTTGATGTTAAAATATAGATGGCCAAAGCGTTAACAATGCGCCTAATAGAATTGTGCCCAAAACGACCCATTGAGGTGCTACTTTATAACGAACCAATACAATTGCTGTGGTACAAAAAACCAATAAGTAGACCCCAATATTGATTCCAGTCAAGCCACCTAAATCAAATACAATATCTTTTAATAAATATAAAGTCGCGCCCAGCATAATCCCCACAACAGCTGCATAAATGCCTTCGAGTGAACGATAAAACAACGCATACTTTTTTAGTTTCTGCCAAATTGGGAAAAAGAATAAGACAATTAAAAAGCTTGGGAGAAAAACGCCAATACTAGCCACTACTGCACCTATTATTTGTCCTCCTATTCCTTTATCTTTTAAAGCCAATGCGCCTGTAAAGCTTGCTATAGAAAAGATGGGGCCAGGAATAGCCCTCACAATTCCGGAGCCTGTTAAAAAAGCTGCACTGTTAATTTTAAGTACATCTCTTTTACTTTCTTTGACACGATCTGTGTTTGGACGCGTCACATATTGCTCATACATCATTGGAATCAACACATCACCACCACCAAATACAAAGCTTCCAAATCGATAATTGTTTTCAAATAGATTATATACTTTACGATGCTCCCAATTTTGACGTGTAGCTTGTTCAGATAAAAAACCTGCAGTCAAAAAGAATAAAATAAATAAATGCAAATGCACCCATTTAATTTTTTTAGGCGCGGCTCCTTGATCTGGGATTCTTTTATTGCTAAAATTGGTCACTATGCCCGCTAACACAATTACAACAGGTATGGTCCAAGGCGTTTTAAAGCCAATTAAAGTAAGGATACAGGCAAAGGCAAAAACAAAAAGTGTAATGGTATTGCGGATGGCTTTTTTATATAAAAGATAAGTAGCGCTAGCGATAAACCCAATTACCATTGGTTGTAACAAATGCAAGGTTTTCAAAACAGGTTGTAAATCAAAATGGGTATAGGCAATGGCTAAACTAGCCATAAAACTAGTTGCTGGTAAAATCCAAATTAGCAAAGTGATTAAGGCCAAAGGGAAGCCGCCTCTTTTAAATGCAATTAAGACAATGGTTTGTGTTGAGGATGCGCCGGGTAGTAATTGACAAAAAGCATTGTATTCCATTAACTCTTCCGAAGTAATATCCTTTCTTTTTTCTACAAAACGATGTTGGAGTAGGCCAATATGCACTTGAGGACCACCAAAAGCGGTTAAGCTATGCTGGAATACAGCTTTTAAAAATGGTATATGTCTTAAGAGGTACAATCAGATTGATTTATGTAAAAATAAAATAATTTATTTGCATCCAAAGCATTTTATAATTTATCAGTAAAGTATACAAATACAGAACAATGATAATTTGTATCTTTGCACCATGAGAAACTTGTTTTTATTAAGTGTTTTGTTCATAGCTCTTGGTTGTGGCAAAAGCAACTATGCAACTTACCAACCTGTTTATGCGACTATTGATTGGGAGGAACAACCTGATTATAGTCAATTAAAGAACTGGGCTGCGCATCCGCTCAAAGTGGACCCTTCTGACAGCGTACCAGCAAGTATTCTTAAAAATTACAAGCCTAAACAATTAGCGGATGTATTTTTTGTGCATCCAACAACTTATTTAGATCCTGCAATGCCCAATGGCTGGTCTGCCTCTTTAAAAGACATTGCTATCAATATTAATACGGACTATACGACCATCTTAAATCAAGCTAGTATTTTTAATGAAGTAGGTCCCATTTATGCACCAAGGTATCGACAAGCACATATCAAAAGTTATTATCCAATTAATAAAGTAGATACCTTAAATGCATTGGCGGCTTTCGAACTAGCTTATCAGGATGTAAAAAGATCATTCGATTTTTATATGGCCAATAATAACCAAGGAAAGCCAATCATTATTGCAGCACATAGTCAGGGAAGTACCCATGCAAAAAGATTACTAAAAGAATATTTTGATGGAAAACTATTGAGCAAGCAATTGGTGTCTGCCTATATTGTAGGTATGGCGATTGACCCTGCTGAATTTACAAATTTAAAGGCTTGCGCTACACCAACCGAAACAGGTTGCATTTGTGCTTGGAGAACTTACAAAGAAGGATATACTCCTCCATTTATTGCAATTGAAAAATTCACTTCTATTGTGACCAACCCATTAACATGGAGCAGCAATCAAACAGCTGTTGATAGGAAATCGAATGAAGGATCCGTTTTGTACAATTTTACAAAAGTCATTCCAAATGTCGCTGGAGCCACTAATTACAAAGGGATTTTATGGACACCCAGACCAAAGTTTTTTGGCAGTATATTATACACTACTCCTAATTATCATATTGCAGATTATAATTTGTATTATATGAGTGTACGAAAAAATGCGACAGACAGGGCTTTGCAATTCTCAAATCAGTCCTCAAATTAAAGTCAATTAATAGTAACTGCTTTAATTGCCCACAACGCTTAAAAATTTAATACGCATTATTTTAAGTTGCTCCCAGCTGTAGTCATTTTCGCTCAGCTCTTGTTGTGCAATTTGTAAAGAAGATGTTTCGCAGCTTTTGAAGTATTCCAATATTTCTTCTTGATCATATTCATCTAGCCATTCATCAATGGCATAATCTAAATTTAGCTTTGTACCACTTGCTGCAATGGTTTCCATTTCCTCTAGTAAACTATCTAGCCTTAGGTCTTTGTTTTTCGCAATTGTTTCTAAAGGAATTTTCTTATCTACATTTTGAATGATATAGATTTTATTGCTTGATTTATTCGCTACAGACTTCATTACAAAGTCATCTGGCTTTTCAATATTGTAATCAATTACATATTGTTCAATAAGTTTGATAAAAGCTTCGCCATATTTGATAGACTTGCCTTTGCTCACACCCTGACAACGCTCTAATTCTGTAAAAGAGGTAGGATACAATGTGGCCATGTCTTGCAATGAAGTCTCAAGGAAAATAACGAATGGCGGCAAGCCGATTTTTTTAGCAACGACTTGGCGCAGGTCTTTCAATAACTCAAATAAGCGATCGTCTGTGGTAACCGCATCTTCGGCCACTTCGCTTTCTTCGTCATCGCCCAACTCGGCGGCAAAAACATTTTGCAAGACCACCAAAAATGAACTAGGTTTCTTCAAGAATTTTTGCCCTTTGGTAGTCAGTTTTAAAAGGCCATATTCTTCGATGTCTTTTTCAATCATTTCCTCCAGCATGGCTTGACGAATCAAGCTATTCCAAAATAAGTCATCATGCGATTTGCCAATACCAAAAACAGGCAATTTTTCATGTCGATACAATCCAATTTGTGGCGTATAATGTCCTGTAATAATTTGCACAACATAAGCAGCAACAAATCTTTCATCCAATGCTTGTATTGTTTGTAATAATTGTACTATTTCAGATTTTGCTTGGAATTTTTCTTTTGGATGTAAACAGTTATCACATTTGCCGCAATTTTGATCGGGCCATGGTTCTCCAAAATAATGCAATAAACTTCTTCTTCTACAAACGCCACTCTCTGCAAATGCTACGGTTTCGTCAATCAATTGAGCACCGACTTCTCTTTCGCTCAATGGCTTGTCTCTTAAAAAATGTTCTAGTTTAGAAACGTCTTTTTGTGAATAGTATAAAATACAATTCCCTTCTAAACCATCCCTACCGGCTCTTCCCGTCTCTTGGTAATAATTCTCAATGGATTTAGGAATATTATAATGAATCACAAATCGAATATCTGGCTTATCAATGCCCATGCCAAATGCAATAGTGGCAACAATCACTTGCACGTCCTCATTTAAAAATTGATCCTGTCTGTCGGCTCGTAATTTTTGATCTAGTCCAGCATGGTAAGCAACAGCTTTAATATTGTTGGCCTTTAAAAGGTCGGCTAGTTCTTCTGTTGTTTTTCTATTCAGGGTATAAATGATACCGCTTTTCTTTTTATGCTTAGTGATATACTTGACAATACTTTTAACGGTCTGGTCTTTCTTGATTTTTGGCTGTACTTCATAATAGAGATTATCCCTATTAAAAGAAGAAATTAAAATTTCAGGATTATTGAGCGAAAGATTTTTTACAATATCGCTTTGCACTTTAGGTGTGGCTGTTGCTGTCAATGCAATAATGGGTGCAGATGGATTAATCTCTTCCATCATCTCTTTTAGTCGACGATATTCTGGTCTAAAGTCATGACCCCATTCAGAAATACAATGCGCTTCATCTACTGCAAAAAAAGATACTTTTAAGTCGCTAAAAAAATCTAGGTTTTCTTGTTTTGTCAAAGTCTCTGGCGCAACATATAATAATTTAGTCTTGCCACTTAAAAGATCTTCTTTAACCACTTTGACTTGCCCTTTGTTTAAAGAAGAATTTAAAAAGTGGGCCACTTCGTCATTCTCGCTATAGCCTCTAACAAGGTCTACTTGATTTTTCATTAAAGCAATGAGTGGAGAAACGACGATGGCACAACCTTCCAACATCATTGCTGGCAATTGATAGCACAAACTCTTACCACCACCAGTTGGCATAATCACAAAAGTATCCCGGCCACTCAATAGGGATAGGATGGCTTGTTCTTGGGTACCCTTGAACTCGGAGAAACCAAAATATTGCTCTAAAGCCGCTAGTATCTCCTTATTTTGAGGGGTAGCAGTCTTTTTAATCGTTTTTTTAGGCGTGGGCATCTTAATAAGCTTGAAATCAACCGTTTATTATCCAAATCTACTCTTAAGATAACGCATTTTGTTGACCAAAAGTGCATTAAAATAGTTAATTTTTTAAATTAAACCATTTAACAAAGGATAGATTAAAAATGGAGTACGAAGTTAATGAAGTCTTACCTTTGCTGCATCTATATTATGCCTATGTCATCTGATATTAAATCCATTGCCAAAAACGCTTTACTGATTGAAACAAAAGCGGTAGCAGGATTGGAAAAATTTATTGACGATCAATTTGTTGCTGCAGTTCAAACTGTGATGCAATCCAAGGGTCGTTTTATCGTGAGCGGCATTGGTAAAAGTGCGATAATTGCACAAAAGATTGTAGCTACTTGTAATTCTACTGGTACGCCTGCAATTTACCTACATGCAGCAGATGCGATTCATGGAGATTCAGGGATGATTGGTCCAGAAGATGTGGTCATGATTATTAGTAAAAGTGGAGAGAGCCCTGAGATTAAATTATTGGTAGACTTGATTGCCCATTTTGGAAACCCATTCATCGCCATGGTAGGCAACTTGGATAGTTATCTAGGTAAAGCAACGCCACTTGTGATTAACACTACTGTAGACCAAGAAGCATGTATGCATAATTTAGCACCTACATCCTCTACCACTGCGCAAATGGTGATGGGCGATTTAATGGCCATTACATGTATGGAATTAAGAGGATTTAAATCCACTGATTTTGCAAAATTTCATCCTGGAGGAAATCTTGGAAAAAAATTAACCTTAACCACGGGTGCCATTGCAAAACAAAATACACAACCAAGTGTCCAACCAACAACTAGTATTAAAGAAGTTATTATAGCAATCTCCAAAAGCAGGATGGGCGCAACCGTTGTCTTAGATGATGCAGGAAATATTGTTGGCATCATTACAGATGGAGATATTCGCCGAATGCTAGAACAACACAATAGTATACAGGAGCTTAAAGCTGCTAATATTTTACATAAGGAGCCAATTACAATTTCCTCTATTACATTAGCAATAGAAGCATTTGACCTAATGAAAGCACACGATATTAGTCAGTTGATTGTTGCCGATCAAGGTCAATATAAAGGAATGATTCATATACACGATTTAATGAAAGAGGGGATTTTATAATCTATATCTATGCAAAATAAAAATTACTACGTAGCCATTATGGCTGGAGGTATTGGAAGTCGATTTTGGCCAATGAGTAGGACTGCACTT
>CAMDNL010000069.1 GCA_945902975.1 Chitinophaga pinensis
ACATCTGGCAGATCGGACGATACCAACGAAAATATTATTCGTGCTAGAATTCAAGAATACAATGATAAGACCACAGCGGTGGCTACTTATTATGCACAATTTAACAAAGTGGTTGCTGTTAAAGGCGAAGGAACAGTAGAGTCTATCTATGCAGATCTAAAAGCAGAGATCGACACAAGAATTAATTAATAAAAAACGATGTATATAAAAAAAGGATCAACAGTTGTTGATCCTTTTTTGTTTCAAGTACCTTTTATGATTATTTTATGATTAGATATGATTAGATATTCAATCCGCCACAAGCGCTAATCACTTGACCAGTTACATAACTACTCATATCGCTTGCTAAAAATAATGTGGTGTTGGCAATCTCATCTGCTTTCCCAAAACGGCCCAAAGGAATTTTATCTAAAAATGCTTTTCCTGCTTCACCTTCATTTAAATAATGCGTCATGTCGGTTTCTATAAATCCTGGCGCAATTGCATTACAACGAATATTACGACTACCTATTTCTGCAGCAATTGATTTTGTAAATCCAATGATACCCGCCTTGCTAGCTGCATAACTACTTTGACCCGCGTTACCGCGAATACCAATGATAGAACTCATATTAATAATACTTCCACTGCGCGCTTTCATCATTGGACGAATCACTTGCTTGGTCATATTAAAGACGCTCTTTAAATTGGTTTCCATGACATCATCCCATTGCTCCTCCGTCATACGTAATAATAAATTGTCTTTAGAGATGCCTGCATTGTTTACACAAATATCAACCGTGCCAAAACTAGCAACCACATCGTTTACAAATGTTTCACATGCTGCAAAATCACCTGCATTGGCTTGGTATGCTTTTGCTTTTACACCTAATTTTTCTATTTCCGCAACTAGCTGGTTTGCTTTTTCAGCACTACTATCACTCACGTAAGTGAATGCAATATGGGCACCTTGCTCTGCTAATTTTAATGCGATGGCAGCTCCAATGCCTCTAGCTGCACCGGTTACAATCGCTACTTTTCCTGCTAATAATTTCATGACTTTCTATTTTTAATAAACCAATAAGTATGCATTAATATAATACTAAGATTCACAAATATAATAGGATTATCCTGTTTTAAAAAACCATACGCCATCCATAGTACACTTCCGGACATGTTGATGATCCTTAGTTTTCTTACATCTTGTATTGCAAAAGAACCCACTACAACAGCAGTTGCTATCCAGCCTAAGATATCAATCATAGTATTTGTTTTTTATTATCCTTCTAGGTGAATCAATTTTACTTCCTCTAAAAATTTACGCTCATTGGACAATCTAGGTATTTTATGTTGTCCACCTAATTTGCCTTTTCTTTTCAACCATTCGTAAAAACAATCTTTTTTAACAGCAGTGATTTGCGGCAATCCAAGTGCAATGTCTTTATACCTTTTAGCTTCATAATCACTATTGACCGATTGCAAATTTTTATCAAGTTCAACGGTAAATGCGTGCATATCTGATGGCACATTTTCAAATTCAATCAACCACTCGTGTGCGCCAGCGCCCTTATCCGACATAAAGATAGGCGCAGCAGTATACTCTTTCATCACTACATTCAAACTTGCACAGGTTACACTAATCGCCTTATCACTATTGTCTGCAATCAATTCTTCTCCAAAAGCATTGATATATTGTTTTAATCGTCCACTCACTTTAATTCTAAAAGGGCTGAGTGTCACAAACTGTACGGTGTCTCCTACAAGATATCGCCATAGCCCACCATTGGTGCTTATGACAATGGCATAATTTTTTCCTAATTCAACTTTATCTAATCCAATCGTGATTGGATTTTCTTTTCCATAGGATTCTACTGGCATGAATTCATAAAAAATGCCATGGTCTAAAAAGAGCAACATGCCTTCTTCGTTCATACGATCTTGGGCAGCAAAAAATCCTTCACTGGCATTGTAGATCTCTAAGTAATTACAATCTCCACCAATGATTTTTTTAAATTCTGCTTGATAGGGTATAAAAGAAACACCCCCATGCATATACAATTCAAATTCAGGCCAAACCTCTTTAATTGTTTTTTTACCAGTGATTTGTAAAATACGTTTTAATAATACCAGTGTCCATGTGGGTACACCTGCAATCGAAGTCACAGGCTCTTGGATGGTGCTTTGTGCAAGCATTTCGATTTTAGATTCCCACTCATCCATCAATGCAATTGATAATTCTGGAACCCTAACTAAACCAGACCAGATGGGCGCGTTCTGTAATAAGACTGCGCTTAGGTCTCCATATTGTATGTCTTCTTTAATTGGATGTACTTGATGGCTTCCACCAATGATAAGCATCTTCCCTGTTAAAAGATCACTATCCGGAAACGCATTATAGTAAATACTGAGTACATCTTTTGATGCTTGAAAATGATTGTCTTCGATGCTTTCTTGGCTTAGTGGAATAAACTTACTCTTGTCGCTGGTAGTGCCACTACTTTTTGCGAACCATTCAATAGGCGTATTCCATAATACATCTGCCTCACCCTCCATGACCTCATCTATATAAGGCTTAAGGTCCTCGTAGGCTTGTATTGGAACAACTTCTTTGAACTTTCTAATATTAAAAACGCTACTAAACTGATACTTTCTTCCGATCTGTATATACTGACCATGGGTAATGAGGTCCTGCAATACTTCACGTTGCGCAGCTACCGGATCTTTCACCCAATGCTCGATGCGCCAATAGCGCAGTCTTGCTAGTCTTGATAATGCTGGGCTAAAAATCTTCATAGGCTATTTTTGTCCCATTTCAATAATCCAATCCTTGCGCTTTAACTCAAAATTGGTACCAAGGTATAATCGTCTTACATGCTCGTCTGCTGCTAATTCTTCGGCAGTGCCGTGTTTAAATATTTTTCCTTCAATCAATAAATAAGCACGATCACAAATGGACAATGTTTCATTCACATTGTGATCGGTAATTAAAATACCAATGTCTTTTAATTTTAATCTAGCTACCACCGATTGTATATCTTCTACTGCGATAGGATCCACGCCAGCAAAGGGTTCGTCTAATAAAATAAATTTAGGATCCACAGCCAACGCTCGTGCAATCTCGGTTCTTCTTCTCTCCCCACCACTTAAACTATCACCGTTATTATTTCTTACTTTTTGTAAATTAAATTCATCTAAAAGGGTTTCCATTTTATGCAAACGCTCGCCCTTCGTCAATTTTGTCATTTCTAAAATGGCCATGATATTATCGGCCACCGACAACTTTCTAAACACACTCGCCTCCTGTGGTAAATAACCCAACCCCATTTGAGCGCGCTTATACATAGGCAAATGGGTGATATCCTCCTCGTTTAAGAACACGCGGCCCTCGTCTGGCGCAATCAATCCAACCACCATATAGAAAGTCGTTGTTTTACCAGCACCGTTGGGCCCTAATAAACCAACAATTTCACCCTGTTTTACGGATACGCTTACTTGGTCCACCACCTTGCGGCCCTTGTATTGCTTAATCAGTTTATCGGTATGTATGGTTAGTATCACGTTGAATCTTTTGTACAAAAATAAGGTTAAAAAGGCCTATTTGAACCTAGTCAAATAATATTAACTATTTTTGTATTCTATGCACGTAACAGCACATTTAGCAAAAGCAAAAGACACATTGGTCTCCTTTGAGATCTTACCTCCTTTAAAGGGTAAAACAATTACCTCTATCTACGATCACTTGGATCCACTCATGGAGTTTAAGCCTTCATGGATCAACGTGACCTACCACAGAAGTGAAACCATGTTTAAGAAAAAAACAGATGGCACTTTTGAAAAAGTAGATGTGCGCAAGCGACCGGGTACAGTGGGTATTTGTGCTGCGATTATGAACCATTATAATATCGATGCAGTGCCGCATATTATTTGTGGTGGTTTCACTAAGCGTGAAACAGAAGATGCCTTAATTGATTTGCAGTTTTTAGGTATTGACAATGCTTTAATTTTAAGAGGCGATGCTGCTAAGAATGAGTCTAGCTTTGAACCAGAGCCAGGTGGAAATAAATATGCGATTGATTTATTAAAGCAAGTAGGACAATTGAATCAGGGGATTTATTTAGACGAAGATATTTTAAATGGTGGCAAGACCGATTTTTGTATGGGTGTGGCTGGCTATCCAGAAAAACATTTCGAATCTCCAAATTTTGAAATCGATTTAATCAAAACCAAAGAGAAGGTGGATGCAGGAGCAGAGTATATCATGACCCAAATGTTTTTCAACAACCAAAAGTTTTTGGAGTATGTGCAAGCCTGCCGCGATATGGGTATTACAGTTCCAATCATTCCAGGATTAAAGCCGATTACGAATAAAAAGCAATTGACAATTTTACCAAGAATATTCCACGTAGACATTCCAACTGAACTGTCCAATGCCATTAACAAATGCAAGACAGATGCGGAATGTGAGCAAGTGGGCACAGAGTGGTTGATCCAGCAAAGCAAGGAATTAAAAGCAGCTGGTGTACCCGTGTTACACTATTATACTTTAGGAAAACCTAAGGTGATAAGAGACGTTGTTTCAGCCGTGTTTTAACTTATTTTTTTTGTTGCGCTTGCAAGAAATCATGAAACTGGTCTACTGTTAAGTTTTTAGCAATGATTTTTTTGTCCTTATCTAATAAATAGAAGGTAGGCGTTTTAAATACATCATACAGTTGTCTGATCGTAGTGGGCTTACCTGCAGTAATTTCTGCATTGAATGCCGCTTCAGTTTGGTAAACATGCATCCATCCTGCATCAAAATGTTCCTCTGTTATAAATTGTTTCCAAGAAGCTAATTCTTTTACATTGGTATTTACTCCAATCACTTGTACACCCAATTGCTTCCAATTTTTTGTATAAAAAGAATCTACCCTAGGCATTTCTTCTTTACAGTGACCACAGGTTGGGTCCCAGAATGCGATAAATGTATAGGTAGCTGGACTATTATACAATGAAAATAATTTGTTATCCATTGTGTTCAAATTCAATGGTGGAGCGGGATTCCCAATTAAGTTGGCCATGATACTATACGCGCGTTCTGTGATTGCTTTTTTAGAATCGTTGTTTAACAAGACCGTATCTCCCTTGCTAAAAAAGTTTTGAAACAAATGTAGAAACACTTTATCCTGACCCATAAATTCAGGACTGATGTATTTATTGGTAAATTTAAAAAGTAAAAAAGGATAAATTTCTTTTCCTGTTTTTGCTACAGTCAACATGTATTGTACTTCTTCGATAATTGAATCTGGCTCGCGTGAAACATAATTTTTAAAATACTCATCTAGCTTCGCTTCAAAAAATGGTGTTCTTAATAAACGGTTATCATTGAAGACCACATTGTCCCAATAATGATTTTTGACATAATAAAAAGGATAGGTAGAATCCGCAATGCCATTGATGATGGGAATTGCTGGTAGTTCAGGTCTTTGTAACACATCCAAGAAAAAACGCATCATTGAATTAGGTGCAGTTGTGATAATTTTTTGTCGCTCCTGTTTAAAGCTAGTGTCCATCTTTTTTAAAGCTTGCAGGTATTTTAGAGAATCGCTTGTTGTTGCTGCGCTGTTATAAGCTTGCTCCAACTGGTTTCTTTGCGCACCAAGCTGGTTCATACTTTTTGAATAACTGCTAAAAATATCGTTGTCTTTTGAGCCAATTATTTTATAGTCTACTAAACTCAATGTGTCAGCAATGATTTTAAATTGTTGGCCCTCGTCTACTAAAAACTCAAATAGAATACTATACTTAGGAGAAACAATAAAATAGATGCCTGGTGTTAGTTTTTCTTTGCCTTTAAAATAACCAACGCTTGCCTCATTCAATATGGCCGAATCTGCCAGCACACGATTTTGACCATAGTTGGTGCCTAAATATACCTTGGTGTTTTTGTAAGGCTTAAGGGTAATCTCAATATTATGCCCAACAGGACCGGTTTTTGTAAGGGGTAGTTTTTTGACAGCCTGCGCATGCACTGCTGTTGAAAACAAAAGAACTAAACTAAAACTGGATAAAGTAATAATTTTCTGAAACATATAAAAGGGTTAAAGGACAAATAAAGTACATAAAAGTAAAAAATAAAAAACAGATTTAGGTTTAATTTAAACGGGTGGAATGGTAGATTCTAGTAGCTGGATTGTACCTTTGTTACCGTGAGAAAGCCAAAACCTACTATCATTTTAGAAAAGGTCCTTATCGAGGACTATGCAGCAGAGGGCAAGTCCTTAGCAAGAGTGGATGGGAAAGTAATTTTTGTTGAAGGTGCAGTGCCTGGAGATGTGGTGGACATTCAACTACAAAAAAATAAAACCGATTGGGCAGAGGGCTTTGCTAAAAAATTTCATAGCTATTCTGAAAATAGGGTGCAACCATTTTGTAGTCATTTTGGGGTATGTGGAGGATGTCAGTGGCAGATGCTACCCTATGCGCAACAGTTAATCTATAAGCAACAACAGGTAGTAGATAATTTGACAAGGATTGCTAAAATTCCATTGCCAACTATTCCTGCTATTTTGGGTGCCAAGCAAACCGAGGGCTATCGCAATAAAGTAGAATATACTTTTGCTACAGAGATTTATATGTCATTTGAGGCCTTTAGAGCCATGAAGGCTTCCGGCGAAGATCCAGTTAAAAGTCCAGGTGATGGCGGTTTTCATGCGAGAGGATTTTTCGAAAAAATTGTTCCTATAGACACTTGTTATTTACAAGAAGAGCCAACCAACTTTATGCGCAAGGCGGTGGTGCAGTTTGCTTTAGACAATAAGATGCCTTTTTATAATATTAAACAACATCAGGGTTGGTTAAGAAATATGTTTGTTAGAAATACGACCAAGGGAGAGTGGATGATCAATTTGATCCTTGGTTATGAGGATGAAGTAAAAAGAAAAGCATTATTAGATTTGTTGTTAAAGCAGTTCCCTCAAATTACTACGCTCTTGTATACCATCAATACCAAGCGCAATGATAGTATGCAGGATTTAGAACCACAAGTGTATTATGGCAATGGCTATATCACAGAAAAATTAGAAAAGTTTGAATTTAAAATAAGTCCAAAATCTTTTTTCCAAACCAATTCAAAACAAGCCGAAGTGTTATATCAAGTCACTCGCGACTTTGCTGAATTGACAGGAAAGGAAATTGTGTATGATTTATATTGTGGTACCGGAAGCATTGGTATTTTTTGTAGCGAGCAGGCTAAAAAAATTATTGGTGTAGAGTTTGTAGCAGAGGCGATTGAGGATGCAAAATTAAATGCTGCTTTAAACGGATTAACAGAGACTGCATTTTTTGCAGGAGATGTGATTAAGGTTTGTGATGATGCATTTTTTGAAACCCATGGAAAGCCAGATGTGATTATCACCGATCCGCCAAGAGCAGGGATGCACGAAAAACTAGTACAAAAATTATTAGAGATGGAAGCGCCAACGATTGTATATGTAAGTTGTAATCCAGCGACACAGGCAAGAGACCTGGCACTGCTACACGCTAAGTATACGGTGACTAAAATACAGCCTGTAGACATGTTTCCACACACTTTGCATATAGAGAACGTAGTGCAATTAAAAAGAACAGATTTATTAAACGCATAATTTATGAGAGAATTTAGACCTACAAGTTTCAATATTTTACCAACGATCATTAAAAATTTAATCATCATTAATGCTTTAATGTTTTTGGCGCAAAATACATTTGCGGGACCCACTAGTTCATTTTCAGTTGAAGATTATTTTGCACTACACGCATGGCAAAGTAAATTGTTTCAACCATGGCAAATGATTACGCATATGTTCTTGCATGGTGACTTTGGACATATATTAGGCAATATGTTTGCACTTTGGATGTTTGGATCTGTTTTAGAAAATGTATGGGGGCCTAAGCGATTTTTATTATTTTATATTTTATGTGGTGTGGGCGCTTCGGTCCTACACTTACTCATTCTTTCATATGAGTTTGTACCAATGGCTTCGGACCTAATGCAATTAAGTCAAATGAGTGTATCAGGATCTCCAGACTTTAATCAGGCTGTATTGGCGTATTCAAAAGCACATCATATTCAGCTCACAAGAATTTTAAGTGAGAACAATGTAAGCCTTGCTACTCCTGGCATTCGCACAGAGATCATGGAGCTA
>CAMDNL010000070.1 GCA_945902975.1 Chitinophaga pinensis
GTACACTTTGTAACCAGCGTTTCTTAGCATATCAATGGCAATATGATTGTCTTGGGCTTTATCTGGATAGGTATGAAATAATTCATAGTCCAAGCTTACTTTATTATCCTCTTTTAAAGTTTCAATTTTTTGAAAAATTTGCTTAGGCTTAATTTTTACAACAGATTCGAAATGGTCTGCTTTTTTCTTGTGCTGTTCCGTTAAAAAAAAATCAAATGAAAATTGAGGACTATCATTCACCACAGCAAATGGAATATCATGAATATAAAAATCGGTAAAAGGCGCGATGGTAGAGGCTATAGAAAAGTCTACCTCGCCTTGGGCCGATTGTTCGTAGACAAAATTGTATTCAATTCTTGTTTTATTGGATAAGAAAATTTTAAGCGTCTCTACTATTTCATCATTGAAATCATCTAAGCTAAATTTTGGAATTAAATTCAACCATACACCCGCATCTTCTTTACTTGCGTTCTTTAGTATTTTTTCTTTAGGGATTTGATCTACGAAAAGCTTTAGTGGGGCTTTTTTTTCTGGAAATAATTTCTTCTGGGTAAACCTTTTAAAATAAGGAAAGTCTATTTGATCCATATAAGCCGGGAACTTCACCCCACGCACTTCTATCATCACCATCTCATTGTTCATGATTTCAATGATATGCCCCTCCTCATTGCTATGCAGCACCAATATTTCATCCCCCACTTGATACTTCATCGATTATTTTTTTGCTAAAAGACTATGCTTTTTAGAATACAAAGTGTAAATCACTAAACCAATTGACATCCAAACAAAGAACCATAACCAGCTCACTGGAGGAATCTCAATCATTAGGTATAAACAACACATTGCGCCTATAATTGGAATGATTGAATATTTTTTAAGGAAACTCAAAACAGCCACTACTATAAAAATAAATGTAAAGACTAGAAATAAAATTTCCTGATACCCTTCGTTCCCTACTTCTTTAAACGCATTTAAAATTCTATAATGTCCAAAATATAAAAAGATCAATGCCAATGCTGGGATGATATACTGTCCATTGATATAGGGCAATCTAAACGCCTGTCCTTTGATTGAAGGGGCTAGTCTAGGCAATACCAATACACCAAAACAAACTAGCACAAATGCAAACAAAGTACCAATGCTTGTTAAATCTGTCATTCTAGAGATAGACATAAACATGGCGGGTACGCCTACAAAAATACCAGTAATGATGGTTGCAAAACCTGGGGTACCATATGTAGGATGCACTTCTGAAAATTTCTTTGGCAATAAACCATCACGGCTCATGCTCATCCAAATTCTTGGTTGTCCTAATTGAAAAACTAACAATACACTTGTTGTTGCTACAACTGCACTAATTGAAATAATGTATCCAATTTTATGTAAGCCAATTCTTTCAAATACAAATGCCAATGGATCATCCACTTTAAGTTCTGAATAGTTGACCATTCCAGTTAAAACCAAAGCAATAAGAATATACAATACGGTACAAATTAATAAGGAATAGATCATCCCCTTAGGCATATCTCTTTGCGGATTTTTACATTCTTCTGCTGTGGTAGAGATGGCATCAAAACCAATATAGGCATAAAATACAGCCGATACACCTGCTAAAACACCCTTAAAGCCATTGGGCATAAATGGCGCCCAGTTAGCTGTGTCCACATAAAAGAAACCAAGAATAATTACCATTAAAATAATCGCGATTTTAAAAATCACCATAATATTCGTACTCTTTTTACTCTCCTTTATACCTCTATACACCAACATTGTAATCAAAACCACAATCACAAATGCGGGAATATTTAAAATGATTTTTGTTTGACCAATCATGGGTGCATTGGTAATGGCATCATAGCCTATTCTTGCAAGTTTACTAAATGTAGCTGGCGTGCCTCCAGATGCTAAATGCTTCATCGCTTCCTCATAGCCCTGTTGTGCTGTTTCAAAATTAGTAGACAACCAACCTGGAAGATGGATGTGGAAACCTTCTAATAAATTAATAAAATAACCACTCCAACTTATTGCCACAACGATATTACCAATGGCATACTCTAAAATCAATGCCCATCCAATGATCCAAGCAATGAGTTCTCCAAATGTCACATAAGCATAAGTATAGGCACTTCCCGCAATGGGCACCCTACTAGCAAATTCAGCATAACAAAGTGCACTAAAGCCACAAGTCACTGCAGTGATCACAAATAAAATAGAAATGCCAGGGCCACCATGAAAAGCAGCAGTTCCAATGGTTGAAAAAATACCCGCTCCAACCACTGCAGCGATACCCATTAAAGTAAGGTCGCGAACACCTAAGACTTTTTTTAATCCACTCGTACTATGTCCATCCACTAAACCAGCTTCTGCGTCTTGAACAATTTTTTCAATTGACTTCTTTCTAAATAAAGACATATAATTATTGGATTCTGTTCATTAAATAATTCGCCAAATCAATCAATGGCTTTTTTCTTGCTTCAACCACTGCAATGGCTTCTAAATGTGCTAAGGCTTCTTGCATGTATTGCTGTTTTAAATCCTCCGCCCAGGCATCTACCTTACAAGCCTTAAATATAGCCAATACTTGATCCACTTTATTTGGAGCATCAGAAGCTAGTAAAGCATTTAATGCAGTCAGCTGTTCTGGATTGGCTGTTTCTAATGCACGTATTAAAAGGAAGGTTTTTTTATTTTGCTTGATATCTCCTCCTGCTTCTTTTCCAAACACAGCAGCATCCCCAAATGCGTCTAAATAATCGTCTTGTATTTGAAATGCAATGCCTAATTTTTTTCCAAAGGCATATAAATGAGTACCGTTGTGATCGCCTGCACCACCAATGATCGCACCCATTTGTAAACTAGCTGCCAATAGCACAGAAGTCTTTAGCGTAATCATGTGGATGTATTCCTCCATAGAAACAGTTGCTTTTTTTGCATAATCCATATCCAATTGTTGTCCTTCACAAACTTCTCTAGCCGTTTGATTAAAGAGTCCAAGAATTTTAGATAAATGGTTGGATTGAATTGACTGGATATATTCATAGGCTCTAATAACCATAATATCGCCTACCAGTAAAGCTGTATTCGAATCATATTTTGTGTGCACAGTGGGCTGGCCTCTTCTTAAACTCGCCTCGTCCATCATGTCATCGTGCACTAAAGAAAAATTATGAAATAGCTCAACTGCTTTAGCGGCTAAAAATGCATCTGAATGTAATTCACTAAATAATTCATTGCCTAATAAACACAAAACTGGACGGATACGCTTACCGCCAATTTTTAAAAAATATTCACTCGGCTCATACAATGTAGCCGGTTGTGAAGGAAAATGTGTTGTATCGAAATCTTGATTGAATTTTTCGATCAGTTCTTGAAAAGGATGCATGTTACAAACTTACCCAAATTTTACCATTTTTTAAACAGTTGTTTGTACCTTGAATACTAAATTTGTAGGATTCTAATACACTATATTATGCGCATACTCCCCTTTTTACTAATTTCGTTTTTAGGCCTTTTCACTTCACAAGCAACCGCTCAATCTTTTAGTTTAGAACCTGAACAAAAAACTGGCCCATTTACTACTGGCTATAAAAAAGCAATTGGTGTTAAGATGTATCCTAGTGCCATCTCTTATAAATCTTTTTTAACAAACAGTAAAGCCATCGAAGTATTAGGTTATTTCACATTAGATGGCTTTAGAACCACCGTTATGATAGAGAAATACAGTGCCTTTGCCAATACAGAACAGTTAAGTTGGTATATCGGATATGGTGGGCATTTAGGAATTTGGAGCGAAGAATGGAAAAAGAATAATCCTACACATAAAGCTGGAATTGCTTTAGGGGTGGATGGTATTTTAGGATTGGATTACAAGATAAAAAACGCACCGCTTAACCTTAGTTTAGACTGGCAACCTTCTTTTAACTTTGTTGGATCAAGCTATTTTGAAAGTGGTTGGGCTGGGTTAGGCATTCGCTACACCCTTAAATAAGGTTTGCACAAAGGCAACTTTATCAAACAAAATTAGGTCGTCTAATTGTTCCCCTACACCAATATATTTTACTGGTATTTTACACTGATGTGCAATGGCTAGTAACACGCCCCCTTTAGCAGTTCCGTCCAATTTAGTAATGGCAAGTGCAGTCACATTGGTCACTGCCATAAATTGTTTTGCTTGCTCTAAGGCATTCTGACCAGTTGAACCATCTAAGACCAATAAAACTTCATGCGGTGCATCTGGAATTTGTTTTTGAATGACGCGATTGATTTTATTCAACTCGTCCATCAAATGGGCTTTATTATGAAGACGTCCGGCAGTGTCAATGAAAACGATATCGGATTTTCTGGCGATGGCGGATTGCACTGTATCAAAAGCGACAGAACTAGGGTCAGCACCCATATTTTGCTTTACAATAGGCACTCCAACCCTTTCACTCCAAATAGTCAACTGGTCTACTGCAGCAGCTCTAAAAGTATCTCCTGCGCCCAATAAGACCTCGTTCCCTGCAGCTTTAAAATGATGCGCCAATTTACCAATGGTGGTTGTCTTACCCACGCCATTGACCCCTACAACAAGTGTAATGAAAGGTTTTTTGTCTATAGGTACTTGAAAACCAATGAGATCTTGAGGGGTATCTATTAATAAATTTCCAATTTCCTCGTATAAAATTTGGTTTAATTCGGATGTTGAAACATACTTATCCTTTTTCACCCTTTCTTGAATGCGTTCAATAATGGCCAAGGTCGTGTCCACCCCTACATCTGCCCCAATGAGCGCTTCTTCTAATTGATCTAAGACATCTTCATCTACGGAAGCCTTACCAATAATCACTTTAGAAATGCGCTCAAAAAAGCCTTGTTTGGTCTTTTCCAAGCCATGATCTAGTGATTCTTGTTCCTTCTTCCCAAATAATTTTCCTAGAAAACTCATAGATGTCAAAATTAGTCATAAAAAAACCTTCACTATAGCTAATGAAGGTTTGGAATCTTATTGATCAAGAGCATCAATAGCAGTTATTATTTAGCTGCTAAGAACTCTTTAACGTTGTCTTTGTAAACGATAGACTCTTTAAAAGTATACGCACCTGTTTTAGGGCTACGTACTGCTTTAATTACTTTAGTCCAGTTTTTTGCTTCAGCAGAAGCCTTAAGATCCTTGATTTTCGCGTTTTTAGAAGCTGCTTTTGCCATGATTATTTAATTTCTTTGTGTACAGTTACTTTTTTCAAAATTGGATTATACTTTTTGAACTCCAAACGATCTGGAGTGTTCTTTTTGTTCTTAGTGGTAATATAACGACTAGTTCCTGGTAAACCAGTAGTCTTGTGCTCTGTGCACTCTAATATTACTTGAACTCTGTTGCCTTTACGTGCCATGATGGTATATTATAAGTTATACTTAATGATGATTTGATTAGATCTTAGTGCCTGCGGCTCTTAAATCTTTTACGACTGCTGCTAAACCATTTTTATCAATAGTTCTTAAAGCATCAGCAGATACTTTTAAAGTGATCCAACGATCTTCTTCAACAAAGTAGAAACGCTTCTTTTGTAAGTTCGGTAGAAAACGACGCTTTGTTTTAATATTAGAATGCGATACACTGTTTCCAGTCATCGGTTTCTTTCCAGTTATCTGACATACTCTAGCCATGAGAAATAATTTTTTACGGACGGCAAAGGTATGTAATTATACCTTACAGTCCCATTTTTTTAATGTTTTTTTCTATCAAACGTTTAAAAAAGGGCTTTTATTGCTAAAATGTTGATTTTTAACCCTTTTTAGCGTCTAAGAATAGTATTCTGCCCTCAATTCTTTGACTCTAGCATCTTCCATATACTCGTCAAAAGTCATTAAACGGTCGATGATGCCTTTAGGCGTTAATTCTATCACTCGGTTGGCCACAGTTTGCATGAAAGTGTGGTCATGGGATGTCATTAAAACGATACCTGGAAAATTCTGACAACCTTCGTTAAATGCTTGGATGCTCTCCAAGTCTAAGTGGTTGGTGGGTTGATCCAAAACAGTCACATTTGGGTTTTGCAACATCATTTTGCTCACCATGCAACGTACTTTTTCACCCCCACTTAATACATCGGATTTCTTCATCACATCATCCCCACTGAATAACATTTTTCCTAAAAATCCACGGATAAATGGTTCATCGGCATCGGTCACATGAGCAGGCACAAATTGTCTTAACCAATCCATTAAAGTCAATGGCTTTGTAAATTCTTCGTTGTGCTCCATAGGTAAATAAGCTTTGGTAATGGTGGTACCCCATTCGAAACTTCCGCTATCAGCTTGACCATTTCCATTGATAATCTCAAAGAAATATGTAATGGCCAAAGCATCCTTACTTAAAAAAGCAATTTTATCATTTTTACTTACAGAGAAAGTAACGTCTTTAAATAAGATACGACCGTCTACTGTTTTTTGTAATTTTTCTACATTTAAAATTTGATTGCCCACTTCACGCAATGGCTGAAAGATAATACCAGGGTACTTTCTATTAGATGGCTCAATTTCTTCGATTGTTAATTTCTCCAACGCTTTTTTACGAGATGTTGCTTGTTTACTCTTACTTGCATTCGCAGAGAAACGTGCAATAAAGTCCAATAAAGCAGCACGTTTATCTTCGTTCTTTTTATTCTTATCAGACATCTGACGCGCCATCAATTGAGAAGACTCATACCAGAATGAATAGTTACCAGTAAAGGTTTTTATTTTAGAACGGTCCACGTCCGAAACGTGCGTACATACTGTATCTAAGAAGTGACGATCGTGACTTACAACCAATACAATATTTTCGTAGTCCGCTAAAAAGTTTTCCAACCAACCAATTGTTTCAATGTCCAATCCGTTGGTAGGCTCATCCAATAATAGAATATCCGGATTCCCAAACAAAGACTGTGCTAACAATACGCGCAATTTAAAATTACTAGGAATGTCTTTCATAAGCGATTGATGCATGTCTTCCTTCACACCTAAGTCACTCAATAAACTCGCAGCATTACTCTCTGCTTCATATCCACCCATTTCTCCAAATTCACCTTCTAATTCACCTGCTCTTAATCCGTCTGCTTCTGTAAAATCTTCTTTTGCATACAAGGCATCCTTTTCGTGCATCACTTCCCACATACGCTTATGACCTTGCATCACCGTATTTAAAACTGTTTGCTCATCAAATTCAAACTGATTTTGTTTTAAGAAGGACATACGCTCACCAGGTGAGATTTCTACAGATCCTTTATTCGGTTCAATTTCTCCGCTTAATATTTTTAAGAAGGTAGACTTACCAGCACCGTTGGCTCCAATAATACCATAGCAATTCCCCTTTGTGAAGCTAATATTGACTTCATCAAATAAGACTCTTTTTCCGTAGGCCAATGTGACGTTTCTTGCACTAATCATTTTTCAACTGTTTTTGAAGCTGCAAAGTTAAGTGATTTCCCCTTACCAATTGGATCTAGCATGTGCCGATGTGGACAATGGCTCAAATGCTTGATTAAGGTATTTATAATGGGCTGTAATGGCAATCATGGCGGCATTGTCGGTACAATATTGAAAAGCAGGTAGATAGGTTGTGACACCCAGCTTCTGCCCCAATGCTTGGATACCATTTCGAACCCCTGAATTGGCACTTACTCCACCAGCGATACATACATGCTTGATGCCCGTTTGTGTGATCGCTTTCTTTAATTTATATAAAAGGATTTCTACGATGGTATATTGTACAGAAGCACATAAGTCATTTAAGTTTGCTTCAATAAATCCGGGCTCCTGCTTTTGTAAAAAATACAAGACACTTGTTTTTAATCCACTAAAAGAATAATTTAAATCAGGCACCATTGGCTTTGCAAATTCAAATGCTTTTGGATTACCTAATTGTGCTAATTTATCTAGTACAGGGCCACCAGGATAAGGCAAGCCTAATAATTTAGAAATTTTATCAAATGCTTCTCCTGCAGCGTCATCAATGGTTTGGCCAATGATGACTAAATCGGATGGACTATT
>CAMDNL010000071.1 GCA_945902975.1 Chitinophaga pinensis
GTTTATTATTATTCCATTCTACTACTTACGAGGACAACGAGGCGAAAAAAACAAGTCGGATGAAAGTGGCCGAGTTTATTCAAGAATGGGGCGTCTCTAAATACCTTGAAACTGCTACACCTAATTTATTTGGTGATGCATTTAAAAAAGCCAACCCAGGAGTAATTCAAAATGTCATTGATAGCGGATTAGGTATTAGCCAAGAAGCCATGATCCAATTTGTGTTTGCCATGCGCAACCGAAAAGCAATGACCCATTTGCTGCAACAAAATAATATGCCTGTATGGATGATTGTAGGAGAAGCAGACCTTGCAGTGACGATACAAGACAGTTTAGAACAAATTAAATTACTACCTTCATCCAACAGTTTAGTGCTAAAAGAAGTGGGCCATATGGGCATGCTTGAAGCAACCGAATTAGTGAATCAATTCATTAAAAAAATGTTAGTTGGTAATGATGAAGGACTTAAATAAAAATTTATAATAACTATAATACGATGTCAAAAATCATTTTAATTACGGGAGCAAGTTCAGGATTTGGAAAAGCAACTGCTACAAAATTTGCAGCAGGCGGTTGGAACGTCATAATTACTGGACGCAGAAAAGAAAAATTAGAAGCATTAGCTAAAGCACTCGAAGCAAACTACGGCGTCAAGACATTATGCCTCAACTTTGATGTACAAGATAAAAAAGCCGTTTTTGACAACTTACAAAACTTGCCTACCGAATGGCAAGCAATTAATATATTGGTGAACAATGCTGGCCTTGCCTTAGGCAGGGATTCTTTTGAAAACGCCAATTTGGAAGATTGGGAGACGATGATTGACACCAATGTGAAGGGTTTATTATATGCTTCTAAAGCAGTCCTGCCAATGCTCATCAAAGAAAAAGGACATATCATTAATATTGGAAGCACGGCAGGCAAAGAAGTTTATAAAGACGGCAATGTGTATTGCGCCTCTAAGCACGCAGTAGATGCCATTAGCAAGGCACAAAGAATTGACTTACTGCCTTATCAAATTAAAGTTACCGCCATCCATCCTGGAGCAGCAGATACAGAATTTTCTGTGGTACGATTTAAAGGAGATGCAGAAAAAGCGAATGCAGTGTATACAGGATATACGCCATTAATGGCCGAAGATATTGCAGATACCGTTTGGTATGTGGCCAACACCCCTGCGCATGTTTGTATCAATGATTTGGTAATTACTTGTGTAGCACAAGCGAACTCGATGTACTTACAGAAATAGAATTATGCTAATTCCAATGATTTTTTTGAACCTATTTGAATTATGCTAATTCCAATGATTCTATCCAAAATCTATTTCAGTGTTGTCGCCAATATTTAATGTACGGCTCATCCCCTTCACTGCAGCATCGCTTCCGATTAGTGAATTGTCTAATACCACTTCATCCAATGCAGTGTAAGAACCAATGATGCTATCTTTCACAATCGAACTTCTAATAGTAGTATTATTCCCAATGGTCACATGCGGCCCAATGATTGAATTTTCTATAACACATCCATCTGCGATACTCACTGGCGCAATGATGATGCTATTGGTGTATAATTCCGGATTAATGGCATAGCCTCCAGACTTCTTAAGCAACATGGCATTGGTTTCTAGCAAAGTTTCTTTTTTACCACAATCAAACCAATTCTTTACTTTAAAGGATTTAAACTGTACACCTTTTTTGATCATGCAATCCAACGCATCCGTTAAATTATATTCATCGTTAGATTTAATATTCTCGTTTACTAATTTTTGAAAGCATTCAAATAAAATAGCAGACTCTTTAATTTTATATAATCCTACCAATGCATTGTTACTTTTTGGAATTGACGGCTTCTCAACAACATGTTCAATGAGTCCATCCTCATTCATTTCTACAACTCCAAATTGTCTTGGATCATCTACTTTTTGAACGCCCAACATACTCGTAGGACTTTCTAAAACTTCTTTAATATCGTATTCACAAATGGTATCACCTAAGGCAATAAAAACTTCATCACCACCCACAATATCTTGCGCCAATTGAATCGCATGCGCTGTTCCCTGACGATCGGTCTGGTACACAAAATGGGTTTTCAAATTTGGGTAGGTTTGCTCCACATAATCTTGAATTTTCTCTCCCAAGTAGCCCACTACAAAAATGAACTCATCGATGCCTTCGGCCTTTAATTGATCGACAATAAAACTCAAAATAGTTTTACCTGCAATAGGAATCAACGCCTTTGGCTGTGTATAGGTATGTGGTCTTAGTTTCGCTCCTGCGCCTGCAACCGGTATAATCGCCTTCATTTAGTTATTGTTTAGGGGAGGATAAAAATAGCAAAAAACGCTTATTTCATGCCTTTTGATCGCATCAAAGATAGGATAATTATAAAACACTAAACAAATGTGGATATTCAGCCTAAAACTCTTGTTAGAAAGCTTTGGAGCAACTTAATAATAAATTAATTTTGCACCTTATAAACAGCGCCTTATGAAAAGAGATACCCTTGTTTTTGATATCATCAACCAAGAATTAGCACGTCAAAGACGTGGTATAGAATTGATTGCTTCTGAGAACTTTACGAGCTTACAAGTGATGCAAGCCACAGGCTGTGTGATGACCAATAAATATGCCGAAGGCTATCCTGGAAAAAGGTATTATGGTGGATGTGAGATTGTAGATAAAACGGAGCAATTAGCGATAGATCGTTTAAAAGAAATATTTGGATTAGAATATGCCAATGTGCAACCACATAGTGGGGCGCAAGCCAATGCCGCTGTGATGTTGGCCATCTTAAAAAATGGCGACGCTATTTTAGGTTTAGACTTAAGCATGGGCGGTCACTTAACGCACGGTAGTGCTGTGAATTTTTCTGGTAAAACTTACACCCCGCATTTTTATGGTGTAGTAAAAGAAACAGGATTGATTGATTATGAGATGTTAGAAAGTCAAGCAAGAACACATAAGCCAAAATTAATTATTTGTGGTGCGAGTGCTTATAGTAGAGACATTGATTACGCGCGCATTCGTAAAGTAGCAGACGAGGTAGGTGCATTTGTATTAGCAGATATTGCGCACCCTGCAGGATTGATTGCAAAGGGATTATTAAGTTCTCCATTCAACCATTGTCATTTTGTTACTTCTACTACACACAAAACATTGCGCGGACCAAGAGGCGGTGTGATCATGATGGCAAAAGACGGTGAGAATACTTTGGGATTAAAAGACATGAAAGGTAATTTAAGATTATGGTCCAATGTCATTGATATGGCTGTGTTCCCGGGTACACAAGGTGGACCATTAGAGCATGTGATTGCAGCAAAAGCAATTGCATTTGGCGAAATACTATCCGATGAATTTATGGTGTATCAAAAGCAAGTACAAACAAATGCGAGAACCATGGCAGCAGCCTTTGTTGCTAAAGGCTATGAAATAATCAGCGGTGGAACAGACAATCATTTAATGTTGATTGATTTAAGAAATAAAAATATCAGTGGTAAAAAAGCAGAGCAAGTGCTTGGTATGGCAGATATCACTGCTAATAAAAATATGGTGCCTTATGATGACAAGTCTGCTTTTGTGACTTCAGGTATCCGTTTTGGAGTAGCAGCTATTACAACAAGAGGCATGAACGAAGGGCATATTCCATTTGTTGTAGATGCAATTGATACCGCTTTGATGAACGCAGACAACGAAACTGTATTGGCCAACACAAGGAAAGAAGTAAACCAATTCATGGAGCAATTTGTATTGTATCCTGAATTAGGATAATTATTGGCTAACTTTAAGCTATGATACAAAGAATACAAACCCTATGGTTATTGATTGCTAGCGCAGCTGCTTTCTTTATCTTAAAGTTTCCGTTTTATTATACACCACAGCCCAATGCTTTGGAGATAAATGGCGCAGCTCAATACAGCACTTTAATTAGCTTAGCTTTTAGTGCTTGTTTATCTTTTATCAGTATTTTTTTATACGGCAATCGTATGTTACAATTAAAAGTAACCCTTGTAAATTTTTTACTTTCAGGATTGATTGGTTATTTTATTTATACCATCGTTAAAGCAAATCCAGGTGGTGGCTTCACGCTTGCCTCTGCTAGTTTGTTTTTAATTCCAGTGTTGCAATTGGTTGCTTGTTACAAAATTTACCAAGACGAAAAATTAGTAAAGAGCGCAGATAGGATTAGATAAACTCAGCTAATAATTTGAAGAAAAGGTTTGACTAGTCAATGCGTTTGTTTTTAAGTTGTTGTAAAAGCAATTCCAAATCCTCGATGGACATTTGTTTTTTATCTACCAAAAAGGACACCACATTGGCATAAGAACCTTCAAAATAATTTTCGGTTAAACCTTCGATTCTTTTACCTGAATAGGCCGATTTACTCACCAATGGATGGTAAAAATTATTCCTATTGGGATTTTGAATCCCTACAAACTCCTTTTCAACTAAAATTTTAAGTAAGGTTGCTACTGTATTATGATGTGGCTTTGGCGCATCCAATGCTTCCAAAATATCTTTGATATAGCCACCTTGATCTAGGGACCATAGGGCTTGCATGATTTGTTCTTCGGCTTGTGTCAATTTTTTCATATCGTTCATTTTGGCATTACAACTAATTTCTTAGTCAATATTATAACTAATTTCTTAGTTAGTCAAAAAATATGAAATTATTTTTTAAGCCGAGTTGGTTTATCCTAAGTACTTCCCAGTCTGAGAGGCCTTGCATTTAGCCAATCCAGTTGGAACGCCGGCATAAACTACATTACCTCCATTGACACCTGCTTCTGGGCCCATGTCAATGACCCAGTCTGCCGACTTAATGATATCGGTATTGTGCTCCACTACAATCAAGGAATGCCCTTGATCGATTAAAGCATTAAAAGCTTTTAATAATTTATGGATATCATGAAAGTGCAAGCCGGTGGTTGGTTCATCAAATATGAATAACATTTTACTACTGGCTTTGCCCTTGCCTAAGAAACTAGCTAGCTTAACTCTCTGCGCTTCTCCGCCACTTAGGGTGCTACTACTTTGTCCTAGCTTCACATAACCCAACCCAACTTCTTGTAAAGGACTAATGGCTAATACAATATTTTTTTCTTCGCTAAAAAAATCAATGGCTTCATCCACACTCATCTCTAACACATCGTGGATGCTTTTTCCTTTGTATTGTACTTCTAAAACTGCTTCTTTAAATCTTTTTCCGCCACAGTCCTCACAGACTAAATGCACGTCTGCTAAGAACTGCATTTCTACCAATTGTTCTCCTTCTCCTTTACAAGTATCACATCTTCCTCCGTCTACATTGAATGAAAAATGTTTTGGTAAGAAGCCCCTTATTTTTGATAAGGCCTGCTTGGAATAAATATCTCTAATGGCATCGTATGCTTTGATATAAGTGACAGGATTGCTTCGGGATGATTTACCAATTGGATTTTGATCCACCATTTCTATTTGATCAAACAAATGTAAGTCTCCTTTAATGGTAGAAAATCCGCTCTTCATTTCGGTAGGTAATTGTTTTGCATCTAATAGTGCGTTATACAATACCTGCTTCACCAAAGTTGTTTTACCACTTCCACTCACGCCCGACACCACCGTCATACACTGTAAAGGAAATTGCACATCAATATTTTTTAAATTATGCAAGAAGGCACCTTCTAATTGTATGGTATGTTTTGTAGATCTTGTTTTTGCAGGGATTGGAATAGATAAAGTACCGTTCAAATATTTACCAGTTAAACTATTTTTATCTTTCATCAACTTTGCTGCATTACCAACTGCAACTACCTCTCCGCCTAAATGCGCTGCCAAAGGACCCATGTCAATAATATGATCTGATTCACGCATAATCTGTTCATCGTGCTCTACTACCACCACTGTATTCCCTAGGTCTCTTAAGTTTTGTAATACCTTTATCAAACGCTCTGTATCTCTTGAATGCAATCCTATAGAAGGCTCATCTAATATATATAAGGAGTTGGTTAAATTACTTCCCAAGCATCTAGTTAACTGTATACGCTGACTCTCTCCACCACTCAAACTATTCGCTAAACGACTTAATGTTAAATAGCCTAAACCCACATCCATTAATGTTTGAATGCGTTGTTCAATTTCCATCAACACACGCTTTGCAATCACTGTATCTGTAGTACTTAATTTTAATTGTTGAAACCAAACTTGTAAGTCCTGCACCGGCATGGTACATAATTGTCCAATATGTTGATCTGCAATTTTTACATATAACGCTTCTTTACGCAATCGGTATCCTTGACATTCTGAACAATCCGTTCGGCCACGATACCTGCTCAACAAAACACGAAACTGCACTTTATACAAATGCGCTTCTACGTCTTTAAAAAAATCATCGATGCCATATGCTTTACCTACCCCCTTCCAAAGTTGTTGTAATTGCGCTTTCGTTAATTTTAGGATGGGTTGATGAATCGGAAATCCTTCCTTACCTGCTTCTTTCACAAATTGATCCTTCCACCAAGAAAGTTTTTCGCCCTTCCATGGTGCCACAGCGCCATCATACACCGATAAGTGTGGATTCGGTATCACCAAGTTGGCATCGATCCCTAACACTTGGCTATAGCCTTCGCAGGTAGGACATGCGCCATATGGATTATTGAATGAAAATAAATTAGGACTTGGTTCATCAAACTCAATGCCGTCTAAAGTAAACTTGTTATTATAGCTGACTAATTTTGTTTCATTTTGTTCTACCCAAACAATGCCTTCTCCTTCGTAAAATGCAGTACCAATAGAGTCTGTCAATCGATGCAGATCGTCTTCCTCAAATTTTTTCACTACCACACGATCAATTAAAATATAAACTTCCTTGTCTTTTATATTTTGTTGCAGTTCTTTCTTCGTCCAGTTCAATGCATCTTCAATTCTTACAATGGCTGGCGGGGTTTTTGCTGCTCTTAAGTAAATACGAGCAAATCCTTTTTGCATGAGGATGTTCAATTCCTCTTGGATATCTCTTTTGGCATGCTGCTTAAATAAAACCAATAAGACCATCTTATCTCCTTGCTTCCCTTTTTCAATAAAGGACAGCACATCTTGTACATCTTGTTTTTTTACTTCTTGACCGCTAATTGGGGAATAGGTTTTACCAATCCTGGCAAATAAAACCCTGAGGTACTCGTAAATTTCGGTCATACTACCCACCGTACTTCTTGGGGTTCTCGTAGTTACTTTTTGCTCAATGGCGATGGCTGGACACAAACCCTTGATATAATCTACGTCGGGCTTTCCCATTCTTGACATAAACTGTCTGGCGTAGGAGGATAAACTTTCGGCATAGCGTCTTTGCCCCTCCGCAAAAAGGGTATCAATGGTCAAGGAAGACTTTCCACTACCAGAAACCCCTGTCACCACAATCAATTGGTTCCTAGGAAACTCCACAGATACATTCTTTAGGTTATGCACCCTTGCGCCCACCACTTCGATGTGATTTCGTTCCGTTTTATCCAGCACTTTCTTAGTTACAGCCATACTACAAAAATAACACCAACAGGACCTATTTGGTTGTCTTCCAGCTTAATATTATTGTAAATAATACAATGTGGATATCCTTGAAACAAAATTCTTGTTTCCCACATTTGCAATATGGGTACAATAAGCGAGTAATTTTCCTAAATAATCCAGCGGTAGCACCTACTACCCGACCTAAGAACAACCTATAAAAAACAAACATGAACAAAGTAGTTGAACTGACAGACAACGAATTGATCCAATCTTTCCAAGGAGGCAATACCCGTGCTTTCGATGCCTTGATTGATCGTTACCAAGAAAAAATCTTCAACACCATTTTATTTATGGTGAAAGACAGCTATTTAGCTGAAGATTTAATCCAAGAAATTTTTATTAAAATCATTGACAACTTAAAGCAAAGAAAATATGCCGAAGAAGGCAAGTTTCTTCCTTGGGCTTTAAGAATTTCACATAATTTTTGTGTTGACCATTTTAGAAAAGT
>CAMDNL010000072.1 GCA_945902975.1 Chitinophaga pinensis
TAGCTAAGGAAAAAAAATGGGATATTCAAAAGACGGCTTTATATAAAATCCCTAATAGCAATGCCTTTCATTTTTATGGGCAGCATATTTTCCCTGTCATAAAAGATAGCAGTCAATTAAAAGTAGGACAATGGGTGGTGGCAGATAGCATACCCGCTCAAGCGTTGTTACTAGATTTCCCTAACTCTAATATCTTATATCAGGGAAACAGGTTCCACGTCACTTTATTGACATTGACTTTTTTAAATCCCAAAACAAGGTCTGAGGAATTAACGCCTTATGTATTAATGGAATTAAAAAAATAGTTGGTATTTAATAATTAAACTGGGTCCTATTTTTTGGCGTGGCCAATTCGTAACTTTTTCTAACACCGCCAACAGTGCTATGTATAATATTAATTTGATTTGGATCTATGCCAAATAAGATCTCGCAAAATAGATTCAATTGCTTTACTTGTTTCACATCTTTGATTTCAAAATAACTCCAAGTACTTTCTTTCTGAATTTCATAACCAACAAAATCCATTTTATATTTTACACTGCCTGCTTGTAGTGCTAATTTTTTCTGCATGTACAAGTTGATATACTTATTGGCTTGTTCTTTTTGATTTGCTTGGCTTAAATCCAATTTTACATTGAATTCTTTTTGAATCATTTTCTCTAAATCATCTGTATAAGTTCTTGCACTAATTTCAATAGTTGCATCTTTTGCATTGTGCTCAATTTCAACTACCGAAATATAAAACGGGTGCATTGCAGTCAGCATCCATACCATCCAATGTTTTAAACCAATCCAAGCCATAGTAGTTTATTTTGTGGTTACAAAGGTCTTCATTAATTTAACACCAGAAAAATTCATTTATGGACGAGTTATTTTTGTATTTAAGACTTGGTTTCAAGCATATTATAGATTTAGGCGGGGTAGACCATATATTATTTGTGTTGGCATTGACCCTACGTTATGTTTGGACAGATTGGAAAAAGATTTTGATTTTAGTGACTGCTTTCACGATTGGCCACTCCTTAACACTTGCCTTAAGCACCCTTTCTTTGTTAGATATTCCCGTTAATTGGATTGAGTTCCTTATTCCAGTGACCATTTTGATTACTGCAGTTTCCAATTTTTGGGTACATGATTTTGAATTTAAACAGCGCTTTTCGGCCCATTATGGGTTGGCGCTATTTTTTGGCTTAATCCATGGTTTAGGGTTCAGCAATTATCTAAAAAGCCTCTTGGGGAAGGAGGATTCCTTGCTAGGACCCTTATTTTCCTTCAATTTAGGCCTTGAAATAGGTCAAATCTTGATTGTGCTGGTGATTTTAGCCTTGTCTTATGGATTGACAGCACAGCTTAAAATTCCTAGAAAAATGTATATGCGGTATGGATCTATCCTAGCGATATGCTTATCTTTACGTATGATCATAGATCGAATAGGATCTCTTTAAACCTCGAAAAAGAAACAACAATGAAGAAATTATTGTCATTTGGAATCATGTTCTTGACTGTATTGACAGTTATAGCGCAAGATATCCGCAACAACCCGGGTTCTAACCATGGAAACAAGTTTGAACAATTGGGTACTATTTTACCAACGCCAAATGAATACAGAACGGCGAGTGGTGCTCCAGGTCCAAAGTATTGGCAACAAAGAGCAGACTACGACATTAAAGCAACTTTAGATGAAAAGAATTTAATGTTGCATGGTGCCGAGACCATCACTTATTTCAACAACTCACCTGATGTATTAACCTATATCTGGTTGCAATTGGATGAGAATGAGCATAGCACAACTAAAAATGCTGGTTACCCAGATGGTAGTTCATTAGGCAGAGGCATGAGTCCTGCAATGATTGACAATTTAGAAGAAGCAAAAACCGACAATGGTTTAGGTGTGAATATTTTAAAAATCACTGACCTATTAGGTGCTAAATTAAAATACACGGTGAACAAAACTATGATGCGTGTTGAATTGCCAACTGCATTAAAGCCTGGTCAAAAATTTGCTTTTAAAGTAGATTGGAATTATAAAATCACAGACAGAATGACTGTAGGCGGTAGAGGTGGATTTGAGTTCTTCCCAGAAGACGGTAACCACTTATTTACGATGGCACAATGGTATCCTCGTCTTGCAGTATATTCTGATTTCCAAGGTTGGCAACACCACCAGTTTACTGGAAGAGGTGAGTTTGCTTTGACTTTTGGTAATTATAAAGTGGCTATTACTGTTCCTAGCGACCACGTTGTAATGGCAACAGGTGCTTGTCAAAACTATCCTGCTGTGTTGAGCCCAGCTCAATTGGCTAGATGGAATAAAGCACAAACTTCAGCTGAACCAGTGGAGGTGGTGACTTTAGAAGAAGCTAAGAAAGCTGAACAAACAAAAGCAACAACTCAAAAAACTTGGGTGTTCAATGCAGAAAATGTACGTGACTTTGCTTTTGGATCAAGCCGTAAATTTATTTGGGATGCCTTGGCTGCAAATGTAGAAGGCAAGAAAGTAATGTGCATGAGTGCTTACGGAAAAGAGGCTTATGGTTTATACCGTCCTTTCTCTTCAAAAGCGGTTGCACACACTATAAAGACTTATTCTAAGTTTACGATTCCTTATCCATACCCAGTAGCACAAAGTATTGAAGCGTCTAATGGTATGGAATACCCAATGATTTGTTTCAACTACGGTCGTACAGAAAAGGATGGTTCTTATACACAAGCAGCTAAGAATGGTATGCTAGGTGTAATCATTCACGAAGTAGGTCATAACTTTTTCCCAATGATTATTAATAGCGATGAGCGTCAGTGGTCTTGGATGGATGAAGGTTTAAATACTTATGTTGAATACTTGACAGAAGAATTATATGACAATAAATTTCCTAGTCGTCGTGGACCTGCTTTTGCAATTGCTGATTATATGAAATTGCCAAAGGATCAATTAGAGCCAATCATGACGAATAGTGAAAACATCATTCAGTTTGGTCCAAACGCATATGCGAAGCCTGCAACTGGTTTGAATATTTTACGTGAAACAATTATGGGTCGTGAATTATTTGATTATTCATTTAAAGAATATTCAAGAAGATGGGCATTCAAACACCCAACACCTGCGGATTTATTTAGAACAATCGAAGATGCAAGTGCCGAAGATTTAGATTGGTTCTGGAGAGGCTGGTTCTACAGCATCGATCCAGTAGATATTGCGATTGACACTGTGAAGCATGCAGTATATGATGCTACAGTAGCAGTTCCGGCAGCTAGAACAATGGGACCAAGAGGTTTATCAAAACCAGAAGTGAATAGCTTTGAGGATATTTCAAAAATTAGAAATAGAAACGATAAGTCCATTGTGTTTTTAACAGATGTAGATCAAAGCTTACGTGATTTCTATTGGAGATATGACAGAGGTTTAGAGCCTTATGATTCAGTGACTAAGCAACCAGCAATGGCTATGCCTGCAGCTGAAGGTTTAACCGATGCGGAGAAAGCAAAATATGCAAGTGCTAATTTATATGAAGTAAGTTTCTTGAACAAAGGCGGACTAGTGATGCCAATTATCCTTGAATTTACTTTCGAAGATGGTACTAAAGAAACACAACGTTTACCAGCACAAATCTGGAGAAAGAACGAGAACAAAGTAACAAAAGTGTTCTTGACAAGTAAGAAAGCGGTATCAATTCAATTAGATCCAATGCGTGAAACTGCTGATATTGATGAGAGCAATAACAAATGGCCAAATGTAGCTGCGCCAAGTAAGTTTGCTTTATTCAAGTCAAAAGGTTTTTCTAGAGGTCAATCAATTGGGTTGTCTCCAATGGCTGCAAGTCAAAACAAAAAATAGTTTGAATTTATTTCAAAGTAAAAAGCCGCTTCGAAATCGAAGCGGCTTTTTTTATGCGGTATATTTTTAACTAAGTATGTGCTGCAGCTTTATAGTTCTTCCATTTTGTAATGGCTGCTTCCATGTCTGAAGGCAGTGGACTATCAAAGCGCATCATCTCCTCTGAAGTTGGATGAATAAATCCAAGCGTGGCTGCGTGCAAAGCGCATCTAGGACAAGCATCAAAACAATTGTCTACAAACTGTTTATACTTAGTATAAATAGTGCCTTTTAAAATTCTATCTCCTCCGTATTCTTGGTCATTGAATAAAGTATGTCCAATATGTTTCATATGCACGCGTATCTGATGTGTTCTGCCAGTTTCTAATACACAAGAAACAAGGGTGGTATAGTTATAACGCTCTATCACTTTATAATGGGTGATGGCATGCTTTCCAACTTCTCCCTCAGGGTAGGCGTCAAACATTTTACGAAAAGTCTTATGCCTTGCGATGTGCGCATTCACAGTGGCTTCGTCTTCTTCCATATTCCCCCAAACCAAGGCAACATATTTTCTTTCAACAGTATGATTGAAAAATTGTTTTGCTAAATGACTAGCAGCTTCAGGTGTTTTTGCAAGTACAATCAAACCAGTGGTGTTTTTATCTATACGATGCACCAAGCCAAATCTAGGCAGCACTTCCTCATTCAAATCTGGGTTCTGTTGCAATAAATGAAATGCCACACCATTGAGTAATGTACCTGAATAATTTCCAATACCAGGATGCACCACCATATTGGATGGCTTATTAATAACCATGATAGCGTCATCCTCATACACAATGTCTAAGGCCATCTCCTCTGGTTTCAATTCGGTATAATCCGGGTTGACATAACTCATATACACCACTTCGTCTCCCGGACGGGTGCGGTAATTGCTTTTTATCACTTTCCCATTCACCGTCAAAAAACCACCTTCAATCCCGTTTTGTAATTTGCTTCTAGTTAATCCAACGATTCTCATTTGAACCCATTTGTCGATACGCATAGGTTCTTGTCCCTTATCTACGACAAAGGTCAGTTTCTCATACACATCTTCATTCTCAATTTGTAGCTCTTCAGTTGACATGATGCAAAAGTAAGTTATTGAAGCTTAGTTTGTAACTTTGTTCCATGCGCCAACAAGTAATTTTTGAAGATTTAGGCATTCAATCCTACCAACCCACTTGGGACTACCAAGAACAGCTATTAAAATCAGCTGTTGCGCTAAAGACGGAAGCGAGAACAGCAGGGAAGGAAGCCAATGAGGCGTTGACCCAACATCGTTTTATTTTGGTAGAACATCCACCTGTTTTTACATTAGGTAAAAATGGCAACAGGTCCAATGTGTTGGTGTCCGATGAACAATTAAAAGTATTGGGCATTGAGTATTATCATATCAATAGAGGGGGAGATATCACTTATCATGGTTTACAACAAGTGGTGGGATATCCTATTATTGATTTAGATAAGTTTAAGCCAGACTTGGGTTGGTATTTGAGAAGTTTAGAGGAAGTGATTATTCAAGTACTGGCAGAATATGGATTGAAAGGTGAAAGAAGTGCTGGCGAAACTGGTGTGTGGCTAGATCCACAGGATCCTTTTGTAGCAAGAAAAATTTGTGCCATGGGGATTAAGTGTAGTCGATGGATTACCATGCATGGATTCGCTTTAAATGTGAATACTGATTTATCCCATTTTGAATTTATTGTGCCCTGCGGTATAGAGGGAAAGACTGTGACTTCTTTAGAAAAAGAATTAGGAAAAAAAGTAGATTACGAAGAAGTCAAGCAAAAAATAAAATTCCATTTCGAATCTATCTTTAATTGTGAATTAGTTTAAGAGAATTTCAAAGTACCTGCTGGCAAAGATCGATTCCCCTGTAAACCTCCACTGTGTATGACTAAAATGGATGTATCTTTTTCAAAATAATTTTCTTGAATCAATTGTTCAACACCAAAAAGTAATTTACTGGTGTACACAATATCAGTTGGTATCTTTTCTGTATCCCAAAGTCTGTTCATAAAATCAATCATCATAGAATTAGTTTTAGCATAGCTACCTTGATGAAATTGATGCAGTAAAGTATAGGAATGACTATTTATTTTATCATTACTAGAATCATTACTAGAATCATAATTAGGATCATTATGAAGATCATAATTAGGATTATTTTTATCAAGTAATAATGCATTGATTTCATTTTCAATACTACCCTCGTTTTTTAAAACTGGAATACCGATGATTTTTTGATTTGGACTTGCAGCATTGATACAACCAGCAAGCATGGTCCCTGTGCCAACTGCGCAAATAATATAATCGTAATGGGTCGTATCCTGTTCTGATAAAATGGTTGCTGCACCTTTTGCTCCAATAATGCCATAGCCACCTTCGTCTATAAAATAAGTATCAGATTTTGCGTCATTCGTTTCTAAAATACTTGCTTTTTTAGATTGAAAATCCGTCCTGCCTAAGTAGACCAATTCCATACCATAAGCCTTGGCTTCGGCAAGACTAGGTGTCATTGGTTCATCGGCATTTGTTCTGATATAGCCAATGCTTTTTAATTTAGCTTCCTTTGCAGTAAAGGCCAATGCCACAATATGGTTTGAATAAGGTCCGCCAAAGCTTACGACTGTTGAACATCCATTTTCGATTGCAGCCGCAATATAAAAACGAAGCTTATAGAATTTATTACCACTTACAATTGGATGCAAGCTGTCCAGTCTTAATAGATCCACTTTTTGGGAGCGACTAAAGGATAAGATGGATTGAATAGAGGGCTTGATATGCAAAATTTTATATTTAAGATAAATCAACTAATTTTGACCACCTTAATGGATTGTGAAATTACAATTAAATAAAGAAAAATGAGTGCACCGACTTTAGTGATATTAGCAGCAGGGATGGCAAGTAGATATGGCAGCATGAAACAAACCGAGGGATTCGGTCCAAGTGGAGAAACAATTATGGAGTATTCGATTTACGATGCCATAAGAGCGGGTTTCGGTAAAGTGGTATTCATTATTAGAGCAGACTTTGCAGAAGCATTCAAGGCTGTCTTAGAACCAAAATTAAAAGGTAAGATAGAGATTGCATATGTATACCAATCATTAGATCAATTTACAGAAGGCTTTTCTATTCCTCAAGAAAGAACTAAGCCTTGGGGTACGGCGCATGCATTACTATGCACAAAGGGTGTGGTGAATGAGCCATTTGCGGTGATCAATGCAGACGATTACTACGGACAAGAAGCATTTGTTCAAGCCTATACTTTTTTAACAACGGCTTGTTCTGAAAAAGAATATTGCATACTAGGTTATGAACTTTCGAACACCTTGAGTGAAAATGGTACAGTGAGTAGGGGCGTATGTAATTTGGATGAAGGAGGTTATTTAACTGCGATCAATGAGCGTACAAAAATTTATAGAAAAGACGGAGATGGAATTGTATTTGAAGAGGAGGGTGTTGAAACACCGCTTCAAGAAGACACAAGAGTGAGCATGAACTTTATGTGTTTTGCGCCAGGCTTTATTGACTTATGTGCATCTGAATTCAACCTATTCTTAGAAAGAGAAGGTCAGGCTTTAAAGTCTGAATTTTATATTCCTTTTGTAGCAGGAAGGTTCAAGGCATTGAACTTGGGGGCTGTGAAAGTGATTCCTACAAACGCAAAATGGTTTGGTGTAACGTATAAGGAAGATGCGCCAGGAGTGAAAGCGAGTATTGATGCTTTGGTGGAGGCGAAGGTCTATCCTACGAATCTTTGGAGTAATTAATTACTACTTTGAATAATTACTTTCTTGTAAAAAATTCTTGTAATTTCTTCTTGAAAAATTTTCTGGACTAGTCGAAAGCGCGAACGCTGTAGATGTAATTCTTGAAGTTGTTGATCTGTGCTTTACGATTCTTAGATCCCTTTACTTTTTGTTTGTTCAATTTTACATTCAGGTCTTTGGTTAATTCATTGGCCTCTAATAGTTCAACCAAATCAAAT
>CAMDNL010000073.1 GCA_945902975.1 Chitinophaga pinensis
GGAACATAGATAGTACCCTTTCCACCTTTACCAAAATATTTTAATCCAATTTCCCAACCTGGAATGACGCCACCAGTTCCGATATTTACATCAAATGGTTTTGCTGTAGAATCATTTGGTTTGATATTGGTATCAAAAGTTTCACCAGCAATGGTGTAGCCTTTGTAATAAACACTAGCAATCTTAGTTGTATCAATTTTATTAGCAGCATCTCCTGCATCTTTTAATACTACAAATACACCTTCTGGAGATTCAACTGCAGTGATTTTATTTTTTGCTAAATGTGCTTTAATCGCATCAATTTCTCTTTTCTTTTCTTTTTCAGTTTCCAATTTGTAATCCGCATCTACTTTTGCAACATCAGTGAATACATCTAAGATTTCTGCTTTACCTAAAACAATATCTTTTGTTTTAAAGATGTCGTTTAATTGCAATACACCCATTTTAGCAAGTGTATCAAGGCTTAAAGAGAACTCAACCTTATCACCTTTCTTACATTTCATTAAGATTTCAGTAAAAGTATATTGACCTAAGCTTGCAGTATCAACTGGGAAATAGACTGGTATTAGACCAAAAGTTGTACTCAATGTAGTATCCTTACTTTTTAATTTGTATTCAATATTAATTTTTACAAATTGGCCTTGCTCTAATTTTTTCTGATTACCAGCACCATGTGTAATTTTGTACATCATGCCTGAAGGTGCTTTTTCGTAACTGTTACAACTTGCAAACAATACAATTGCAGCTACTAATTTTAATGTTGATTTGATCATTTTAGTTTAATTGTGTTAATTGAGATTTATATGTTTCTAATATGTTTTTAAAATCTTGAAAAGTTTCGTCCACAGATTTTTTTGAACTTCCGCCTGCAGCATTTGCATGGCCTCCACCCTCAAAATGTGTTCTTGCAAATATATTAACATCAAAGTTACCTTTGCTCCTAAAACTCCACTTTCTTTCCTCTTCCCTATCAATTACAATAGCGGCAAATTTAATGCCGTGAATGGATAAAAGATAGTTTACCAGACCTTCTGTATCCCCTGTTTTAAGTTCATATTTATAGATATCGGTCTTAGGAATTGCCATCACAGCGGTTTTAAATTCAGGAAATACATGCATTCTATTTAAAAAAGCATTCCCCATGAACTTTAACCGACCCTCTGAAGACTGGTCATATATATTTTCGTGAATTTTGGAATGTTGAAGCCCTACTTCCTTCAAATGAGCCACAATTTTATGCACTGATGCAGTGGTGGATGGGAACCTAAATGATCCTGTATCTGTCATTAACCCTGTATACAAGGCTGTTGCGATATCTATATTAATCAAATTGCTATGGCCTGATTGAACTATAAAATCATAAATCATTTCACAGGTGGAGCTCATTTTAACATCACTAATTCCGTAGCCAAAACTTGCTGTATCTGGCTGTTGATGGTGATCCACCAATATTTTAATGGCATTTGCGTCTCTAATCACCGACTCCATGTTTTTGGTACGATGAAGGATATTGAAATCTAAACAAAATATGTAATCTGCAGCTTGAACCAATGCTGTTGCTTTAGATCTATTACCCTCATAATCAATTACTTTGTCTGTTCCAGGCATCCAATCTAAAAAGGGCGCCCAATTGGTAGGCGAAACGACTGTTACATCGTGGCCTAATTGGATTAAAAAATGGTATAAAGCTAAGCTAGAACCCATTGCATCGCCATCAGGTTTCTGATGAGCAGTGATAACGGCTTTAAAAGGTTGTTGTAAAAAAGGATAGAATTGTTCAATTGATTGCATAAGTGTACAAAATTAACATAAATCGGATGTTTTTCAGTAATTTTGCGCCCACAATTAGAAACAATTTAAAAATAGATATGAGTAACAAAACATTTACAATGATTAAACCAGATGCAACTTCTAAAGGGTATACTGGTGCTATATTAGATCAAATCATCAAAGCTGGTTTTTCTGTAAAAGCAATGAAGTGGATCCATTTATCTCCTGCACAAGCTGGTACATTTTATGAAGTACATAAGGAAAGGCCTTTTTACCAAGAATTGGTAGATTTTATGAGCAGTGGCCCAATTGTAGCTGCTATCTTAGAAAAAGACAATGCAGTGGCAGATTTCAGAACCTTAATTGGGGCAACTAACCCAGCTCAGGCAGAAGAAGGCACTATCCGTAAAAAGTTTGCAGCTTCTATTGGTGAGAATGCAGTTCACGGAAGTGACAGTGATGAGAACGCAGCTATTGAAGGAAATTTCTTCTTTGCTGGATTGGAAAGATTCTAATAAAAAGGCCCTTAAGTAAATTTAAGGATGAAAATAAATCGAGGCCACCGTTTATGGGTGGCCTCGAAAAAATCATTAGACTAAAATAAATTTGCCCTTATATTTTTAAGGGCTAATTTATTTCTTTGCGCCCCTTGTTTTTGGTTTACCATATTTTTTCTGCATAGTCTCTTTATAGTTCTTTCGGACATTCACTTTTTTATTCTTTTCAGATTTCTCATGAAAAGCCGGGCCAACATCTTCTTTTTTTGGCAACTTAATTTGAATGATTTTCATCCTCACTTTTGGAATTTCATCCTCAGTCAACACAGTTGATATTTCGAGATCCGCTGGCAATGCTTCCATTGGTATTGGTTGCTTCATCAAGGTCTCGATAGCTAGTTTTTGTTTAGCTTCATTTTTTGTAATGAAAGTGATTGCAATTCCTTTTTTATCTGCACGTCCAGTTCGTCCAATACGGTGGATATAATTTTCTGGTACATCAGGTGTGTCAAAATTAATGACATGCGTCACCTCCGCAACGTCAATACCACGGGCCATTACATCGGTTGCAATGATATATTTAAAGACACCTGCTTTAAATTGATTCACTGTATTAAAACGATAATTTTGTTCTTTATTGGAGTGAATGACACCAACGATATCTGGGAATTTTTCGATTAATTGATCATACAATTGGTCTGCTAAACTTTTGGTTGCTGCAAATATCAACACCTTGGTCATGCTTTCATCTTCACTTAAAAGCTGCTCTAATAAATTAACTTTGGTATTAAAATTGGGAAGGTCATACCCTATTTGAATGATGTTCTCGAGTGGGGTACCTGTTGGTGCTGCTTCTACCCTAACTGGTTCATTAAAATAATCATTCATTAATTTTTCTACATCCTCTGTAATGGTGGCAGAAAATAATAAATTTTGTCTTTTAGCAGGGACAAGTTCTAAAATATTGGTGATTTGTTTTCTAAATCCTAGATTCAACATTTCATCCATTTCATCTATGACTACCTTCTTAATGTATTTTGTTTTAAGCGCCCCATTCATGATTAAATCAAACAATCTTCCTGGAGTCGCCACCAAAACGTCTACTCCTTTTTCTACTTCTATTTGCTGTGTATTGATATTCACTCCTCCAAATACACCTACCGTAATCACGCTCATGTAAGGTGTTAATTTCTTAACTGCTTCAACCACCTGCACCACCAATTCTCTTGTTGGCACAATAATTAATATTTGCGGATCTTTGTTTTTATCAAATTTCCATTGCCTAAGGCAGGGTAACAAATAGGCAAAAGTTTTACCCGTTCCAGTTTGGGCTATACCGCAAACATCTCTTCCAGACATCACGACAGGGAAAACACGGTGTTGTATGGTTGTGGGATGGGTATATCCTAAATCTTCTAAGGCCCTGGCTAAGGGAGAATTGATATTTAATTGGTCAAAAGTCATGGGGACGAAGTTAACTCAATAAACCCATAATAGAGGGACTTGTATCTGTCCAAAAAGACTCTAGCAGATACGCTAATTCAAGTAAAATCATGCTAATTGAGGCCTAAATATCCCATCAATTAGTAAAAACGAAGTATATTGCATCAAATTCATTGACTCGATGACAATTCTTCTCAGGCAAGTCAAAATTGCTGATCAGCATTCGCCATTTAACGGCCAAGTAAAAGATATCCTTCTTCAAGACGCAGTATTAGTTTCAATTCAAGATCATTACGACGGAAAAGCAGATCAAATTGTCGATCTACCAGGCACAATTGTAAGCACTGGATGGGTAGATCCATTCACCAATTTTTGTGATCCAGGCTTTGAACATAAAGAGACCTTAATGACTGGTGCCGCTGCTGCTCAAGCTGGTGGATTTACTACGGTATTTGTAGTACCGAATACGCAGCCTGTCATTGATAATAAAACACAGGTGAATTATATTGTTCAACAGCAACAACATTTACCGATTCAAATTTTACCCATCGGGGCATTGTCCAAGAAAATAGAAGGAAAAGATTTGGCAGAAATGATAGATATGCATCTAGCAGGAGCAGTTGCTTTGAGTGATGGTCTATATCCTCTTCAATCCACTTTACTTTTCTTAAAAGCACTTCAATATGTCAAAACATTTGATGGTGTGGTGATACAAATGCCAATTGACAAAAGCATGGGTAGCATTGGCTTAATGAATGAAGGCATTACATCTACTCAAATTGGACTTCCAGGTATTCCTGCGATTGCCGAAGAATTAATGATTGCAAGAGACATTGAGTTATTAAAATATACCAATTCAAAATTACATATCACAGGGGTTAGTACCGCAAAAGGTATCGCTTTAATTGAGGCAGGTAAAAAAGCAGGACTAGCACTAACATGCAGTGTCACTCCCTACCATTTGTATTTTAATGAAACAGATCTTACGACCTATGATACCTTATTAAAAGTGTATCCACCATTAAGAACTAAAGCAGACCAAGTAGCTTTACAAGATGCAGTTCAAAGAGGTGTAGTAGATTGTATTAGTGCACACCATCAACCGCAGGATTGGGATGGAAAAACAATTGAATTTGAGTATGCGCATGCAGGTATCGCTTGTATTGAAACAACCTATTCAACCATCAATCATTTATTCCCAAAACTAAAAGACGAAGCGATCGCCAATTTGTTATCCAATCATGCAAGACAGATTTTTAACTTAGGTAAATCTGTTATTCAAGAAGGTCAACAAGTAGACCTTACACTTTTTAATCGTGAAACAGCTATTACGCCATTAAAAACAACATCCAAAAGCAAATCCGCCAACAATCCATTCTGGGATAAAGCATTAAAAGGTAAGGTTGTTGGAACTTATGCAAAAGGAAAATTGCATTTAAACAATTAAATAGCAGATCGAAATTTATCAATAAGGACATCAATACTATCTAAAACAACAAACAAACACATGGACAAACAAATCACTTCTCATATTTTAAAAGGCGCCATCTTAGCTGGGATCTCTATTTTATTTAGTATCATCATTTATGTGTTTAATTTATACACCACTTCTTGGTTGAGCTGGTTAAATTATGCCATCTTCATTGGTGGTATTATTTATGGAAATGTTTTATTTGCGAATCAAAATAATAACAACGTCACCTTTGGTAATATTTTTGCTCATGGATTTAAAACAACAGCTGTGACGATAGTTATTACAGTTTTATACACTGTGCTTGCATTATATGTTTTATTCCCAGACATGGTAGATAAAATCATTGAAATGTCAAGAGTAGAAATGGCAAAAAATCCAAAGTTAACAGACGAGATGATAGAACAAGGAATAGCAATGACTAAGAAATTATTTCTTCCTTTTGCTGTTGCTGGTGCTATTTTTGGTACTGGATTTATGGGTGCATTTGGTTCATTAATTGGTGCTGCTGTTGCAAAGAAAAACCCAGTAGATCCATTTAGTGCAGTGCAATCAAAAGTGGAAGACAATCAAGCTATCGATCAATCATTATAATATGCAGATATCTGTCGTTATACCTTTATTCAATGAAGCTGAATCTTTGCCAGAATTAATGGCCTGGATTCATCGTGTCATGGAGGACAATGCATATACCTACGAAGTGATTATGATTGACGACGGAAGTGATGACGGAAGCTGGGAGGTGATTTCTATTTTACGCAACCAATATCCTGCTTTAAAGGGCATCAAGTTTCAACGCAATTATGGAAAATCTGCTGCATTGAATGAGGGCTTTAAAGCAGCACAAGGTGATATGGTCATGACCATGGATGCAGACCTGCAAGACAGTCCCGATGAAATACCTGAATTTTATACCATGATCATGGATCAGGGATATCATTTAGTAAGCGGATGGAAAAAGAAACGTTTTGATAACACTTTCACAAAAAATATTCCTTCTAAATTATACAATGCGGTTGCAAGCAAAAGCTCAGGCATTCATTTACATGATTTTAATTGTGGGATTAAAGCCTACCAATTAAAAGTTGTTAAAAGCATTGAAGTATTTGGAGAGATGCACCGTTACATTCCCATCCTTGCCAAATGGGCTGGATTTAAAAGGATTGGTGAAAAAGTAGTGCAACATCAGGCAAGAAAATACGGACATACTAAATTTGGATGGGAAAGATTTGTTAATGGATTTTTAGATTTATTGACCATCCAGTTTTTATCTAAATTTGGTAAAAAACCAATGCAATTTTTTGGTTTACTTGGGTCACTCTTCTTTTTTGTAGGATTTGTATCTGTTTTATATATATCTATAGCGAAATTCATTGACCCTGAAACAAGTATTACCAATAAGCCAGCTTTTTTTATTGCACTGACTTCTATGATCATTGGTACGCAATTATTTTTAGCAGGTTTTATTGCAGAGTTAGTGAACCGAAGTGCAGTAGACAGAAATACGTATTTAATTGAGGAGACACAAGGATGGTAGATCAATTGATCATTATGGGGCCAGCTTGGCCATTAAGAGGCAACCTTGCTGCTTTTGATGAAAAACTAGCCCAAAGTTTCATGCAAGCTTCTATCAAAACCAAGCTATACACTTTCTCCTTACAATACCCTAATTTTTTATTCCCAGGATCCACACAATATTCCACTGATCCAGCACCTAAAGGGCTTTCGATTGATGTGGCTATTAATTCAATCAATCCATTCAATTGGATTAAGGTTGGTTTAAAAATTAAAAACGAACGTCCCGATTTAATTATCGTACGTTATTGGATACCTTTTTTAGCACCTGCTTTAGGGACTATTTTAAGTATTGTTAAATGGAATAAACATACCAAAGTCATTGCCATAGTGGACAACATGATTCCACATGAAAAAAGAATTGGGGATACCTTATTGACAAAGTATTTTGTGCGTGCTGTGGATGGTTTTTTAACCATGAGTAAAAAAGTACAAGAAGATGTAAAATTATTTACCAATAAACCATCTTGCGTATCACCCCATCCTATTTATGACCATTTTGGTGAAGCCCTGCCTACAGCTGATGCAAGAAAATTATTAAATCTAGCAGACGCTGATAAAGTCATTTTATTTTTTGGTTTTGTGAGGGCTTATAAAGGTTTAGATTTATTAATTGAGGCCATGACGCATCCTGCAATTAAAGCTGCAGGCATTAAATTAGTTATTGCGGGTGAATTTTATGAGTCTCCTACCCCTTATTTAGACCAAATTAAAGCGCTGGGTTTATCTGATACAATCTCAGTGTACAATGAATATATAGGTGAAAGAGATGTAAAACTATATGTATCTGCAGCCGATTTTATCATTCAGCCTTATCGGAATGCAACACAAAGTGGTGTGACTCCAATGGCCTATCATTTTTTAAAGCCAATGTTAGTGACCAATGTAGGTGGCTTAGCAGATACAGTACCTCATGATAAAGTTGGCTTAGTTGTTGAGCCTAATCCAAACTCCATTGCAGAAGGTATTCTTCAATTATACGAAAGAGGTACAGCACATTTTATGCCTCATTTAATATCAGAAAAGAAAAA
>CAMDNL010000074.1 GCA_945902975.1 Chitinophaga pinensis
AAATTATTTCTTAGTCAGCTTTCTTTTCTTTTTCAAATTGGACAAATGAACAGGAGTGATCCCTAAATAAGAAGCAATCATATACTGTGGGACACGTTGGTGTATATTTGGAAAATTTTGATCTAGTTTATCGAGTCTGTCTATAACAGATTTTGTATCTCTTTCTAATACATATTCAAGCATTTGTATAATATGCGCTTCTGCTAAATATCTTCCTAATCGGTCTCCTAATTTAACATGATTGATTACATAATTGATCGCTTCTATTGGCACTTGAATGAAAACGCAATCCTCTAGGCAATCTACATTCACTAAAGCCTTAAGTTTATCTGCATAATTATAAAAAGCATAACCAGTTACTGTCATGTGCTCCATTCTGAAATTGTGTATTTTATGATCACCATTATCTAATTCAATAAAATTTTTAACAATCCCCTCAGTGATAAAATAAAGGTTCTTTTGTACTTGCCCTGCTTTCATTACCAAAGCGCCTTTTGAGAATGCTACTCTAGAACACTTATTATTAAAATCTGTTAATTCTGCATCGGTAAATTCTACGTATTTCCTAAGAAATTGATTAAAGATTTCAAAATGTAATGGCATATTATTTTGATTTAAATTATAAAAAAAATCTAATTATGTATAATATAGATTATTTACTAACTTAAATATAATAGAATTAATGAGTCAATGATATAACATAGAAAAAATTCGTAGCGTAGAAAATTTATTTATAAAAAAAAGCAAACAAATACCAAGTATCTGTTTGCTTTTTAGAAATATTTCTAAAAAATATTTTTTATAAATGAAATGACTTAAAAGAATTTACATCTTCTTAGCGTCTTCCAAAAACTTAGCTAGTCCAATATCCGTTAAAGGATGTTTTAACAATCCTAAAATTGAATCCAATGGACAAGTACAAACATCTGCTCCAGCTTCAGCCGCTTTCACAATATGTAAAGCGTTACGAATAGACGCTGCTAAAATTTGAGTTTGAAAACCTTGTACATCAAAAATATGACGGATTTGACTAATTAATTCCATCCCATCCCAAGAACTATCATCGATTCTTCCAATAAATGGAGAGACATAAGTGGCACCTGCTTTAGCAGCTAAGATTGCTTGCCCTGCAGAGAAAATTAATGTGCAATTGGTACGGATACCGTTGTCAGTAAACCATTTAATGGCTTTGATACCGTCTTTAATCATCGGCACTTTTACCACAATATTTTTATGAATAGCAGCTAATTTTTTGCCTTCTTCTACCATGGTTGCAAAATCTGTAGACAAAACTTCTGCACTAATATCACCCTCTACTAATTCACAGATCGCTTTATAATGTGCAGCAATTGCTTCCTCTCCTTTTACACCCACTTGGGCCATCAAAGAAGGATTGGTTGTTACACCATCTAAGATGCCTAAATCATTTGCTTCTTTAATCTGAGCTAAATTTCCTGTGTCAATAAAAAATTTCATATGGTAGGTTTATAGTTTAAAATTAAGGCCACTTTTTTACATAAAAATATAAAAAAGTGGCAGGCTACTCACATCGCACCGCTCAACCGCCTATCCTTGCTGTATTCCTACCCTGGGGAGGTTCAGCAGGAGCTGGTCGTGTAAGACCTGCCGGTGCGAAGGTAGGAAAAACAGATTGGTTTTCCTACCAATTTTGGATCGAATTAAGGCTGGAATAGCCAATAATTTGGTCATATCTACTGCCTGGAGCTCTGTAATATACAAAAATGGTATAGCTATTTTCGGTCTCCCAATGATCCCCCTCTGTCCACATAAAATCATGCAAAGGATTGGGCGATTGATTGTCTCTAAGAATATAATTATAACTATAATAACCCTGTTTTAAATTCAACCATTTTTCATATTGTTTGCTCGCGCTATTCCATTGCATGAGGGCATTTGTATCTAATGCATTCCCTGTTAATGCCCCAGCTATATACAATGATTTTTCTTGAAAGGGTTGCCCGTTTATTGGAAGATAAGTAAAGAATACTTGGGCATAATCATTTTGATCTTCGGAACGGATTAGCTCAGTATTGCTAATCATAAATTGGCCATTCAGGTCTCTGAATGTAAAATAAGGTAGCATGGCCCTGGACTGGTCTGGTTTTAAAATAATCCTTGAGCCATATCCTAGCTGTTGAATGGCAGCAATTCGCTCTGTTTTGAACCTTAGGTTTTGTAAGTCTAACCACCTAGACTCTTTTCCTGCAGGAAATACAAAATCCCTATCTGCATTGTATTCTAACTGGTTCCCTCTAATAAAACTTGGTGCATTAGACATCAACATGTCATTGTATCTGGTATTTTGTAAGACTGCCACATGCAGCAGTTCTGGCTGAAGCAGTTGTATTTTTTTGACATCCAATTGCAATTGTATCTTTTGATGTGATTTTGACATTGTTTCATCAAAAGGTTCTTGGATGCTAGCGATGATAGGCGCTTCCTGTTCTACCACAAAAAATCGTTTGGTAAATACAAGCTCATTAGGCCTTCCCTGCCTATAGACTTTCATCAAATAATTTCCAGACTTAGTTGGTCTACATGATGCAGTTGGAAAAGTAAAACTATAGTGATAATAAGATTGTTGCGCGATAGATGAGATGGTATAGTCTCTGATATTATTTTGAGTGAGTCCTCTGGTATAATCAAATGGATTCAGTGCAACAGGTTGCATGTGCATATCCATTAATTCTATCGTGTAATAATATTGTTGGTAGTTAGCAGAGAGGTCATCAAACTGAATCAATAATTCGTCCTGAGTATTCAATCCGATGACTGGTAAGGCCAATGGCTTTCCTTTAGGAAAAATTAAAACGGTCTGAATATTGGGATTCATTATTTTATCCACCTGCCCTAATAAAGGCGATGTGAAAAAATACAAACAAATTAAAAGTATCCAGTTTTTCATACCAATTGCTTATGACTACGAAACTAAGTTGAATGTGCTAATTATAAAGATAAAAAACTAGATTTGATTAAAATTAACCGTTGAACACCGCTTTTGAAATAGCTAAAAGAATTAGTTTCTACAAACAAAAAAACTACACCCGATTTATAGTACGACTATCTATCGTGGCCACTGCCATTAGCGTAGCTGCAATTTTATTGACTTTTTCGATCGTAAATGGGTTCCAGTCAACCATTAGCAGTAAATTATATTCCTTTTGGGGACATATTCAAATCAGCGCTGTAAATAGCACTAACCTAAAGGAGGACTCCCTGGTAGCAAAAAATATAAAAAAGATTTCGAATATACAATCTGCTTCGGCCTTTTTAAACCAAACTATGGTGCTTGCAAAGGATGTGGAGATTGAAGGCCTCAATGCAAAAGGCATTGCTGATTTTACAAGTATCCCCAATTTAATTCAAGGCAGGTTGATTCAAAGTAACGGCCAATCTCCCTCCAAAGAAATTGTCCTCTCAAAAAATATTGCTACTAAATTAAAAATTGTTATTGGAGACCGAGTGAGCCTTTACTTTTTTCAAAATAACCAAGTACAAGAAAGAAAATTAACGGTGGTAGGCCTTTTTCATTCTGGTATCGAAGAGTACGATCTAAAAAATGTATTTGTTGATATACAACTATTGCAACAAATGATTCAAGTTCCTAATGCAATTACTGGCTATCAAATTAATGTAAATGACTTAAGTAAGATAGCCGAAACACAAAACGAGATTCAATCCATCTTGCCTGATAATTGGGTGAACAGTGCAAGTGCCGACATCTACCCTCAACTTTTTGATTGGATACAAGTGCAAAATATCAATCGGAATATCACCATTATTATCATGCTCTTGATTGCGGTTGTGAATCTAATCACTTGTTTATTGATTTTATTATTGGAACGCATTCCAATGATTGGTAGTCTAAACGCAATGGGCGCAACGCATTCTATGATCCAAAAAGTATTTCTGTATCAAGCAAGTTTTATTGCATGCATAGGCATTGGACTTGGCCTGTTGGTTGGGCTTGGTCTTTCATTGCTACAATTAAAATTTCAGTGGATACAATTAGACGAGTCTGCTTATTTAATAGATACACTTCCTATCCAAATTAAGCCATTGCAAGTTTTTGGTGTGGTGCTTGGCACAGCCATTATCTGTTACTTATCTTTTCTTTTACCCACCATTTGGATAAGAAAAATTAGTCCTGCCAAAGCAATTCGATTTGACTAATGTTGCCATTTGGCTAAAATAATCCCAGTGGCTACAGCCGCATTTAAGGATTCTGCAGCGCCATATTTTGGAATCGTAATTGGATCCGTAATCAATGCTAAAAGCGGGGATCGAATGCCTTTAGACTCGTTCCCAATTATTAATAATCCTTCCTTCGCCAATTCGGTTGTTTGGATGGACTTTCCTTCAAGCACTGCGCCATAAACAGGCATCTTGGAGGATTGAATCAACGCTTCTAAATCTTCCACAATCACATCCACCCTTAAAATACTTCCCATGGTGCTTTGAATCACTTTTGGATTAAAGCAGCTTGCGGTATCAGCACTCACAACAATTTGTTCTAGCCCAAACCAGTCGGCTGTTCTTATGATGGTGCCTAAATTTCCTGGGTCTTGTATACCATCTAGTAATAAGGTTAATTTACCCTTTAAATTTAGGAGGCTATTGATTTGTTTTTTTTCAACCAATGCCAAAACTTGATTGGCCTTTTGTAATTGGGTCAATTTATCTAATTCAAAATCGGCTACCTCGGTTACATAATGTGGCTTAAAGGGTTGAGTTTCGATCCATTCCTTAGTGGCATAAGCTTGTCGAATCACCCATTCTGAAGCCATGAGCTCTTCCATCATCTTAGGCCCTTCTAGGATAAAGACAGATTCTTCTGCCCAATGTTTTTTATGGGCGAAAGATTGGATATATTTGAGCTCATTCTTAGTGATCATGCGTATGCATTTAGGGAAAGTTAAAATTATTCGATTCTCATCAAGTTTGAGTCTATTCAGCCTTTTATTTTTTTTAAACAGCTGCGCAGATTTGAAAATGGCGATTGTACGCAATTACCCAAAGGAAAAGGAGTTCATTTACAATAATAAAATCATCGTTAAAGACGCCGCATCTGTTCAGAATGCCAAGGAACTCTCCATTGCCTTAGATAATTATTGGGATGATAGTATTAAAGTGCTCAAAATTCGACAATATGGTATTTTTAATACCATCATTAAGCCTCAAAGCTACCAACCTGAAAGAATGAGTAGGACCATACAATACATGTCCGACTTTTTAGCGTCACAAGGCTACAACCACCCTACTTTGACACCCATTATTAGGACAGATACAGTCAAAAAAGAATGGAGAACCACTGTCACAATGGAAGTTGAACTCAATAAAAAAACTTTATTAGATAGCATCAGCTATCAGTTATCAGATCCTATTTTACAAAATATCGCTTTAAAAAATAGTCAAGCTAGTTACTTAAAAAAAGGACAAGCTTTCTCTAATCAAGGAATCAATAATGAATTAGATAGATTAGTTACTTTATTTAGATCGAATGGATTTTTTAATTTCACCAAAGAAAAAATATTTGCAGAAGTAGATACGATCGATGCTTCCTTAATGGTATTACAACTTGATCCACTCAGTCAAATTACCCAGGTCACCGAAGCAAAGGAAAAGAATAATCAAAATCCAAGTTGGAAAATTAGTATCCAATTAAGGAACCTAACAAAAGACATCACCAAGCAATATAGTGTTGGTCAGCAATTGTTTTATAGCGATATCGCTTTAATAGACAACCCTGATAGCATACTCACCCATCCTCCATTAAAAAGAGATACACTTGATCACCTTGTGCACCTTTATACCATTCCAAAATTTAAGTCTGCCCTATTTAAAGAACAAGCTTTCATTCAAAAAGGAAGTCTATTTAATGAATCCAGCTATTACCAAACACTTAATAATTTTAGTAGTCTTGGTGCATGGCAACAAGTAGATGGAAGAATCGCTCTAGTAAATGATAGCGTGTATCTACATTATTTTTTAGTGCCCAATTTTAGAAGAAGTGTCAATTTTGATATTGAGGGTAGTAGAAATACAGCACAGCTTGGATCAGGTAATCTATTAGGCCTATCCACTAATATGACATACAGAGACAGGAATGTTCAACGAAAAGCAATTGCTTCTACGACTAGTTTAAGACTTGGTGTGGAATTGAATTTAAATAGCGGAAGTAATCTAACACAAACCTTGTTATGGAATGTGGGTCAAACTTATAGCTTCCCTAATTTATTAATTCCTTTTGTAAAAAAAGTAGCCAAGGCGAATCAAAATGTGAAATCAAACTTTTCTATGTATGGCTCCTATATGGACCGTCTAGACTTCTACCAATTAAAATCATTCACAACCAGTTGGGGATACGAGTGGAAAAAAAATAAAAATGGGAAACAACAATTAATCAACTATCGTCCGCTAAATATTGAGTTATACTTATTGAATAAGTTTTCTCAACTAGATAGTTTGTTAATATTAAATCCATTTTTAAGGTCTTCATTTAACGAGGGTAATATCGTAAGTCAATCCTTGAGCTATACCAATATTGGTAATTCTTCTAAACATCCACGTCAACAAGAATACTTACGTTTAGGCATCGAAGAAGCCGGTGGATTACTTGGTCTTTCACAAAAATTAACGAATAATTTTTATCGTTTTTTAAAGTTAGAAGCAGAATACAGGTCTACCTATAAGTATGATAATTCAGAAATAGCTTGGAGATTAATGGGTGGCTGGGGTAATAACTATAGTAACAATGCAAGGTTGAGTGGACAATTGCCTTTCTTTAAACAATTTACAGCTGGAGGACCTTATAGTATGCGTGCTTGGGGTTTGAGACAACTTGGATTAGGTAGCTCTACTTTTTATGATACTAGTTCGGCTCGTCAAAATTTTGACCGATTTGGTGACCTGCAATTAGAAGCCAACTTTGAATACCGTTTTACATTTTTGCAACTTGGTTCTTACAAAATCGGCTCTGCTCTTTTTACTGATATAGGAAATGTTTGGAACACAAGGGATTTAGGGAATGACTTAAACGCAGGATTTAAATTAGATCGATTATATAAAGATCTTGCAATTGCGGTTGGAACTGGATTGCGCATGGACTTTGATTATTTTATTATCAGAATTGACTATGCCTTAAAGATGAAAGACCCTACTCGTCAAAATAACAATGGCTGGTTGAATTTGAGTGATATAAAATGGGATGAAATTAAGTCCAACGGGCTAAGAGTAAACAACTATGCCTGGCAATTTGGAATTGGATTACCCTTCTAGCAAATCCTTTATTTCTTGTTCTAGATCCTCCCATTGCATGGCATCCTCCACATTGAATGTTCCAATCTTTGTTCTTCTTAATCCACTCATATAAGCACCCACACCTAGTGCTTGTCCAAAATCATGCACCAAGCTTCTAATATAAGTACCTGTTGAACACAGCACCCTAAATTCAATATTGGGTAAATTGATTTTCGTAATTTCAAATTCTTGGATGGTGATTTGTCTTGGATCCACTTTTACTTCGATCCCTTGTCGAGCAGACTCATACAATCGTTTCCCATCTTTTTTTATCGCAGAATGTTGTGGCGGCATTTGTAAAATAGTACCAATGAATTGTTTTGTCGCCTCTTGAATGGCCAA
>CAMDNL010000075.1 GCA_945902975.1 Chitinophaga pinensis
CCACCAATATCTGGTAAAATAAAATTAGCACCAGTGACACCAATTTCTGCTTGTACATATTTTTCTCTCAAATTTCTTCTGGCTACCAAAGTCATTTCTTCTGGCGTCATATTGATATCTGTACCTAATTTTTCGGCAAATAATTTGGCCACATCCTCCTTGCTCTTATGCATTGCCGGCGTCACAATATGATAAGGCGCTTCGCCATCGAGTTGCTGGATATACTCTCCTAAATCGGTCTCTACAGATTCAACACCAATGGATTCTAAGTAGGTATTCAAGTGAATCTCCTCTGTCACCATGCTCTTGCTTTTCACCAAAGTCTTGCATTCTTTTTCCTTACAGATAGCACCAATGAAATCAAGTGCTTGCTCGCTATCCTCTGCCCAAAAAACTTTTGCACCGCGCTTGGTAATCTGTTCCTCAAATTGAGTTAAATATAAATCCAGGTGTTCAATCGCCTCCCATTTAATATTTTTGGCTTGAGACCTTACTTTTTCTAAATCAACAAATTGCGATTTACCCTTAGGTACAACAGCATTGTACTTGCCAATATTGAAATTGATTTTTTTTCTGTGTTCCGTATCGAGGGCCTTCTCGCTACTTATTTGATCAAATGAATCTGAGTAAATACTTTCCATACAGACTTATTTTTTTGCTAAATGTTTTGCTGATGCTTCTAATGCTTCGTAAAATTCATAGCCGTACTTTCTAATAATAGACTCTTTTAAAAAAACATAAGCAGGCACTTTTAATTTAACCCCAAGATTACAACCCGACTTACATAAGTCCTCTCTTGGCTCATAGTTCATATATTCAACCGATGGATCAGACTTGCTTTGTTGAATTTTAATGGGAAATAGATGACAGCTGATTGGCTTTTTCCAAGAAATTTTACCATCATTATAAGCTTGTTCAAAAGCACATTTAATAATGTTTTTTTCATCTTTATATCCGTAGGCACAAATGCCACCATTAATTGTAGGTGTCACCCAACCAAATTCTCTATCATATAAATATGGACCCACCGTTTCAACTTCTTTAATCCCCTGCTTGGTCATATAGGGTTTAACAGTTTCGTAAAACTGCTTCACGTATTCTTTTTCTTGATTGTCTAATGGCGCACCAGCATCACCATCCTCGCAACAGCCACCTTTGCACTTGGTTAAATCACAAACAAATTGCTCCTCTATCACTTGGTCACTCACTAATACTTGGTCTATTATAATCATACAAAAAAGGTTAGCATAAAGGTATTACTAAATGATTAAGATTTCCAACGAAAGGTCTGCACAAGTTGTTTTAGATCTTGGTGTAAAAAATCAATCACTGGCGCGAGTGAGTCTGCATTGGGGGTGGTATCAAAATAAAGTGCAGCCCTAAAAAAATGACGACTAGAATCTGTAATAAAGAATTGATAGGGGCTTGCTACGTCTCCGCCTAAATGAAAAAAGACACCTTTAAGCCCTATTGGATTTTCAAAAGCGGAGTCTTCAATGAAACTCGCTTTATTAGAATGGTTATTGGCAAAATTATAAGCATCGCGGACCAGTACATCCAACTTGTCTTTTTCTACCGCATTGTAGCTAATGTATAAAGTCGCGTTTAGTGTAGGGAATTGGAGGTTCATCCAGCCTAATTTAGACTGATCAAAGCCATTAGAGGATGCCTTTTTATCCACGACTGCATAGGAAGGAATATCAAATGAATAAGGTAGTCCATTGACTGCGTTAGATAAGTAAACTTTTTTAGGAAGGGTGATTGCAGGGTAGCCAGTCTCTTTTGGCGTGAATCTTGAATTACAAGCAGTAAAACCAATCGTAGCCATGATGGATACAATGAAAAAGAATTTATACATTTTCTTGGCTGATAGAAGTGATGGGGGTAATGATGGATTGAACTTTATGTATTCGATTTTTCTGGATATCTAGCGCAGTAAAACTAAATTGCTTGTACTTTACCACTTGTTGAACTGCCGGAAATTCTCCAGCCAATTCTAATATCAATCCAGCCACAGTATCGCTCTCTCCCTTCACAGCATCAAAGAAATTAGTTGGAATATCAATAAAATTACAGAAATCAATAATGGCTGTCTTGCCTTCTATGATATAATGAAAATCGTCGATTTTTTTAATCATCGATTCTTCTTCATCAAACTCGTCTTTAATATCCCCTACAATTTCTTCTAAAATATCTTCTAAAGTAATGATCCCACTCGTGCCTCCAAATTCATCCACTACAATTGCAAAGTGGATGCGCTTAGACTGAAACTCTTTTAATAAATCTTCAATCATTTTTTGCTCATGTACGAACAAAGCAGGGCGAATTAATTTTTGCCATTGATAAGTCGCTTCTTCTTGTAAATGCGGAATTAAATCCTTGGTATGGATGATACCAACAATGGTGTCTAGGTCTTCCTTGTATACTGGGAATCGGCTATAATTATGCTCTTTCACACTTTCCAGTAATTCATTATAGGTAATATTGTCTTCCACGCCATACACGTCTAGCCTCGTTTTCATGATTTGGCGAACAGTGATATTTCCAAATTTGACAATCCCTTTTAATATTTTCTTTTCGCTGTCTAAATGATTTGGCGAAGTCGTTAACTCAATAGCTTGATCCAATTCCTCCATACTATAGGTATTGCCAGTGTCTTTTTGTGCTAATTTTTTTTCAATCAAATTGGTGTATTTCACCATTTGACCACTCATTCTTGAAAAAATAAAATAGACTACTTGAATGACGCCCCCAAAGTCTTGTGCAAATCGAATATTATTTTGCGTCGCCATCACTTTAGGCATGATTTCGCCAAAAAATAAAAGTAATAATGTCACTGCTAAAACTTTGATAATAAATTCAATTCCTGGAACTGGTATTTGGTCAAATAGAAATAGATCGTCAATAAGGATATTTGAAACAAGAATGATGCAAATATTAATAAAGCTATTTGCAATGAGCATGGAAGTCAATAATTTTTTTGGATCCTCTAACAGGTCAACAATTCTTTTGAGTGGTTTATGATTTTTTGTTTTTAATACTTGGATGTCTTTGTAGGACAAAGAGAAGAATGCTACTTCAGATCCTGCAATAGCAAAAGATAAAAAAAGTAAGGTAAAAAGAAGTAAAAGCAAACCAGCATCCTGTTGCATTTTTGAAATATCAAAATAACTGGCTGCTAAAAATATAAACTTACTCGAGTGCGCTTCCATGGTGGAAAGTTACTAAAAAATCATTAATGATTTTTGGAAATGCATATTTTGACAACTGCTTAGGCTTTACCCACAAAGCATTTTGAAGGATTTTAGGCATTTTGGATAACTGGATGCATATAAAACGTGCTTCGATGGTTTGATGTGTTAAAATCTGCTTAAATAATTTAGGTTGCTTGCCAGCGCCAATCAACTTCCATTGTTTCTGGGAAAGCCCAAATTGATTTTTTAATACCGCCTCTAAATAGCTGTCAGAAAACACAGGCATACGATCCTGTTCTAAAATATAAAACTGAAATAACCCATTCCACACATCCCCTTCGCCTCTTTGTTGCAACATCCAAGTCCCATTAAAATTGAAACAGAAAAAATCAAAATGTCTTTTCTTTTTAGTGATGCGTTTTAGTTTAACGGGTAATTGATTGACTTTGTTTACATTAAACGCTACACATTTTGATGACAGGTTGCAAGCACCACAGTCTGGATTACTTGGTGTACACATAGTCGCACCAAAATCCATGATAGCTTGATTGTAGACGCCTGGTTGATCTTTTGCAAGGTGTTGATTTGCAAGCGTATTAAATTTTTCAATGCCTTCTTTTATATCCGTAGGTGTTGAAATGCCATGAAATCTTGCAAGTACTCTAAACACATTTCCATCCACCACAGCATAAGGTAAATTAAATGCAAATGATGCAATTGCTGCAGCGGTATAAGGTCCAATTCCTTTTAATGCAAGCAAGCCTTCATAGGTGTTTGGAAAAATTCCTTTTAAATAATTGGTGATCTGTCTTGCAGTATGTAATAAATTTCTACACCTATTATAATACCCCAAGCCTTCCCATAATTTAAAAACTTTTTCATCCTTTGCTTTTGCAAGATCTTGTACGGTTGGATAAGCTTGAATGAACTTTTCATAGTAGGCCCAGCCTTGATCCACCCTTGTTTGTTGAAGGATGACCTCACTCAACCAAATTTTATAGGGATCAGATTCCCCTTTCCAAGGCATTGCACGATGGTTGGCCGTTTGATTCCAATAAAGCAACTGTTGGGTAAAAAAGGTAGACATTCAAGGCAAAATTGCCTAAAAATAGGCAGATATCCCATTGTTTAATCAGAAAATAAGCGAATAAGTAGAGGCAAAATAAATATATACTTATTTTATATAATATATATGAGCTTAAAAATATGTCTCTAAATGCATAAAAAAAAAGGACTTATCGTTGTAAAAAGTTAAAATTTCTTATATTTAGTGTACAAAAACCCCAAAACCAAACTCCATGAGAAAATCTGATCTCATCAATCAAATCTCTGAGAAAACGGGAATCCCTAAAGTTGACGTTTTAGTCACTTTAGAAACCATGTTCAAAGAAGTAAAAGAAAGCTTGGCAAATGGCCAGAATATCTATATTCGTGGCTTTGGCAGCTTTATTACTAAGAAAAGAGCCGCAAAAATTGGTAGAAATATCAAGAAGAATATTGCGGTAGAAATTCCTGAACATTTTATTCCTGCATTTAAACCAGCAAAAGAATTCGTAAACGAGGTGAAAAGCAAACGTAAGTAGTTAACTTTGCAAAAATCTTTTTGCATTGAGAAAACCACAGCTTATACTCATCTTGTCAGGGCTACTGCTATTTAGTGTGCTCTACTTCTTTACTCCTAGATTTACTGCCAAAGAAGCCCCTGCTTCTAATCAAACAGCTGATAATCAAGTTGTTACTACCGAATCGATTTTAAGTACCGCTAAATTAGCGCTGTCGGAAAACCAAAAAATAGCCTTATTATCTATTGAAAATCAACTGGCCAAAGCATCCAATACAAAGGATAGTTTGAAGTCCTTTAAGGCATTATCCCAGTTCTGGGCAGATTCAGCTCAAAAACTAGCTCCATATTTATATTTCACTTACAGTGCTGCTTTGTTGGAAAATACTGAAAAAAGCCTCACTTTTGCAGCCCAGCTGTTGGTAGACAATCTATTGACGCCGGATGCACCACCAGCGATCCAACCATGGATAGCCGGAAATGCAAAAGTTCTTTTAGAGAAAGCATTGGTAATCAACCCAAAAAATGACTCAGCAAAAATTAATTTAGGTGCCTGTTATTTATTTGGTAACCTATCTGACAATCCTATGCAAGGGATTACAACGATCAAAGAAGTGGTGGATAAAGATTCAACCAATGCCTATGGTCAATTGATCCTTGCACTTGGAGGTAAAAAATCAGGACAATATGATAAAGCAATTGAGCGCTTTTTAACGGTGATCAAAATTCAGCCTACTCATATTGAAGCAATGATTCATTTAGCAGAGTGTTACGAGTTGACCGACCAAAAAGCTTTAGCCATTGAATGGTATACAAAAGTTAGCAATAGCGTGAATATCCCTGAAGCCAAAGAAGCCATCTCCAAAAGAATACAAGAATTAAAGAAATAATATTTTATAACAGAAAAAGAATCGAACATGCCTTGTGGTAAAAAAAGAAAGCGTCATAAAATTGCGACGCACAAAAGAAAAAAACGTTTAAGAAAAAATCGTCATAAGAAGAAGAACAAATAGTTCTCATTCGATACAAGCATTTTTCAATTGAGAAATGCTTGTATTCTTTTCCATTGCACGCCACTTCTCTACCTAGCAACTTTACTTTACCTTTTACCTTCCTTTGTAAAGTGGCCGTGTTTTCAAAAACATAAAGCATTTTCTCGCTATTAGGTGAGTTGTATGTTTTATTAAAAGTTGCTATTCGTGAACAAAGATTTAATTATTAATAGTTCTCCTGATGGGGTTGAAATTGCCCTTTTAGAAGAAAAGAAATTGGTAGAAATACACAATGAAAAGATTGACGCCCGCTTTGCAGTGGGGGATCTATATCTTGGAAAAGTGAAAAAGATTATACCAGGATTGAATGCCGCATTTGTAGATGTGGGATTTGACAAAGATGCATTCCTGCACTATACCGACCTTAGCCCTTATATCAAGTCCATTATTAAGTTCACGCATGACGCGATGAACGATCAACATAATCAATTTGATTTTTCTAAGTTTGAATCGGCACCTGAGATTGTAAAAACAGGTAAAATTAGTGAGGTCTTAAACGGCAAGCCCAATATCTTGGTGCAGATTTTAAAAGAACCTATTGCAGCAAAAGGACCAAGATTAACTTGTGAAATTTCACTTGCCGGTCGTTTTGTAGTGCTAACCCCATTCAATGAAATTGTTGCTGTCTCTAAGAAAATTCATTCCTCGGATGAGCGCAAGCGTCTTCAGAAAATGATGGAGTCAATCCGACCAAAAAACTTTGGCGTGATTGTTAGAACAGCTGCCGAAGGCAAGACCACTGCAGAACTACATGAGGATTTACTGACTTTGGAAACCAACTGGAAAAATATCCAGTCCAACTTAAAGGGTGCAGTGTCTCCAACGCGTATCATGAATGAAGAAAGTAAGACCACTAGTATCTTAAGAGATCTTTTAAGCGAAGATTTTAATAAGATTGTCGTGAATGATAAGAAGATTTATGATATCACTTTAAGCTACTTACAAAGAATTGCGCCACATAAATCGAATATTATTAGTTTACATAGTGGAGATATTGGGATTTTTGATCAATATGGTATCACCAAGCAAGTGAAGTCCTCTTTTGGGAAAACCATCAATTTAAATAGTGGTGCTTATTTGATCATAGAACATACCGAAGCCCTGCATGTAGTAGACGTTAATAGCGGATTTAAGAGCGTAAGTAATAACCAAGAGGAAAATGCATTACAAACGAATTTAGAGGCCGCAGAAGAGATTGCAAGGCAATTAAGGCTTAGAGATATTGGCGGAATTATTGTCATTGATTTTATTGACATGAAATTGCCAGAAAATAGAAAGAAAGTACAAGAAGCCTTAGAAGGTTTCATGAAAACAGATAGGGCTAGACACTCTATCCTACCAATTTCTAAATTTGGCTTATTGCAAGCTACCAGACAAAGAATCAGACCCGAAGTCAATATCAATACCTCCGAAGACTGTCCTGCTTGTTCAGGCACAGGTACGATCACAGCTTCTTTGTTATTGGAAGATGAGATGGAGAAGAAACTAGCATATTTGGCAACACATGGTCACCATAAACTGACGATACTAGTACATCCTATCATTCACTCACACCTTACAAAAGGCATCTTCAATAGCATCATCAAGCGCTGGAAAAAGAAGTACAAATTAAAATTACAATCACAGGCTTCCAATACGAGTCACTTGGTAGAATACAAATTCCTAGATGATCAGATGGAAGAAATTAAATTGTAAAAATCAATTTTAAATATTCCCCATAAAAAGTTTAAAGTAGGCATAAAAAAAGACCCCGAAAATTCGGGGTCTTTTTTTATGTCATCCTATTTGGATTAATAACCTTCGTTTTGAACCAATTGCTTGTTCACGTCCATCTCTCTTTGAGGGATAG
>CAMDNL010000076.1 GCA_945902975.1 Chitinophaga pinensis
ACGACGCTGAGGACATGCATCCAAAGCTCTTGATTTACTTTTAGCCCTGATGATCTCACGGCCTTTTCTCACTAATTGTTGAATAGTAGGCATTAATTATGCTGTTTAGTTCAATTTTGGTTTATAAAAAATTCGGACGGCAAAGGTAACGTCTGTAAACGAATTACCAAAATGTTATTTGCTATTTTTTAAAAAATAAAGCAATTAGACTTATTTACCGTACGATTGTCTTTGTTTTTGCTAGTTAATTAACTGATTAACAGTTGTTTAACTATATTTTCACTAGCCAACCATGTTCATCTGCTTCTAGCCCTACGCGGATATCATTAAGCTTCTTTTTAAGCTTTGGTGCGACCTCTGACTTAGATAAGTCAAAATCCATCACATAATCCCCATCTGCTAATTTGGCTACAAATGAAACAACGGCTGCTGTGCCCACCCCAAATACCTCCTCTAATTTACCTGATTTGTGGGCTGTCACAATTTCTTCGATAGATAGGTTACGCTCCTCCACGGTATAGCCCATATCCCTTAATAAAATAATGGCGCTATCTCTTGTTACCCCTTTTAACACGGTGCCTCTTTCCAAACTTGGGGTAATCACTTTCCCGTCAATCACAAACATCACATTCATCATCCCCACTTCTTCGACATATTTATGTTCCAATGCATCTGTCCATAAAACTTGATCGTATCCCTTTTTTTGTGCTAAAACAACCGGGTACAAACTAGCTCCATAGTTACCGCCATTCTTTGCAAAACCTACACCACCTGGTGTCGCTCTTGTATAATTTTTTTCGATCAAAATCTTCATTGGTTCCGTATTGTATGGGCCAGCAGGACCTAGAATAATCATGAACTTATACAATGATGATGGACGCACGCCTATGAATGGATCTGTTGCAATCATAAATGGTCTAATGTACAAGGAGTGATCTTCTCCTTTTGGAATCCAATCTTGTTCGATTTTAACTAATTGCTTCATGCCATCCATGAATAACCATTCAGGCACTGTTGGCATTTGCATTCTTTCTGCAGAAGTATTAAAACGTTTGTAATTTTCTTGAGGTCTAAAAATAACCACCTGATCTGTCTCACCCTTATACGCTTTGATCCCTTCAAAAATAGATTGTCCGTAGTGAAATACTGCAGTAGATGGTTCTAATTGTAATGGTTCATATTTTTTAATGACTGCATTTGTCCATTCACCATTGATAAAGTCTGCTTCTAACATGTAGTTTGTAACACTTTTTCCAAAATAGAAATTGTTAGAATCTAAATGCCTTAATTGCTCCTCTGGCATTTCGATAAATGGGATATTTTTTGAACTCATTATTATTCGTTTTTTATGCTAAATCAAGTACAAAGAAACACAAAAAAATAAATACGAACAATTGTTATTTTTTCAAATCAATCAATTCAGTTAATTTTCGGTATCCAAATTCTATGAAAGAAGTGAAAAACAAACTGCCAAATAGCGTATTAGTGCACCTGTATAAAGAAAGTTTAGTGCTAGGCGCAGTCACATTAAATGTGGATAAAAAAGTACAAGTATCCCCGCCAGTTGCGGAAAAAAATGAAGCAACAGCCGCAGAAGAGCCACTGACTGCTCCCATTAAATTTCTTGGGGAACATCAAAAAAAGATCCTTGTTTTAGTGCAAGATGTGGATGCCGTTCATCTAAATGAAAGGGCCTTTGATTTATTAACTTCTATTTTGAATGCATGTAAATTAACCATTGCTGATATTGCTTTAATTAATCTTGCAAATAAAAACTTTTCATTACATCAAATTTTAACACAAGTACCTTCTGAATTGGTGTTGGTTTTTGATGTCCTTCCTACGCAACTAAAAATTAAATTGCCTACTAAATTATACACGCCAATTTTACTTGGAGAAACCCAATTATTATTCAGCAATAATTTATCACAAATGCAAGGAATTGATCAAGCTTCTAAAATTGAAAAAACAAAATTATGGACCGCATTAAAATTGATTTTTAAATTATAAATCTAATTTTTAATTAAATGCATACACTCATTTTTGCTACAAACAATCGAAATAAAGTGGCCGAAATTCAATCCTTGGTTGGCCCTAATTTCGAGATTATTCCACTCAAAGAAGCAGGTATTGAGATTGATATTCCAGAACCGCATGATCAACTAGAAGCCAATGCACTAGAAAAGGCCATGACCATTTTTAAAATGACCAATCAAGCCTGTTTTAGTGAGGATACTGGATTAGAAATTGCTGCTTTAGACGGTGCACCTGGCGTTAAAAGTGCAAGATATGCAGGAGAAAATAGCAATGCGCAAGCCAATATCGACCTTGTTTTAAGCAAAATGACTGGCATTGAAAATAGGTCCGCGCAGTTTAGGACAGTCATATGTCTTATATGGAAAAATCAAACTTATTATTTTGAAGGTATTTGTAAAGGTCAAATCTTAACGACAATGCAGGGTGAAAATGGATTTGGCTATGACCCTATTTTTATACCCGATGGCGCTTCTAAAAGCTTTGCTAATATGACAATGGATGAAAAGAATCAATTCAGTCATAGAAAAAAAGCTATGACGCAATTATTTGAATTCTTAGGTACTTTATAATGAAGCGCTATACCAATTGAAGGAATAAAAGTATTGGTGATATAAACCAATCAAAAAATACCAAATAATTACTAAATAATTATTGTTGGAATGGCGTGTCGCTATTCCAAATCGCCCAACTCGCATCGGCTTGCAAGTGTAACATTTCTAAACCATTCTGCGTGGTCGCACCTTGCGCTGCACCCTTTTCTAAAAATTTGGTGACTGCAGGATTGTACACCAGATCATACAAATGATGCTTTGAGGTGATTGCCTCATAAGGCAAATTAGGCGCCTCATCCACATTCGGAAACGTACCAACAGGACTCGTATGAATGAGCAATGTATGCGCTGCTATGATTTCAGGATTTAAGGATGCGTAGCTGATACAATCTACTGATGCAGTTCTAGAAACCAATTGATATTCGATGCCTAATTTTTTAAGTACCCATTCTACTGCAGCAGCAGCACCGCCTGTTCCAAATATGAGTGCTTTTTGATGATGGGGTTGCAAGAATGGCAGTAAAGATTGTTCAAAGCCAATGACATCTGTGTTGTAGCCGTATAAAGCGCCTTCATGCAGTTTGATACAATTACAAGCATGAATGGATTGCACTACCGATGAGGGATATTGCAAAAAAGGAATGACTAATTTTTTATAGGGAATGGTGACGTTTAATCCTAGTAAAGATGGATTGTTTTCCCATAAGCTCGTGAATGCATCGATGGATTCAATTGGAAAGTTTTCATAGTGGGCATCCAATATCTTTTCGGTCAAAAAATGATTGGCGAAATATCCTTTTGAAAAAGAATGTGATAATGGAAATCCGATTAATCCAAACTGACGCACATTTATTTATTTAAATATAAATCAAAAGTGTCTCCACGAAGGCCAATACGCATTGCTTCTAATGGAATAATTTCTGATGGAGCAATATTACCTAGGTTCACATTGCAACCAATTAATTCAAGAAAATACAATTGTTGTGCTTTTTGTGGTGCCTCCCAAAGAATTTTTTCTGAAGGTATTTTAGTTAGTATCTCTTGCACAAGCCCTTCTCTCACCTCTCCTGAACCTCTATAGATACCTACGTTTCCAGCTTCTCTAGCTTCTGCAATGACATAAGATGCGCCAGCACTTAATTCTGCACTCATTAACTCAATCCATTTGTATGGAGGAATAATATGTGCTGCATCTTTACTACCAACTTCACTAAATACTTTTGCGAATTTTGCTATTTTTTCAATGTAACCACATTTCTCTGAATGTGGAATTTCAATTGAACCATCACTCACTTCTATCACATCAATCTTATAATCTTTACACATTGCGATATAATCATCGAACTGATTTCTAATCACAAAAGCTTCAAATAATGTACCTCCAAAATAAACTGGAATATTGTGCGCTTGATATAACTCAATTTTTGCTCTCAAATTCGGTGTCACAAAAGAAGTTCCAAAACCTAACTTAACAATATCTGTATGTGGGGCGCCAACACTGATGAAACTTTCAGCATCTCTTAAGCTTAGGCCTTTGTCCATGACCATTGTTAATCCGTTTTGTCTAGGCTGTTTTGTTCTCTCAGGTATTTGTGTTAAACTAAAATTCATCATATTGCTATTTTTGCAAAGATAATTTAAAATTTTTAGTTTATCTAAGCTTCTTGTATTGACTGATTAATTCCACCACTTTAGGATCTTGAATCAGTTCTGGGTAAAATTTAATGAGTTTATTCAACCATTTGCCCGATTTAGACAAAGCCATCTCTAATTGCAGCAATCCTTCCTTGCGCTTTTTCATCATAAATAAAATGGCGCTTCGGTAGTACACAAAAATAACTTTACCCTGTGTGGACATATAAGCTAATTCAGTTTGCTCTAGTGCAGCATCGTATTGCTCATTCGCAATTAAACATTTGATAAAACTTTCCCACCCTGCTATTTGCTTTGGCTTATGTTTTACCACAATGCCAAAGTAGGTTGCTGCTTCTTTGTATTGGTCTAAGTACATATAACACTCCCCCATCATAATATAATACTCATTGATATGCTTGTTAATTCTAATGGCATGTTCAATTTGTTTGATCGCCATCTGCCATTTTGATTCTAACATATAAGTAGAAGCAATTTTTTGATAGAGTCGACTATCTTCTTGATTTAAGTGCGCTGCTTTTTTATAATGAAACCTCGCTTGCGCAAAGTTTTTTAATCGATGGTAACAATGCCCAATGGCTTCATAAATCACATCCTCAGGCCTTGATAGTTCCAGTACTTTCTCCAATGCTTCGATGGCTTCTTTGTATTTTCTAATTCTTAAATAGGCATCCCCCATATTGCGATAAGCATAATCAAACTTTTCATCAATGACGATTGCAAACTGATACGCATCTATTGCTTTCTCGTATAGTTTTATCCCTTGGTAAGCTGCAGCAAGATTGAACCATGCGAGCGCATTATAGGGCTGTTCATCAATCATTTTTTGGTGCAGTACAATACTTTCTTCATTGCGTCCTGTAAAATCTGTCCAAAAACAAATTTTATATAAGGCTTCCTCATTGGTTGGCTCTTCTTCTAAAATTAATTGCAAGCAATCAAATACTTTATCAAAAGCCTCATGGTCATCATAAACATCTGCTAATTCAAAAAGTAATTCTGTTCTTTCTGCACCTTCAAATAAATGCAATGCCTCTTGCAGTAAAACAATTGCTTCTTCGGGTTGATCCAAAGCCAAATATGCATCCGTTTTAAGAATGAATAAATTCATGTCTTGATGATCATACAAAGCGGCTGTATTCAATAATGCTAGTGCTTCGGTATATTTTCTGGTGGCCAACAAAAGGTCTGCTTTTTTAATCATCAGCAGTGCGGAGGATGGAAATTGAGATAATGCAATATCTGCAGCTTCAATGGCTTCTACAATGGCATCTTTTTCGTCTAAGTGGGCAATGATTTTTTCAAAGTCATCCTCTTCGATATAAGTAGGTGCTTTGCCAGTTTTTAGGTTCTGGTAGCGTAAAAGAAGGTCCTGAATATCTCCATTTTCGTCTTCAAACTGATGATTGAACATGGTATCTTTTTACATATGTTTAATAAATCACTGAAAATCAATTAAATAGGTCTAATTCTAAACGTTTCATTGATTTATTAAATGTACGTGTTCGGACTTAATTTGAACCAATTTATTGTTCACAGTAGACCCAATAAATCGTTAAAAAAATATTTATGCCGGAATGGCATAATGTTTTATCTTCGTAATAACCGTGCGTATCCTACAAACCATATTAACCTCTTTAGTATTCATTACAGTTGCAACCTCTTCTGTACATGCATCTACCATTGTAACTGGAACGACTGAGTCAAAAAAAGTCACTGAAAAATATAGCTTAAAAAACTTGAGTAGTTTAAGTCATAAAGCAAGCACATTCCGTGATTTAAAATCTAGCCTACTATACAAAGGACTATCGGTTTCAACGGCTACGACTTCTGGCATAGGACAATCAAATTATCTTAAATACAATAAAGGAAATATCACTTATGTGATCCCTTATCGTCACAAAGTAATTTTACCTAAGTTCAAGACACCTAGTCCACAAAATCCCTAATTAATTTGTTGGTAGTTATTTTTATTGACTTCAAATACATTTAATGTAATTGGGCTTAAGTCAACTTTTGTTGCGCTATATAAAATTCGATTCCCCTCCTTTGTCGTCAATTGATAATTCAATACCAAGCCAGGTATTTCTTTGAATGCTTGTTCATATACTGTTACCGTAGGCAAGATATCTGTTGTATAGACTACTTCCATTGTATTTCCATCTGCCCAAGTCAAGGTAATGGACGCACAAGGATAATTTAAAATGGTACTTATAAAGCTATTTTTCTTTGCTGAAACTAATTTAACAGGATTGATAGAAGTATATAAAATATACTGAAGCATTTTATTCAAGCCTATCTCTTTTAAAATAATGGCTGTGTCTTGTTGGGTATTAAATATAAGGGTCTGGGTTAACTGAGGCGTCTTTAAAATTGTTTTACAGCTATTCCCCTTTATAAAGATTTGTTTTTGACCTAACAAAATTGTGTCTCCAGTTTTGGATATTTGATGAATGTCATAAGTGATGGCACATTCACCTACAATTTTAGTTTGGGCTTGCAATTGTAAGACGAGACAACTAAGAAAGCAAACAATTAGGGGGGATAATCGTAGCATATGAAGTAAACATTAATGTAAAGAGGCCCAATTTTACATTAGGCCTCTTTAGTAGATATTATTTTTTAGTTTTGTCTTTTAAGGCTTGTACTTTTTTTTGCGACTCCATCATTTGTTCATATTTCTCTTGCCAATTACTTTTTTTCTTTGGCGTCTTTCTCTTTACCTCTATCGTAGCTAATATTTTATCATGATCAATGATGACTTTTTGAATTAACAATTGCAATAATAAAGTCACAATATTGGATACGGTGTAGTACCATGTTAATGCAGAAGGTAAACTATTGAAGATAAAGAATAGCATGAATGGGAAAATATAAGGCATGTACTTTAATGCAGGATTATCTTGCGTTGGCGTCATCGACATATTGTAGATAGACGAGATAAACGTGGTCAATACTGCTGTTAATGTAAACAAACTAATATGGCTTCCAAAACCTAATGGAATAGTAAAAGGAAGGGTGTAGATAGAATCATAACTAGATAAGTCTTGGCTCCATAAGAAAGACTGTCCCCTTAATGCGATATTGGAATTAAAGAAACTGTACAATGCAAAGAAGATAGGGATTTGTAATAAGGCAGGAATACATCCACCTAAAGGATTGACACCCGCTTCTCTAAACAACTTCATTTGCTCCATAGCGTAAGCTTGTTGATCGTCCCCTGTCTTTTTCTTAATCTCATCTAATTCAGGTTTCAATACTTTCATCTTGGCTGTACTCAAGAAACTAGAGTAAGTCAAAGGAGAAGTTACTAAACGAATAAAGATGGTTAATAAAAATACAACCCATCCATAATTTTGAACAAAGCCAGCAAAGAAATCAAA
>CAMDNL010000077.1 GCA_945902975.1 Chitinophaga pinensis
AAGACATGCGTAACAAAGCCATGTTGATGATGCGCAGCTTAGGTAATTTCTCTGGAGGATGTAATGTGCAGTTTGCACAAAATCCAATCACAGAGGAATTAATTGCAGTAGAGATTAATCCACGTGTGTCAAGGTCTTCTGCATTGGCATCCAAAGCAACTGGATACCCTATTGCAAAAATTGCAGCAAAATTAGCCATCGGATATCATTTAGATGAATTAAAAAATCAAATCACACAAACCACTTCTGCTTATTTTGAACCAGCATTGGATTATGTAATTGTAAAAGTACCAAGATGGAATTTTGATAAATTCAAAGGTGCGAACGATACTTTAGGATTGCAGATGAAGAGTGTGGGAGAAGTGATGGCGATAGGAAGAAGCTTTACGGAAGCCATTCAAAAAGCATGTCAGTCTTTAGAGAACGAAGCAATTGGATTGGGCTATTATGGAAAAAGTTTGATGAAGAACGAAGAGTTGATGGAGTATATTAAGGTTCCAAAATGGGATCGTATCTTCAGAATCAAAGATGCGTTAATGCAGGGCTCAACAGTAAGATCGATTGCAGCTGCAACAGGCATAGACAATTGGTTCTTATATCAAATCAGGATCATCTGCGACATAGAAAAAGAAATTGCAAAGCATGAACTTGCGACCTTGCCAACTGAAACATTGAAGGAAGCAAAGAAGCATGGTTTTAGTGATTTACAAATTGCGAAAGTATTACAAGGCAATGTGTCAGACGACGAGGTCTATGAAAAAAGAAAAGCGTTGGGTATCACTAGGGTCTACAAAATGGTAGACACCTGTGCTGCAGAATTTGAAGCTAAGACGCCTTACTTCTACTCTACTTTCGAAAACTAGAACGAACGCACTACATTGAAAATAAAAATTCAATGTGCTAAAAAGAAAAATATTTTATTTCAAAGTATAACCTAACAATATGAACGCAAAAGATATCGTAGTTCAAAACGAAAAAGAAACAAGAGCAGGATTTGGAGATGGTATTTTAGAAATCGCTAGAGAAAATAAAAACGTCGTAGTATTGACTGCAGACTTAGCAGGTTCTTTTAAATTAGGCCCTTTGATGAAAGAACTACCAGAGCGATTCATTGAAGTAGGTATTGCAGAAGCCAATATGATTGGTATTGCAGCGGGCTTAACCATTGGCGGTAAAATCCCCTACACCACTACTTTTGCTGGATTTAGTACAGGTCGTGTGTATGATCAAATTAGACAAAGTGTTGCTTACTCAGATAAGAATGTAAAAATTTGTGCATCGCATGCAGGATTGACTTTAGGAGAAGATGGTGCAACACATCAAATATTAGAAGACATTGGCTTAATGAAAATGTTACCGGGTATGACCGTGATTGTGCCATGTGATTATAACCAAACCAAAGCTGCAACAAGAATGATTGCAGGCTACGAAGGTCCAGTATACTTAAGATTCGGTCGACCAAAATGGCCCAACTTCACCAAAGAAGATGGATCTGATTTTGTGATTGGCAAGGCGCAAATCTTAGCAGAAGGAACTGATGTAACTATTGTAGCATGCGGACACCTTGTATGGAAATCGATCGAAGCAGCAAAACAATTAGAAGCAGAAGGGATTAGTGTAGAAGTCATCAACTTGCATACCATTAAACCATTTGACGAAGCAGCGATTATTAAGAGTTTAAAGAAAACAGGTTGTGTAGTCACTGCAGAAGAGCATAATGTGATTGGTGGTATGGGAGATGTGGTCGCGCAAGCGGCTGCAAAGCATTACCCAGTGCCTGTTGAATACATTGGCACACAAGATACATTTGGAGAAAGTGGCACACCAAACCAATTGTTAACTAAATACGGATTGGATGCAGTGAATATTGTTGCTGCAGCAAAGAAAGTAATTTCAAGAAAGAAATAGACCTTTTAAGATTACAAAAGAACCAGGTTAATGAAATCACTCCAAACTTGAGGTCACAATTTGTGACCTCAAGTTATAGAGGTATGATAAATTATAAATTAAGGGGCTAGTCTTACTTTCACCCAATGTCCATTGTCATGTAAACTGTATTGAAGGCGATCGTGTAAACGAGAGCTGCGTCCCTGCCAGAATTCTATTTCTGTTGGATGAATAATATACCCACCCCAATCTGGAGGTAATGGTATGATTCCATCTTTAAATTTTTCGGTAGTTTCTGCAACAAGGTCTTCTAAGAATGTCCTATCTGGAATGATTCTACTTTGTGGCGAGGACCATGCACCTAATTGGCTTCCAATGGGTCTCGAATGAAAATAGGTTTCACTTTCTTCTTTGCTTATTTTTTTAATCGTTCCTGTAATACGCACTTGACGCTCTAATTCTTTCCAGAAAAAATTCATGGCTACATGAGGATGGGCTTCAACTTGTAATCCCTTTGCAGAATCATAATTGGTAAAAAATACAAAACCTTCGGGTGTATAGCCTTTTAATAAGACCACTCTAGAAGCAGGTGCGCCGTTGGCTTTCACCGTAGACAATACAAAAGCATTCACTTCGTCGATATTGCTTTCAATGGCATCGTTCCACCAAATAGTGAATTGATCCATTGGATGTTCCATGCTCGTGGCTTCATCCAAAGAAGCTAATTGGTAGTCGCGACGGATATCAGCAATATCTCTGTTCATAAAAATGTATTTAAAATAAAATTAAACATTATTGCGCAGTATCCCTTACAGACTTAGTCGCATAAATGATATTCACTACTGAAAGTAATAATAACATCCCCACCAATTGATGCAATTGTGCCATCCATTCAAAACTCCCCCATGTTCCAGGAATAATATGTTTACTTGTCAACACCGAAAAGATACCTAATATCACTTGCAGTAACACAATATATAAAGGCAATGTCTTGACATTACTCCAAAATAAGTTTCCCTGAATTTTACGCATTTGAGCAACCCAATAAACAACCACTGCTAATAAAATATACGCCAATCCGCGATGCACAAAATGTATCCAAGTGGTGTTGTCAATGGCATTTAAGAAGAAATTTTCCTTACCCATTAAATGCGTAGGAACCCACTCCCCATTGATCGTTGGCCAGGTGCTTGCTACGTTTGCTGCTTTGTGCCCGGCCATGAGCGCACCATAAATTAATTGAAAAAACAAAAGCCCAAGCACCACCCAAGCCCAAACACGAAAGCCTTTAAAACTGGCTTGTGCCTCAATACTTAAATGCGCTTTTTCAACAGGTTTCACTTTTAAGGAAAGGGCAAACCAATAAGTATAAGATAGTAAACCCATTGCAAAAATAAAATGCAATGCCAAGCGCGTTGGCTTTACATATACCGCATCTCCTTCTAAGCCACTTGCTACCATAATCCAACCAATCCCACCTTGCAAAGCACCTAATAAAAATAAAATCACTAAAGGACGAATCATTTCAGGTTTAAAATATTTTTTTACAATAAAATAAATAAATCCAAAAGCAAATACGAAGCCAATGATTCTTGCCCATAAGCGGTGAAACCATTCCCAAAAAAAGATAAACTTAAAATTATCAATCGTAAAGTCAAAATTCAATAATTGAAACTGTGGCGTTGTTTTATATTTTTCAAACAACAACTGCCAAGCAGCTTGATTCATTGGAGGTAAAGTACCAGTGACTACCTCCCATTCTGTTATAGACAAGCCACTACCAGTTAAACGCGTAATACCACCTAGTGCAATTTGCACAATGGTCATAGCTACTCCCAGGATTAGCCAATTGGCAACAGCGCGAGATTTATTGTCTTGTAATTCCATAGATAAATTAACTTCTAACTACTTCAATATGATATAGGACCTAAGCCCTTTAAAGCTATACGCAAAGTTACTAAGTAAATCTTCAAGGAAGTGGAATTCAAAGCAATAATCACCATCATAATTAAGATTGATTTTGCTTTGTGAAAAAGAATGCTGTTAAGTTCATTAGATCTTGAACAAAATTGATCAAGGATCAAGTGGACAGTATCAACTGACTTTGATATATTTGAACCTACTAAATAAATAGGTTTGCCCAAACTCCTTAATTATTATCAAGCCGACAAATTGGAGGCTGGCTGCGACGAAGCTGGCAGAGGTTGTTATGCCGGACCGGTATTTGCTGCAGCAGTGATTTTACCAAAGGATTTTTACCACCCTCTTATTAATGATAGCAAGAAATTAAGTGAAAAGCAAAGAGCAATGTTGGCTCCCATTATTAAAGAAGCAGCGATTGCATGGGCGATTGGATCACAAACCCCAGCTCAAATAGATGAAATCAATATTTTAAAAGCGAGCATTAAAAGCATGCACCTGGCCTTGGATCAATTGAAAAAACGACCTCAGTTTATTGCGGTGGATGGAAACAGATTTTACCCTTATAAAAAACTGCCGCACCAAACCATCATTAAGGGCGATGGGCTATATGCCCATATAGCCGCTGCCAGTATCCTTGCAAAAACCGCTCGTGATGCCTATATGATTGAGTTGCACAAAAAGTACCCGCAGTATGGATGGGACCAAAATAAAGGATACGGCACCGCTGCGCATCGCGCAGCCATCGCCCTTCATGGCCTTTGTGATGAACACCGAAAAAGTTTCAAAATTTAGTTGGCTTAATTGAATTTCCCAAAAGATCAACTTTAGGAATTAGGACTAATAATCCCAAACCCCAGCACCTTGGCGAATGACTTCGTAATGATCCGTCGTGCAATCCACCACAGTAGAAGGGATGATCCCTCCTATTCCACCATCCACCACCATATCAATTTGATTGCCCCAGTGCTCATAAATAATTTCAGGATCGGTATACTCTTCTACCTCCTCCCCCGGGAAACTTGCCGACAAAATTGGATGCCCTAATGTTTTGATAATAGAAACTGCAATTAAATTATCAGGAATACGAAGTCCAATGTTTTTTTTCTTAGACTGTAAAATTTTAGGTACTTCTTTACTAGCAGGTAAAATAAAAGTGAAAGGACCAGGCAATGCTTTTTTTAAAATGCGGAACAAACTATTGTCAATACTTTTTGCATACAAACTTAAATCACTTAAATCGGCACAAATAAAACTAAGGTTTGCTTTCTCAGGATCGATTTTTTTTATGGCACATATTTTCTCAATTGCATCCTTATTTAATATAGAACAGCCCAATCCATAAATCGTATCTGTGGGATAGGCAATGATACCGCCAGATTGCAGGCAATCTACTACCATAGCCAGTTGTCTAGGTTGAGGATGTGTGGGATGAATTTGTATTAGCATAAAGTTGATAGGTATAAATACCCATTTAATTGCCTTAAAAATAGCCTTAATTTGGTAAAAGAAAATAATGTTTCCAATCGTCTACTTAGAAGAGAAAATTCTGACCCGAAACGCAGTGGCAGCTTCTATCGAACAACAGGAAGACTGCAAAGTCATCTTTCAAACCAGCGCTGTTGAAGACATGCAAGCCTATATGAACAATACAAAGGAACGCATTGCACTCTGCATTTTATCCGATGACTATGGCCACCAAAGTTTACTTAATCTTATTCAAGTGATTCGTGCACGCAATAGTTATACCTATATTTTATTAAAGTCTAACGAAAAGAAAATAAATTCCATTTGTTATCTGATGAAGCATGGGCTTAATGGTATCTTTTTTACAGACGAACCAATGATTGATCTAAAGCAATGTGTACAAAGAAAAACCAAGTTTAATTTATCTGCCGATAAGTGTAAACTGATCACAAAAAATGTATTACAAGGCATTGATATCAAAGCGCTGAACTATAATAAAAATCCTTTAACGGAGAATGAAGTAAAATTTATTCAAGCCTGCACCAAGGACTATAGTTATGAGGAGATTGCGGCGTCCTTACAAAAAAGTGTGTACACGATTTACGGCTATCGAGATCGGATATTTAAAAAGTTAGGGGTAAAACAAAGGACCGCCATGGTGATGACAGCCCTCAAAAGAAATTATATCGATTTGTGAAATTGAAATTTATTGAACTTGAAATTTTTATGACTTATAAAATCTCCCAAGTCTCTTTGCCACGAATTAATTTATCTAAATCCCCCATGCCTTTGCTGGTCACGGCTTCCTCTACTTGTAATGCCATCATGTCTTCGTAACAAGGACGATCAGCGGTATAGAACACACCAAAAGGACGAGGAAAATAAGCAGCCACTTCGCTAGGATTATCAAATAAACGCACTAAGACCTGTGCTTTATAAAAATCTTTTTCGTCGTGTATCCATAAATCATCTGCGCTGTACTTTTCGCCAATCGTTACAACTTCGGGACGTAATCCATCAAAGCGAATACCCATTTCATTGTTCGCACCAAAAGTCAATGGCTTACCCTGCTCTACAAATAAAGCGTGTAAAGGCTTTGATGCTTTCTCGGTGAAAATTTCAAAAGCCCCATCATTGAAAATATTACAGTTCTGATAAATCTCTAAGAAAGAAGATCCTTTATGTTGTTGCGCGCGCGTGATCATCGTTTGTAAATGCTTTGGGTCACGATCCATGCTACGCCCGATAAAACTTGCATCCGCACCCAATGCCAAAGCAGCAGGATTAAATGGATGATCAATACTACCCATTGGGGTACTCTTAGTGATTTTATTTAATTCAGATGTTGGGGAGTACTGACCTTTGGTTAAACCATAGATCTGATTATTGAACACTAAAAAATTGACATCAAAATTTCTTCTCAACATATGAATCGTATGGTTACCACCAATACTTAATGCGTCTCCATCACCAGCAACAATCCAAACGCTTAATTCGGGACGAGATGCTTTTAATCCACTCGCAATTGCAGTCGCACGACCATGAATGGAGTGCATCCCAAAAGTATTCATATAATAAGGGAAACGACTACTACAACCAATCCCGCTAATGATCACAATATTCTCCTTAGGGACGCCAATGGTAGGCATCACTTTTTGTACCTGCGCCAAAATAGAATAGTCCCCACAGCCAGGGCACCAACGTACTTCTTGATCGGTCGCAAAATCTTTCGCGGTTAATGTAGCTGCTTGAGGAAGTATTGTTTCAGTAGACATAGTCAAATATTAGGAGGCAAAATTACTAAAAATAGCTCGATTCTTACCTAAAAGCCGCTTATTTCACCTTTCTGCCCTTCCAGGAATAGGTTTTTAGCTGTCCAAATAGGCCGGCAGCGATATTGTACACAATATGAATAGGTTGATACAATACAAAATGTTTTAGTTCCGGCTGCAGCCTAAAAAATTTCGCCACCGGATCCAAGAAGAACAATTCAAAGAAGGTTTTAAAAGCCAGCGCAATTAAAAGGGTACTCCAGCTACCCATGAATGCCAATAAAACAAAACTCAAATTAAAAAAATAGACCAATGTCAATACCATGGTAATGGAACGATCGTCATAATATCTTGCCTTGCTCGCCCAACGAATTCTTTGCATGATAAAACTTTTCCAAGTATCCATTGCAGCCGTCAACACAATGGCATCGGGATGAAATAAATACCCCACTGGTTTGTGCAAAGTCTGTTTCATTTTATGCATTAAAAACATATCATCCCCACTCGCAATATGGTCTACACCCTGATAACC
>CAMDNL010000078.1 GCA_945902975.1 Chitinophaga pinensis
GATTACACAGCAAGTTTAGTGAATGAAGTAAGTTACAAGAAATGGAATTTCCGTGCTCAATTAGATGCGGTTCAAGGCGTAGATGTATTCAATGCCGATTTCAGAACTAGACAAGGTGTTGGTAATGGTAAAGTTGCTGAACAAGAGCAAAGAGGTATTTTACCAAGAGGTTATATCAACGGTATTTATGCAATTGAAGAATGGAGAGTTGATGATGGTTCATTTGTGAAATTGCGTGAATTATCTGTGAGTTATAATGTTGGTAAATTAAAGTTCATCAATAACCTTAGCATCAATTTTAGCGGAAGAAATCTTATTTCATGGGATAATTACAATGGATACGATCCAGAAGTTAACTCTGGTGGTCAAAGCACTTTGTTAAGAGGTATCGACTTTGGTGCTACACCTATCCCTCGTACTTTCAGTTTTGGTATCAAAGCTGATTTTTAATCTTTAATTCAATAAATCAAGAAAAATGAAAAAGATACAATATATATATCAATTCGCTTTCTTACTGGGGATACTGTCCCTTGCTAGTTGTAAGAAAGAGTTCCCAAACCCGAATGCGCCAACCACCGATCAGGTGTTTAGTTCTGCAAGAGGTTTAGTGGGAGTGAACATTGGTGCTCAAAGGGTTTATTCTTTTGGTGGCGCTAGTGTGCTTTATGGCATGGTAACTGCCAATGGTTTTGCTACCAATGAAGTTATTTTAATGAACGCTGGTAATGTGGCAGAGTTTCAATTTAGCAGAGGTGGAACTACGGTTGATAATACCAACACTGTTTTAGCGAATATTTGGACCAACTCTAATAAAGTGATCTATGATGCGAATACAGTGCTTGCTGCTGCTGCTAATGTAAATGACAAAGGCTATGCAAGTGGTTTAATTGCACATGCATCTATCTTAAAAGCATTGGCAATGGGAACACTTTCTATGTTTTGGGAACAAGTACCAGAGGGCATAGGTTCTCAAGTAAAGTTCAGAGGCAGAATGGAAGGATATGATGCTGCTATTGCCACAATCAATAGTGCTTTAAGTACAATTAGTTCTACACCTGTGAGTGCTACCTATTTATCTGATGCTACTCCTGGTATTGATTACGTGAATACTTTAAATGCACTTAAAGCAAGGTATTTATTGTACACTGGTAAAAATGCAGATGCGCTAACGGCAGCAAATTTAGTAGACCTTACAAAAAGATCTACTTTCAACTATGATGCAATTAGTACAAATCCAATCTTCACAACTGCAACAGCAACGAATAATGTTTTCCAAGCAATTGATTCTACATTAGGATTACCTGCAACATTAGCGCCTGCATTAACAGATGGTCGTATTGCATTTTACACTTCAATCAATGCAACTATTGCTCCAAGATACAGAATCAATGGATTTTATAACAGCACTACCACTGCTATCCCTATTTACTTACCAGGTGAAATCATGCTTATCAAAGCTGAAGCAATGGCAAGAACAAATAATTTAACAGGTGCATTGACTGAGTTAAATAAAGTCATTACTAAAACTGCTACTGCGGATATATACAGAGTTGGTGCTGGATTGTCTGCTTCTACAGCAAGTACATCTACAGAAATTTTAGATGAAATTTACAAAAACAGATGTATCGAATTGTATATGTCAGGTTTGAAACTAGAAGACATGCGTCGTTTTGGAAGACCTCTTACTGAAAGAAAGAGAAACTTTTTCCCTTATCCATTTAGAGAAAGAGATGGTAATCCAAACACACCGTCAGACCCTAGTTTTTAATTAAAAAAAGAATTGAATGGATAAGTCATTTATACGTATTACAGAATCGAATTCTAACTATGATCATATTGAAAATTTCAGTACCACTGAGATTATGCAACATATCAATGCAGAAGACAAAAAAGTGGCTTATGCTGTTGAACAAGTGATTCCAACAATTCAGACTTTGGTTGACTCAATAGTGGGAAAGTTATCGAATGGGGGACGCCTATTCTATATCGGGGCAGGAACGAGTGGCAGACTAGGTTTAGTAGATGCAAGTGAATGCCCTCCCACTTTTGGGGTACCCAATGATTTAGTGATTGGGATTATAGCAGGAGGACACCAAGCCATGTTTCAGGCAGTTGAAAATGCCGAAGACGATATGGATCAAGCTTGGAAAGATTTATTGGATTATAATATTAGCAAGCTAGATGTGGTAATTGGTATTGCTGCAAGTGGAACCACCCCTTATGTGATTGGTGGACTTCAAGCTTGTAGACAACATCAAATTACTACAGGAAGTATTAGCTGTAATTTAAATAGTCCAGTGTCTGCCCATGCCAACTTCCCTATCGAAGTGGTGGTGGGTCCTGAATTTATTACTGGAAGCACGAGAATGAAAAGTGGTACCGCACAAAAAATGGTACTGAATATGATTTCAACTGCTGTCATGGTAAAACTTGGTCGCATCAAAGGAAATAAAATGGTCAATATGCAGTTAACGAATCAAAAATTATTTGATCGTGGTGTAAAAATGATCGTAGACGAATTACATTCAATTGATGCAACAAAAGCAGCTGAACTTTTAAGCACACATGGATCAGTAAAAAAATCCATTGAAGCATTTCAGTTAAAATAAGTAATCCCCCATTACTATAAAGCCTTCCCAATTCTGGGAAGGCTTTTTTATTTTAAATGATCTTTATATAAAATCGATAAAAGTTGCGCATTTGAATTTAAAACCAAAACTAGATTGGGAAACTCATCTTCCCCATGGTAATGGGTATTTTGGTCGCATGACCGCCTGCAAATAAAGGTGTTCCAGCAACCGCTTCATTGGCTAATAAAGCAAATAAGATCGCTTCCTTTGCGTCTGGATTGATACCTATCACTTGGGAGGAATACAAGATAGCATTAGGCAATAAAGATTTTAAATGACCCATCAACACAGGATTGTGCATCCCTCCTCCACTACTATACATATTGAATTTAGTTCCAGCTGGAATACTAGATTGTATGCAGTCTGCAATAGTTTCTGCAGAAAAACGATTTAAGGTTGCCATCACATCTTCCTTAGACAAGTCTAATGTATTACTAGCTATTTGTGCTTTGGATAAAAATTCTAAGTTGAATAACTCTGGCCCAATGGTTTTTGGTAAGACTAAAGAAAAAAACGAATGTGCTTTTAATTCGGATAATAAAGCTGCATTGACTTTTCCAGCAGCTGCAATTGCACCGTCTTTATCATATGCTAGTGGTGCAAAATGAGCTCTTGTGTAAGCATCCATTAATGTATTACCGGTACCTGTATCTGTTGAAAAAACTTGATCTAAACTACAGCCTGCTTCTAAATAGGTGAAATTAGCGATGCCGCCCATATTTAATAACAATCTATTTTCGGTAGGATGACTACATAAAAGATAATCCCCATATACTGCTAGTGGTGCGCCCTCTCCTCCTGCGGCAATATGTTTTTGTCTAAAATCACTCAAGGTTAAAATACCTGTTGTGACAGCAATATGGTCCCCATCTCCAATTTGCAAAGTTGCTGGATCATATTCTGAGTGAGGATGTAAAGATTTTGGTGCGTGGTAGATGGTTTGTCCATGACTTGCAATCATGTCTACCCTGTCGGGAGTGATATTCCAAGATGTCAATGCATCTAATACCATTTTTCCATGCTGGCGTCCAACCCATGCATTGAGTAAACAAAGTGTTTCCAAGGCCACCATTTCTTTTGAAAAGATGCTTAAAATCTTTTCTTTAAAATCATTGGTATAGTCAATTGTTGTAAATGCTTTTAATTCAAATTGAGTATCCCTTCCTGATCCCTTGATCAAACACAATGCAATATCTAGACCATCCATAGAAGTGCCACTCATTAAACCAATGATCATACGTTCTGGCTTGGATGCCAGCTTTACTAAATTTTGTATATTCTGGTGCATTTAATCGCTTTTTTATCCTCCTCAAGATACTAAAGACCGAGCTTAAATCAAACTAGTTAAAAGTTTTTCACACTCTTGTAAGTCAATCATTTATACCCCCTAATCCACTTAACTTTGCCTCATAAATATTTTGTATGCTTAAAGTAGGTGTTTTTGGTGTGGGGCATTTAGGAAAATTTCACTTGAATAACTGGAAACAGATTCCAACAGTGGAATTGGTTGGCTTTTTTGACCCCAACAACGAATCCGCTGCCGAAGTAGAAAAAACCTATGGTATCAAAAGATTTATAGATGAGGCCGAACTGATTGCTGCTGTAGATGCCATTGATGTTGTGACGCCTACCCATTTACATTTCCCGGTTTGTGAAATGGCCATTAAAATGGGCAAACATGTCTTTGTAGAAAAACCTATGGCCAACACAATAGAAGAAGGTAAAAAGATCATGCAAATGGTCAAAGAGGCCAACGTGAAATTACAAGTGGGTCATGTAGAAAGATTCAATCCTGCATTTACTGCATTAAAAAATGAAACATTAAACCCATTATTTATCGAAGTACATCGATTGGCTCAATTTAATCCTAGGGGAACAGAAGTGAGTGTAATCCTTGATTTGATGATCCATGATATTGACATCATTTTAAGTATTGTAAAGAGTGATGTTAAAAATATTTTAGCAAGTGGTGTGGCTGTTTTAACTGATACACCAGATATTGCCAACGTTCGCATCGAATTCAACAACGGTTGTGTAGCGAATCTAACAAGTAGCAGGATCAGCATGAAAAAAATGCGTAAAATTAGACTCTTCCAAAAGGATGCTTATATCGGTATTGATTTTTTGGAGAAAAATACAGAGATCATCAAATTAAAATTACCAGACGAAGCGGATGCTTTCTCATTTGATATCGAAACACATCAAGGCACTAAGACCATCTCTATCTCTAACCCTATTGTTGGGGAAGGCAATGCCATATTAAGTGAGCTAAGTAGTTTTGTTGAAGCAATTGAAAAAGATGGACCTACTGTTGTGAATGAAATTGATGGTTACTTAGCTATGGAAGTGGCACATCAAATTTTAGATAAAATTAGTAAGTCTGCTTCGGTCGTGAACCAGTCGGCAGACTAATCCTTCGAAATTCTTTTTGCTAAAATATAATTAGCAATGGCTAAATCCAATGGCCTTGTGATTTTTATATTTTCATATTCGCCTTCTATTAAAAAGACTTCTGTTCCACTCGCTTCTAGCACATTGGCTTCGTCTGTAAATGAGGGTTGATACGCTTGCTCAAAAGCTTTAATTAACAAAGCAGCTTTAAAAGTTTGTGGTGTCTGTATCATCATCACATTTTCACGATTCACTACATGGTGCTTGACGCCCTCAACGATTCTGATGGTATCTGTAGAAGCGACTGCAGGTATGGCAGATCCTTTTTCTGCCGCTTGCTGATAACAATTTTGTATCAAAGATGGAGTCAACAAACAACGAACTGCATCATGCACAAACACGATTGCTTCCGGGTCTACTTGAGCCAAGCCATTTTTAACGGATTGAAAACGTGTATCGCCTCCAGCAACAATTTGAACAGGCTGGGTAATTCCACTTGATGCAATTAAATTTTCTCCCTCTTGAATATAATCTGCTGGTAAAACAATCACAAAATTGATATCCGAAAATGCAGCTACAAATTGGTCTACTGTATGCAATAAAATAGATTTGCCTTCAATAGCTAAAAATTGTTTAGGTAATGTAGCGCCCATTCTTTGTCCAGTTCCTCCGGCTACGATAATGGCTGTTTTTTTCATGATCTATTTTACGAATGCGATGTAACTAATAATTTTTTTACTTCGTTTGCCAACAAGGTTTTATCAATTGGCGCGGTACCCACTAATTCACAGACTAACCCACCAGCAATATTAGCAATTTCTGCCGCCAATGCCATATCCTTTGAATACGCATACACCAAAGAAGCCACTGCAATCACAGTATCTCCAGCGCCACTTACATCTGCAATGTTGCGGATATGTGTTGGGATGAATGCTTCCTTATTTTCTTGTGCATAAAATACACCATGTTCAGACAAAGTGATAAACGAAATCGTATGCTGTAATGCTACCTGCAAAGCCACATGCACTTGTTGCATATGTGCAAGATCGACTGTTGGAATCTCCATTTTCAAGCCCTCTTTCACCTCTTTTAAATTAGGTTTAAAGATGGTGCAATTTTGATAGGCTAAGAAATTCTTTTGCTTTGGATCCACCGCTGTTGGAATTCCTTTTTGATTACAATAAGCAATAATCGCTTTGATGATATGTGGCGTTAAGACCCCTTTATTGTAATCCTCTAATATGATTAATGCGGGCTGCTCTTTTTCAACGTAGGCATAAAAATTATCTAACAATGCTTTTGATTCTTCATCATTGATGTCGTGCGTATTTTCATGGTCCAAGCGCATCATTTGTTGATTGCGTCCCATGATCCTCACTTTATTGGTTGTCGCCCTAGATGCACTTGAGTGAATGTATTGCGTGTTGATGCCCTCGGCTTTTAAAAGCGCATTTAATTCCTTTGCCTCAGCATCCATACCTACCACAGCAAACAAGGTTGTTGGGGCACCTAAAGCCCTTAAATTAAGTGCTACATTGGCTGCGCCGCCTACCCTTGTTTCCTTACGTTGAAGGGACACAATCGGCACCGGTGCTTCTGGTGAAATACGGTCAACGCTACCCCACCAATAGGTGTCCAACATAATATCTCCTACTACCCCAATTTTAGTGGTAGCAAAGCCCTCAAATAATTGATTAAAGTGATTTATATCCATCATTTACGATGCGGTTTTTTGATTACGCAATGCCAAATAATACAATGGTACGCCTAATAAAGTAATGATTAAACCAGGCCATGTGAAATTTGGTTTATAGATGATTAACAAGACACAAAAGCAAGTACCCATTAAAATATAAATAGCAGGTAAAAATGGATAGCCAAATGCTTTATAAGGTCTTTCTAATTCTGGTCTTTTTTTACGAAGAATAAAAATACCTATGATGGTAAGGATGTAAAATATCACCACAATAAAGGACACCATATCTAATAAGTCGCCATACCTTCCACTTAAACAAAGTAAGCCCGCTACAATACATTGTGCCCAAAGTGCCCAAGCAGGAACTGCATGCTTATTTAAAGTACCCGCCTTTTTAAAGAACAATCCATCCTGCGCCATGGTATAATACACTCTTGCACCTGCAAGGATTAATCCATTGTTACAACCAAATGTAGAAATCATGATCATGACTGCAATGACATAGGTACCAATATTACCAAAAATGACATTGGATGCAGCTACCGCCACACGATCTGCTGGTGCATTGGCAATCTCATTTAATGGTAGCACACTTAAGTACATCAGGTTCGCAGAAATATAAATCACTGTGACAATTAATGTACCTAAAAAAAGACTCAATCCAATATTGCGTTTTGGATTTTTAATTTCCCCCGCAATAAAGGTGACATTGTTCCATGCATCACTACTAAATATAGAACCTACCATCGAAGCTGCTATAGCGCCTAAGATGGCCACACCAAAAATTGGTGCGGTACTATTATCCGATGCAATTGTTTTCATCTCCCATGCATTGGCCCAATTGGCAT
>CAMDNL010000079.1 GCA_945902975.1 Chitinophaga pinensis
TAGTAGGGCCCATTTTTCTTTTACATGTGGTGCATACTTATAAATAAAGGCATTGCCATAAAATAAAAGCAAAACAATGATGCCCCATCGAATGCTGTTCCAGTAAGGTAAAATTGTTTTTCGTTTGATATCAAATAATTCTCTTAATAAGGTGGTCAATTGATCCTGTCCAATCAATACTAGAAGGCTTGCAAAAACAAGCAACATTAAAATTAACGTTAAGCGAAGCGCCCTCATTCTTTGATGCAGAAAGAAGGGTCTATTTTGCATGATGGATTTATCAAAACTTCTAATGATGCCTGTCATGGCATTGGATGCATAAAATAACAATAATAGGAAACCAAAGGAGAAGATACCAACGTGTTGACTTAACAAATCATTGATGATATCTAAAATAAATCGATAGGTACTTGAATTGGGTGAGATGTCCTTAAAAATTGAAAGAATCTGTTTTTTAATTTTTAAGCTTTTTGGGAAATAGGGGATGATTGAAAATAAAAATAAGAATCCCGCAGGTAATGCCATAATCAGATTAAAGGAAATGGCAGAAGCACGATCATAGAGTCCAATGGTATTCAATTGTTTGAATAAAAACTGAATCACTTGAAATAAATTCACATCCTGAAAACCAGGTATGACAATACGTTTTGCTTTCTGCTTTGCAAATTGCAGTGGGATTAAAAGGTATTGTATTATTTTTTTCAAGTAATGGAAGGGCTATTTATAATTTAATGTATCAACTATTATTTTACAAACTGATTATTTATTATTGCGACTATGCTCCATTGCTTTTTTAGCTTGGTAGGCGTCTAATTTTTTCTGGTATTCCTTGGCATATCGATCATGTTCGTCATAGTTGTTACTAAAATGATGGTAACCACTAAAGTCTGCTTTTGCCACAAAGTAAATATAATCTGTTTTTGGGGCATCCAACACTAGGTCAATGGTTTTACCTGCCGGGGTGCAAATAGGGCCAGGAGGCAGTCCTTTGATACGGTAGGTATTATAGGGAGATGCGTTGGATAAATATTTTTCATAAATACGAGTGATGGTAAAGTCTTGCATCGCGTATTTGATGGTTGGACATGCTTGCAAAGGCATTTGCTTATTTAATCTATTTTGGTAAACACTTGCAATTAAAGACTTATCTGAGTCGAAATTGGTTTCTTCTTCCACAATAGAAGCTAAAGTGTAGATTTGATTTTGACTCATGCCTTTACTTGCTGCTTTTTGAATGCGGTTATTCTGACTCCAAAAATTAATTTGCGCCTTTTGTAATTTGCTTAAAATTTGAGTCATTGAACTACTCCAATAATATTCATAGGTATTGGGTATGAGCAAAGTAAATAGCTGTGTAGTATCTGTATCAAAAGCTTGTAAAGAATCATTGCTACTTAAATAGGCCACCACTGCTGTACTGTCTTTATCGAAAGCCTTTGCGATTAATTTTGCCAATTCCCCTTTTGTGCGCACTTTATTCAATACCAATTTTACCGTCGCTTGTCGATTGTTTCTTAACATCCTTATAATATCAAGCACACTGGTTTTCCTTTTCACAAGGAATCTTCCAGCTTTAATTTTGTCTTGGACTTTCAATGCTTTAGTAAGGAGTAAAAAACTCGTTTTTTCGTAGATAATTTTTTTTGCAACTAAACTGTCAGCCAATTGACTCAAGCCTTCTTGCTTATATTCAAAATAAACCTGCTCTTCATTAAAATGAGTGCTCTTAACAAATACAATAAAGAAAATATAAAATACAATAACACTAATTAGTATTGATAGTAGATTTTTCATATCAACTAAAATACAAAAAAAATCCCCACCATTTGGATGGTGGGGAAAAATACTATTTTAAAAAGAATGAATACACATTCTTATTGAATTACTTCTTGTTTGTATCTAAAGCTGCTGGAGGTGGAGGAGGAGGCGCCACTTGAGTTGCTGGACTTGTTGTAGTAGAAGTATTGACTTTGTCTAATACGCTATTTCCTTCGCTCGAACTACCACTTAAGAATAAGGTAGATGTAATGGCTAATATTGCAATCACAGAAGCGAAAATCCAAGTACCTTTTTCAAGTACATCTGTCGTTTGCTTCACACCCATAAAATTGTTACTCAATCCACCCACATTGGCGTTTAATCCACCACCTTTTGGGTTTTGGATCAATACCATGAATCCCAAGGCAACACAGGCTACTACGACTAATATTAAAAAGAAAGTTATCATTTGTTATTTTTTAAATGTTCTATACGGGATGCAAAATAAACGGATTTTTCAGGAAAAATAAAACTTAATTTTTCATAGGTGGCAATGGCTTTCTTCAAATTCCCTTGTTTTTCCCATATTTCAGCCATGGATTCGGTTAAAATATCCGCTGGAATATTGGCTTTTTCGGCTATTTGAGCAATGATTTGCTCCTGATCTGCCCCTAATGCTCCAATTTGGTCAAGCTGATCTACACCATCCTTGTTTTTAATCACTTTCAGCCAAGCAGTAAAACTTCTTAGCTGTTGGGTAAATTTATCTTGAGGGAGCTTAGATAGGTCTAATTCGATGCCTTGAGCGGCAAAATAGTCTTTCTGTAAGCTTGTTGCTATTTCTTTCTCATAATCTAGCACATCAGATGCATCTACCTGCTCATTGAATTGTGCCACTTGATTATTGAGTACGCTATCTAATTTGGCATCTGCAGGTGCGTTGACTTCATTTTGAGCTAATTGATTCATTAAACAATGTAAATGAAGACTAGAAGGAAAGTAAGCAGTTGCTTTAAATAATTGAGTGGCTAAAAGCGGGGAGGCAATTAGCTGGTATTTTTTTGCCAAAAGAAATTGAACTGTTGGCGCATAGGGATGCTCCAATGCAAACTTTTCTAGGGTATCAGTTTCGATGGCTTCTAGTGAAGCATGTCCTGTCCATTGTTTAACTATATCGTTGATCATTAATGCACTCATGCTTTACCAGTTTGAAAAAATTTGATTAAAAATATCATCCGTAATACTACGAATGATTTCATCCATTAATTGTCCCTCTGCTTGATTTAAAGTTAAATTGGCTGAGAAATCAAAATTACGGGTTACATCAAATTCAAGTTCTTTATTTTCCAATGTCTTTTTCAAAACAACATGCACTGTCACCGTAAGTCTATTGCTTGCTGCTGCTTGCCCACTCACACCTACAGTTTGCGAAGGATCGTAATTGGTGATGGTTGCAAAAATTTGATAGTGAGCGTCGTCACTATTGGTCCTAGTTAGTTTTGTTTGTCCAATAATTTTTTGTAAAATTTTATCCGTCAACATGGGTGCCAACTGCGGGTTGATATACCTTGCTCTGTTGTCGATGAATCCAATCTTAACCGTTTTTACATTATCGGGGATAATAGCATCCTTAAAACTATAGATACCACAAGAACTTAGCAGTAAAAATAGACTGATGCAGCTGAATATGTATAATTTATTCTTCAATGTCGTATTCTTTGATTTTTCTGTACAATGTTCTTTCGCTGATGCCTAGGTCGGTAGAAGCATCTTTACGACGACCTCTATGTTTTTTTAGTGCCTTTAAAATTAGTTCTTTTTCTTTATCCATGATATTTAATGACTCTTCTATTTCATAATGGTTCTGAAGGTCATTGTCAATGATGACTGGTTGGTGATGCGGTAATTGCATTGCATTATTAGGCATACTCACAGTGGACACTGGGGCATGGGATGGGGCAATATCTTCCTTTAATTCATTGATGATGGCTTCTTTTGTAAAGTGTGCCGTTTGCCCCGATAAACTTGGGTTCTGTAATATCTCTAAAAACATTTTCTTTAATTCATTGACATCTTTTTTCATGTCAAAAAATAGTTTGTATAAAATTTCACGCTCATTCGCAAATTCACCAACTGGGGTACCAGTGACCATTGGCATTTTATTTGCTGTATGTTTTGGTAAGAAGCTATTCAATTGTGCTGCATCTATATGGTCGTTTTTACTCAATACAGAAATTTGCTCTGCAATATTTTTCAATTCTCGCACATTACCTGGCCAACCATATGCCGTCAATAATCCTTTGGCTTCTTCGTCTAAATAAATGGGTTTGGTCTTATATTTTTCTGCAAAATCGACTACGAATTTTCTAAAAAGTAAGGGGATGTCTTCCTTACGGTCTCTTAATGAAGGAACACGAATAGGCACCGTGTTTAATCTATAATATAAATCTTCTCTAAATCTTCCTTTTTCTGTGAATTCAATCAGCTCTCTGTTGGTTGCAGCAATGACACGCACATCTGTTTTTTGCACTTTAGATGAACCAACGCGAATGAATTCACCTGTTTCTAAAACACGTAATAACCTAGCCTGTGTACCCAAAGGCAATTCACCAATTTCATCTAAGAAAATGGTACCGCCACTTACAGTTTCAAAATAGCCTTTGCGACTATCTACAGCGCCAGTGAATGAACCTTTTTCGTGTCCAAATAATTCTGAATCAATGGTGCCTTCTGGAATCGCGCCGCAGTTAACCGCAATAAATGGATTGTGTTTTCTGGAGGATAGGCTATGAATGATTTGAGAAAAAACTTCTTTTCCAACACCACTTTCTCCCACAATGAGCACTGTTAAATCGGTTGCAGCAACCTGCTCCGCAGTATTTAAAGCATGATTCAGTAAGGGCGTATTGCCAATGATACTGAATCTGTTTTTTAATGATTGTAAATCCATGGTATGAATAAATTAAATGATATTAAATTAAATTAAATTAAATGAGCTCTCCTAATAAAGTACCTTTTGTAAAACTGTGAATCTTGACTTGCGCGTAGTCTCCTTTTTTATAATCAAAATTGCCTTTTGGAAATACTACGACTTTATTTTGACTATTTCTTCCCATCCATTCTGCTTCGTTCCTTTTACTATTTCCTTCTATCAATACTTCGAATTGGCTTCCCACATCTCGCTTATTACTTTCATTGGATAAGGTCCATTGTAGGTCTACAATTTCTTGCAGTCTTCTTTTTTTAGTCACTAAATCAATATCATCCTCATACCTTCTTGCAGCCAATGTGCCAGGACGTTCAGAATAAAAATACATGTAGCTTAAATCGTAATTGGCATATTGTAAAAGGCTAAGGGTGTCTTGATGATCCTCCTCGGTTTCTGTACAAAATCCTGCAATGATATCTGAAGTAATACTACAAGTTGGAAGTAAGGCGCGAATACGGTCAATCTTAGCCATATACCATTCTCTTGTGTAAGTTCTATTCATCAATTGCAGCATCCTTGAGCTTCCACTTTGAACAGGAAGGTGGATGTGCTTGCAAATATTATCGTATTTAACAATGGTGTGTAACACTTCGTCCGTGATATCTTTAGGATGAGATGTGCTAAAACGAACCCTAAGACTTGGATCTATTTGTGCCACTTCTTCTAATAACATGGCGAAGGTAGTGGTTGCACTATTTTCTGGATTGCTCCAATAATAACTGTCCACATTTTGACCTAATAACACCACTTCTTTGTATCCTTTGTCAAATAAGTCTTTGCATTCTGCAAGAATTGAAAATGCATCTCTGCTGCGCTCGCGACCTCTTGTGAAAGGCACCACACAGAAACTACACATATTATTACATCCACGCATAATGGATACAAAAGCACTAATACCATTGTTGTCTAATCTAACGGGTGCAATATCGCCATAGGTTTCGTCTCTACTTAAAAGCACATTCACTGCTTTTTGTCCAGTACCAGCTTCGGCAATTAAATCGGGTAGGGTTCTATAGGCATCTGGCCCAACCACTAAGTCCACCAATTTTTCTTCCTCTAATAATTGGGCTTTCAATCTTTCTGCCATGCAACCCAATACTCCAATCAGTACACCGGGGTTGGCTTGCTTCAATCTTCTAAATTCAGTCAATCGCTTGCGTATAGTTAGTTCAGCTTTTTCACGAATAGAGCAGGTATTGATTAAGATTAAATCTGCGATTTCAATATTTTTAGTGCCTCCAAAACCATTCTTTTCTAAGATGGATGCAACCACTTCACTATCTGCAAAGTTCATCGCGCACCCGTAACTCTCTACATAGAAGTGCTTTTGAAAGACACCCGAACTTGCCTGGCTAGCAAAGGCTTCCCCTTGTCTAGCTTCATCCTGGGTTTTATCTATCAGTAAATCAGATTCCATGCACTTATTTTGAACTGCAAACTTAGTCAAAATATTTTTATGTGTCAACTTGTCAGACAAAATTCCTAATTGATTGATATACAAATGATTAAAATAGGACAAGATATATTGTATTATTTTTTATATCAACCTAAGAGTCAATCGGTTATTGACTAGGTTGTATATTTATAAAAATTAGCGCATGCTCAAGGGATTCCTTTTATTATTGACAGTTTTTTGTTTGTTTAGTGCGAATGCGCAAGAATTGGTGGTGGCAAAATTAAGATCCGAGACTTCAAGGAATTTTAAAAAAGACACAGATACTGCAAACTGGAATTGGAAACATGGAGGTTTGTTCAACTTAAATGTGGCACAAAGTTCATTGAGCAATTGGGCAGCTGGGGGTGATAACTTTAATTTGAATATCAATAGTTATTTTAATTATTTCGCATTCTATAAAAAAGAGCGTCAAAGTTGGGATAATAATTTAGATGTGAATCTTGGATTTGTTCAGTCCACATCACAAGGTGGAAGAAAGAATGATGACCGCTTTGATCTACTTAGCAAGTATGGTTATAAAATGGACACATCGGGTAAATGGTATCTCTCAGGTTTATTTAATTTCCGTTCTCAGCTTTTTGATGGTTATAGTTTTAGTGGTAATAAAGCTTCATTCACTTCTTCATTTTTTGCGCCTGCGTATATGATTATTTCTGCTGGTTTGGATTATAAGCCTAACAAAGATTTTTCAGTCTTCTTTTCTCCTTTAACATCAAGAACGACCTTGGTTTTAAATAAAAGCTTATCAAACCAGGGTAAATATGGTGTGGATTCAGGATCAATGGTGAAGCGAGAAACAGGTTTGTTTGTTACTGTAAACTATAATAAAGTCATTGCTACAAATATTACTTATAGGGGTCGTGCAGATTTTTTCTCTAATTACTATGACAAACCTGAGAATGTCAATTTATACATGACCAATTTATTTACATTCAAGATCAATAAATACTTTTCTGCTACTTACAGTTTGGATTTAATTTATGATGATAAGATTCGCATTTTTGGCCCACTCAAAAAATCACCAGGTTTACAAACCAAGAGTATTATAGGTATTGGTTATTCCAGAAACCTTGCTGTTAAGAAAAAAATCATAGTTGCAAAGCCAAAG
>CAMDNL010000080.1 GCA_945902975.1 Chitinophaga pinensis
GAAGAGGCTGTGAAAATTGGGACACCTTTAGCACAACTAGAAGACATGCTTGTGCCAGTGTACAATTACCATCGTTATCAATACGAAGCAGTTACAAAATTAATTGGAGGCGTCAATTATCAATATAGTGTTAGAGGTGACAAGAATCAAATTCAGCCTACTATTTTATCAAATGCGATACAACAAAAAGCGCTAGATGCAGCCTTGGCTTGTCTAGCACCTAGCTTCTTATCGATTCCAGAAAATATTTTACAATTGATACCTCCAAGACCACCAATGTACTATGGCGTAGGGGAATTATTTACAAAAAGAACCGGATTAAGCTTTGATGCATTGTCTCCATCCGAGGCCTTGGTGGATTTTGAATTGTCTTTTTTATTCAATGCAGAAAGAGCCAATCGCTTAGTACAAAACAAAGCTAGGGCTGGTAGCATGGGATGGGATAATGTACTGGATGCCATTTTAGATAAAACATGGTATGCCCCAACCTTGTCTGGTATGGCGGGTTCCATTCAATTACAAACCCAACAACAAACCTTAAGCTGGCTGATTGGCATGAGCCAAAGTAGTGATGCTAATTTTGAAGTAAAAGGTATTTGTGCGAATAGATTGAATAAATTAAAATCAAAATTGACCAGTCTTTCAATAAGCAATCCTAAACTTATAGCACATTATCAATATGCTATTAGCAGAATCAATGATCCTGAGAAAATCACGCTGCCTAAGCCTGTAGTCATTCCTCCAGGTGCGCCGATTGGATGTGATTTAGATTAAGAAAAATCATTAGAGTAGCAATAAAAAAGCCTCACCAAAATTGGTGAGGCTTTTTTAAAATCATTAGAGCGTTTTATTTTTTGGCCTTATATTTAAAAAGGCCAGAAAATAAACTACACGAACATTCTTATAGGTTCTTCTAAATAGCTTTTTAAAGTTTGTAAGAAAGCTGACCCTGTTGCACCATCCACTACTCTATGGTCACAACTTAAGGTTACATTCATTACATTACCTGGTACTATTTGACCATTCTTTACCACAGGCTCTTGTGCAATGCCACCTACCGCTAGGATACAAGCATCTGGTGGATTGATAATTGCAGTGAATGAATCTATTCCAAACATACCTAAATTAGAAATGGTGAAAGTACTTCCTTCCCAATCTGAAGGTTGTAATTTTTTATCTTTTGCTTTTTTAGCAAACTCTTTGACTGATACACTTATTTCATCCAATGAAAGTCCGTCTGCAAAACGAAGTACAGGAACTAGTAATCCTTCGTCTACCGCAACTGCAATACCAATATTCACATGGTGGTTTTCACGAATCACATCGCCTAACCAACTGCTATTTACTTTTGGATGTTGTTTTAATGAAAGGGCCACTGCTTTAACAATAAAATCGTTAAAGCTTATTTTAACAGGAGCAGTTTCATTCACGACTGTTCTTGCAGCGATGGTTGCATCCATATTAATTTTCATAGTTAAATAAAAATGAGGCGCTGTAAATAAACTTTCGCTTAAACGTCTAGCAATCGTTTTACGCATTTGAGATACCGGTGTATCTACAAAACTTACTTGACCAACAAAATTAGTATTTCTTGGAGCTGATGCTCTTGCAGCACTAGCAGTATTGCTTGGCGTATAATTTTCTAAATCTGTCCTTGTAATTCTTCCATGCTCACCTGTGCCTTGCACATATTTTAAATCTATCCCTTTTTCTTTGGCAATTTTTTTAGCTAAAGGAGAAGCAAAAATTCTTCCTTCATTCACTACTTGCGTTGAAGCAGCACTTACAGCAGTCGCTGTAGGCGTAGCTTGAGACGTAGACGAAGCTTGAGGAGTAGATGTTGCTTGCGCAGATTGAGCTGGTGCAGCTGGAGCAGTTGCTTGTGCAGCTCCACCTTTTAATGCAGCAACAATTGGTGCGATGTCTAAACCTTGTTGTCCAATGATACAAAGCAAATCATTCACTAAAATCTTTTCTCCTGCTTGAGCACCTTGGTATAATAAAATTCCGTCTTTATAAGATTCCAATTCCATCGTTGCCTTATCGGTTTCGATGTCTGCTAATACTTCTCCTTTTTTAACTGTATCTCCTATTTGCTTATGCCATCCTGCAATCACCCCTTCGGTCATTGTATCACTCAATCTTGGCATCAATACCACTTCTTCCATTGCAGAAAAATCTGCAGTTGGAGCAGCAGCAGCCGCCGGAGCTGATGCGGGTGCAACTGAAGTTTCAATTGTTTGAGTTGGAGCTGGCGCATTTGCAGCACCTGTATTTTGAGCAATCAAAGCAGTCACGTCTTCACCTGCTTTTCCAAAAATGGCTAATAAATCGTTGACTTGTAATTTTCCACCACGTGGCGTTCCTATGTGTAATAAAACACCATCTTGATAGCTCTCCAATTCCATGGTTGCCTTATCCGTTTCTATCTCGGCCAATAAATCGCCTTTTTTTACGGTATCTCCCACATTCTTATGCCAAGCTGCAACAACACCTTCGGTCATGGTATCACTTAAACGGGGCATTAATATTACTTCTGCCATAGGTAAAAAGCTAATTTGTAATTGAGTCGTGAAATTACACTAAAAATGTATTTTTTCCCACCGAAATAGGCAATTTTATAGCAAATAAGGTCAAATAAGGCAGATAAAAGTAAATCCTAGATGGCTTACTGTCCTTGCGCTAAACTATATGCTTTTTTATCACCCCACATACTCAAGATTTCAACTGAACTGATCCGAAAATCTTTTGATAGTGCGGTATACAAATCTAAGACATCAGATTGGGTAAGCGGTGTAGTTGCTTCGGTTTCAAATCGAATACGATATTGATTCACAAGGTTGGTAAAAACAGAACCAGTTGGCCAAACCTGTGTTCCTCTATTTGAAATTGTCACCAATTTTAATTGGTCTTTTTCTTGTTTAATTGCTACAGCAGCCAACTCATTTGGTTGTAATGTTGTTTCAATAAAGAAATCTGCTCCTACAATTTTATGCGCTTCGTTTTTTGAACTTAGCAACATAGGGTTTTTTGTAATGGCACTATTGGTTGGTACAAAATTAAAATCTGGCAAACTTGGTTTAGGATTTTGTGTTGGTTGTTTGCCAAAATTATCTATGATCGTCTGTGCAAAAACAGTCGTATTCACTGAGGGAATAGACTTGTCTCCAAAATCACCAGTATGAACACCCGATTCCAAAGTATACAATAATGCATTTTCAATCATCACAGCTTTTTCCATCATACCTAAATGGCGCAACATATTCAATCCACTCAATAATAAAGAAGTAGGATTCGCAATATTTTTTCCTGCAATATCTGGTGCAGTGCCATGTACTGCTTCAAAGATAGAAATATGATCGCCAATATTTGAAGATGGTGCAAAGCCAAGTCCACCAACCAATCCAGCGCATAAGTCACTCACAATATCTCCTTGTAAATTCGTTAAAACAATCACATCAAACAAGTCTGGACGACTTACCAATTTCATACATAAATCATCTACAATAACATCATCTGATTTTAAATTTGGATACTCTTTTGCGATCTCATTAAATACTTCCAAGAATAGACCATCCGTTAACTTCATGATATTGGCCTTGTGTCCACAAGTAACTCTTCTTGCACCTTTTTTCTGAGCCATTTCAAATGCATAACGAATTACTTGTTCACTTCCACCTCTTGTAATGAATCTTCTTGCAATAGCTACGTCTTGTGTTAACATGTGTTCGATACCACCATAAGTATCTTCGATATTTTCACGGACGATGGTCAAATCGATATTGATGCCTGCTTTACTAAAAACAGTATCTACCCCACTTAAAGTTTGAAATTTTCTATCATTCGCGTAGGTGTTCCATGTTTTTCTTGCTGTTACATTGACACTTTTAACACCCTTCCCCTTTGGTGTTTCCATTGGCCCCTTAAAAAGGATACCTAATTGTTCAATCGCCTCTTTGGCTTCTGGCGTCATTCCAATACTAAAGCCTTTATCAAATACCCATTTCCCCATGTCTACATACTGATATTCCAATGGCAATTTAGCCGCATCGAATATGCCAATGACTGCTTCCATAATCTCCGGACCGATTCCGTCACCTTTAGCTACAGCTATCTTCATTTTAGTCAGTTTTTATAGTGAAAAATGGTTTTTGTATATACATTTTGTAAACGCTTCCGCAAAGTTAGGTGAGTTCCTCCTGCTTTAAAAAAAATAGCCTGTCTTTTTGGGCAAGCTGAGTAAAATATTTCCTAAATTTATCCCGCAGTATACTCTGCAAGTTACTTTTGATCATAACGGTCATGATTTCTACAATTTCTGAAGGCATAGAAGTAAGTGTTGAAACCTTTTACCAAAAAGATTATAGCAACCCTTTACAGCAAGATTTTATGTTTGCTTATCGCATTACGATCGAAAACCACAACTCATTTCCTGTAAAATTACTACGTAGATTTTGGGAGATATTTGACAGCAATGGAGAACACAGAGTGGTAGAAGGCGAAGGCGTGGTGGGCGTGCAACCTTTAATTATGCCCGGGAAGCAGTATCAATATGTAAGTGGTTGTAATCTAAAAACCGAATTAGGTAAAATGCAAGGGTATTACAACATGGAAAATATTGAAAACAGGGAAGCTATTCAAGTTAAAATTCCTGCTTTCAAAATGATTGCTCCAGTTAAACTAAATTAAGCCATACGGTGAAAGGCTTAAAATATTTTATTTTATATATAAATTATTTTTGGACTAAAAATCAACAGGAGCTTCATCAAAGATGGTCTTGGCTGGGGTTTTCAATAATCGATTGAGATCGTTTTTTGACTTTCCTTTTTGTTGGTTCATCCAAGATTCTACAATTAGATAGCCAATATACTTACCTACGTTACCCGGTATGTCTTCTCCAAAATAATCATTATACGGCGCTTCTCTTAAAATCGCTGAAGTCAAATTTGGGTCCACAGAAAAAAGTCTGTTTTGGCTTGATAAAAATGTCCAAATATCTCCTTTATTTTCTTGGATTGCTTTTAACTGAATGCCTGTGTAGCCCAATAACAATGTATCCGAAGCAGTTGGTATACATTGGCCGAGTATATATTGACGCTTTCCTATTTCAATCATTTGTTCAATTAACTGTTTCCCATTCATTTCTAAAACATCATAATCGTTCAATATATTTTGTATAGCATTCACTACAATATATTCAGGTGCGAACTGACGACTAATATAAGTTGGGTAGATGGTATTGATTTGTTCCGAGTAGTACCAGCTTGACGCCGCACCCATATACAATTGAAGTCCAATAGCTAGTCCATCTTTAGTCACCACGTTCCCATAAGTTTCGAGTGGCCCTATAAAATAAATGATTTGTGTTGGTAAAGTATAGGATGGAAAATAGTAATGAAATCTTTTAAATGCATCTGTCATCTCCGGAGTTGCTTTTATAGATGCTTGAACTTTTGTTGTGGCTTGATAGATTGGGAGATAGGCTTTATAAAAAGCCAATATCTTTTTGGTCTCTTTTTTTGAAGACAGCATCAAAATTCGATTAAAATAATCTGCCGAAAATTGAGGATACGCTTGGACTAATTTGGCTAAATCTGACTCAAAATGCAAGGTATCCATGGCAAAGAAGGCACTATCAAATCGAATTGCTCGGATAGTTGGTGTGGGCGCATGTATGGCAGGGTCTTGAGGTGCCGTATTGCAGGCTCCAAGGGTAAGGCCAATCCATCCATAAATTAAAGCAGTTAATCGCATCCCCGAAAGTACAAAAAAAGCGAGTTTATTTCTTTTAAAAACCGACCTTTGGTCCATGAAAATTTGTATCGCCCAACAGAATTATCATATTGGCAATTTCGAGGCCAACACAAAACAGATTGTGGATGCTATTGAGAGTGCAAAGCAACAAGGTGCTGATTTAATTTTATTTAGCGAAATGAGTGTCTGCGGTTACCCTGCTAGAGACTTTGTAGAGTTCAATGATTTTATCAATCAATGTTATGCTAGCGTGGATACCATTAGAAAAGCAGCAGACACCATTGGTGTGTTGATTGGGGCTCCTGCACATAATACCAATGAAAAAGGAAAGCCTTTATACAACGCAGCATTTTTTTTATACGATCAAAAAATACAAGCAGAGATTCATAAAACATTACTACCTACCTATGATGTATTTGACGAGAATCGATATTTTGAACCAGCGAGCGAATGGAAAGTAGTTCCCTTCAAAGGAAAGCAGTTGGCGATTACCATTTGTGAAGACATTTGGAACCTTGGAGATAATCCTTTGTACACGGTTTGCCCTATGGATCAAATGATGCAACAGGCTCCAGATATTTTACTCAATCTAAGTGCCTCTCCATTTGATTATACCCATGACGAAGACCGAAAAGCCACCATTAAATCCAATGTGGTAAAATATAAAAAACCATTGTTCTATTGCAACGCCATTGGAAGTCAAACAGAAATCGTATTTGATGGCGCTTCTTTAGTTTTTGATAAGGATGCTAATTTATGTGGCGCCTTGCCGATGTTTGAATCTGCTATGCAAATTTTTGAATGCAATGATGACGGAACCATCAATGCGCCAATCCTTGAACCAGCGGCATCAGTGCCAAGTAAGGAATTGAATCCTGCTAATCTAGTACCCGCATTGAATATCGACCAAGTATATAAAGCATTGGTATTAGGTGTGAAGGATTATTTTAATAAGATGGGTTTTAAAAAAGCAATACTAGGCTCTTCTGGGGGGATTGACTCCGCTGTAACCCTTGCCATTGCTTGCGAAGCATTAGGAAAAGAAAATGTATATGCCATTTTAATGCCTTCGCCCTACTCCACTCCACATTCTGTAGAGGATGCCGTTGAGTTAAGTAAGAACTTAGGCAATCCATATGATATCCTTCCTATTAAAGATGTCTATGAAAGTTTTTTAGATACATTGAAACCTATTTTTAAAGACCTGCCCTTCTCATTAGCCGAAGAGAATATCCAAAGCAGGTCAAGAGGCAATTTACTCATGGCCATTGCAAATAAATTTGGATATGTATTATTAAACACCTCAAATAAAAGTGAATTGGCAACAGGCTATGGCACATTGTATGGAGATATGGCAGGAGGATTAGGCGTATTGGGTGATTGTTATAAATTACAAGTGTATGAA
>CAMDNL010000081.1 GCA_945902975.1 Chitinophaga pinensis
TTTTTTAAGGATTTTTGATTTTTATAAAATTACATTCTTTTATTGTAACAAAATAAAAACAATTTAAATTTTTAATAATAGATTTGTTTTATGCAAACAAGTGTTACCATGGTTTTAGGGGCATCAACTAACCCCGAAAGATACAGTTATATGGCTACGGTCATGTTACTAGAAAAAGGACATGCAGTTTATCCGTATGGGATTAAAAAAGGCATGATTCAATCTTTGCCTATTGTGCAAGACTGGCCAAAAACCGGCTCCATAGCCACTTTGACTTTGTATTTAGGGCCTACTGCACAAGTTGAATACTATGATCAGATGATTGCGTTAAAACCTGATCGGATCATTTTCAATCCAGGAACTGAAAATCCTAGACTAGTTGAATTAGCGCATGCAGCAAATATCTCCACGATAGAAGCATGTACTTTAGTGATGCTAACTACCGGCCAATATTAAGAAAATATTAATAAGCCTGACCCCATGCTGCTCGGTCTAGCATCCTGTATTGAATGGATTCACTAATATGCTGATTTTGAATATCTTTTGACCCCTCTAAATCTGCGATAGTGCGTGCTACTTTGATGATTCGATCATAGGCTCTTGCACTAAGGTGGAATTGTTCCATAGCCATTTTTAATAATTTAGCAGAAGCATCATCTAATTTTGCCCAATTTTTTAATTCAGAAGATTGCATTTGAGCATTGGTAATGATACCTGAACCCTGGATAAATCGTTTTAATTGTATAGTTCTTGCCTTTTGTACCCTTTCACGAATGGTCACTGAGTTTTCTATTTTGGCATGGTTGGTGAGCTCCTCGTAACTCACGGGCACCACTTCAATTTGTAAATCAATCCTGTCTAACAAGGGCCCCGAAATTTTATGCAAGTATTTTCTTACAACACTAGGACTGCATATGCAGGCTTTTTGTGGATGATTAAAATACCCGCAAGGACAAGGATTCATGGAGGCAAAAAGCATAAATCTACTTGGGAACTCAACAGTTTGTCTAGATCTAGAGATGGTCACAAAACCTGCCTCCATGGGTTGGCGTAAAATTTCAATGGCCGCTCTGCTAAATTCCGGCAGCTCATCTAAAAATAAGACACCGTTATGTGCCATTGAAATTTCACCTGGCTGAGGAATGGATCCGCCACCCACTAATGCAATGGCTGATAGGGAATGATGCGGATTTCTATAAGGACGAGTATGTATCAATCCAGAAGTAGGAGACAATTTACCAATCAAGCTATACACTTTACTTGTTTCTAGGGTTTCTTTGTGGCTCATTGTTGGCAGGATACTAATACTAGTCTTTGCCAACAATGTTTTTCCTGCACCTGGAGGCCCAACCATAATTAAATTATGTCCACCTGCAGCAGCTATTTCAATTGCTCTTTTTGCTTGAAACTGTCCTTTGATAAAAGCAAAGTCCTCGGGGTAAATGATGGGTGCTGTTTCTTTATCTAAATCATTTTTTTGAAAAGGGCTAAATAATTCGGGATGGTTACAAAATTGAGTGACTTCGGTGAGGTGATTAAAAGCATACACTTTGAGTCCTTCAATAAGGGATGCCTCGGCTGCGTTTTGTGTTGGAATGATCAATCCATCTAGGCCAGCTTCTTTGGCATAGATGGCCATGGCGAGCACTCCTTTGATTGGCTGAATTGCCCCGTTTAAACTAAGCTCACCCATCATTAAAAATTGTGTCAACACGCTTGAATTGACTATTTGGTCCGATGCTGCAAGGATACCAATGGCAATGGGTAGGTCAAAAGCAGGACCCGTTTTTTTAATATCAGCTGGCGCTAAATTAATGACCAATTTTGTTCTTGGCATCTGAAATCCGTTGGCCTTTATCGCGATTTCTGTTCGGTGTAAACTTTCTTTAACTGCGGTGTCCGGAAGCCCAACAATACAATAGCCTTGACCCATACTCACATTGACTTCTACATGTATACCAATGGCATCCATGCCAAATAAGCAAGCACCTCTAGTTTTTACGAGCATGTTTCTTTGAAAAATAGCAAAAAATTGAAACCGTATTTAAGTATTTATACGTTCAATCAACTCCACAACCCCTTCTCTTTCCAAAATGAGGTAGCCAAGTCTATCCTGACTTACTCCTTTTTTCAAATTGTAATTAAAAATTAATGTTTTATCAATCACTGCAGTTTCAAAATAACAAAATTGAATATGCGGGTAGACCTTCAATGGTTCACTTATTTCATATAAATGCGTAGATAAAATACATAAGGATTGATTTAAAGCTTGCAAGCCTTCAATTACTTTTGTACTGCACTTCATCGCATCAATGATATTGGTCCCTTTGAATAATTCGTCTATGAGTACTAGGTATTTTTTTCCATCCATGACCTGCGTTAAAGTATGTTTAATACGTTGTACTTCATTAAAGAAATAACTTTCTCCTTTGAGCACATTGTCTGCAGTGGTTAGATTGGTAATCAGTCCATCTAAGATAGAGAGCCTGCATTTTTTTGCTGGCACACCCATTCCGATATGAGCTAGATAGGCTAGTAATCCAACTGTTTTTATAAAAGTACTTTTGCCGGCCATATTTGCGCCAGTTAAGAATAAAAAATGGGATTCAGCGGTTAAGCTCAAATTATTCCCTACTGCATTGGTTACCAGCGGATGCACGGCGTCCTCAAATTCAATCATCGGACTCGATTGATCCACCCATTCTGGAAAGTTGAACCCGTATTCCTGTATCGCTGTGGCCATACTATAATAGGCATCTACCACATAGAAATGGTTTTGTAAATTTTTTAATTGTGCTTTGTACTGGTAATAAAAAAAATAGCCCAATTCTAATACTGCTTGAGGATCTTTTTTTAAATCTTTGCTATCTACACTAAGACAATCTAATTGCGTGATATGTTTTTTGATAGGCGCTATCAATGCATTTAATTCGGTGTTATTTGAATAAGGCTCAAACACTTTAAGCCACTGGTCCAGTGCTTGGACAAAAGTGATTAAATGGTGCACTGAATATGCAATGAGGGCATAATCTGTTTTATTCCAAAATTGATACCAATAAGCGCTTAGTAAACCGATTTGCTTAGGGATGGGTGAAAAGCTATTTCCATAAAATTGGTCAATGACCAAACAAGTCCCATTAGAAATTTTCATTTGGTCCAGAAAGGCTTTCTCTGCTAAAAAAATTTTAAGGGCGGATTGTCTTGATTCAATGGCATACTTGGTGTCTAATGGATGCGTAATCAGCTGCATCCATTTTGCTTTACCGCCATTTGTTTTACAAAAATCTAAATGACTAGCTAGTCCTATAGACTCGTTGTTGTCCAATAGTCCAATATCAAGTATTGTTGTTTTATCTACCTGCATTTAACTTCTTGTAAACTGAATTCTACTTCCTTTTTGTGCTTCGTTGAACTGACCATGATGGTAAACAAGGTGGCCATTGACAAAAGTAGATTGAATGCTATAAGGAAACTGCGCGCCTTCAAATGGACTCCATCCGCATTTGTACAATATATTTTCTTTGGTAACCGTATAAGGCAATTCTTTTACGAGTACCAGATCTGCATAATAGCCTTCTCTAATAAAGCCTCTTTCCTTAATTTGAAAACAAGTGGCAACAGCATGGCTCATTTTCTCCACCATTTTTTCCATGCTTAGTTTGCCTTCATGCACATATTTTAGCATCAGCATCAAGCCATGTTGCACTAAAGGTAGTCCTGCATGTGCATTTACGTAAGCCTCTTGCTTTTCTTCCCAAGTATGTGGCGCATGGTCGGTAGCTATAATATCTAGTTGATCATTCAATAAGCCTTCCCATAATGCCGTTTTATTTTCTGCTGCTTTAATGGCTGGGTTACACTTGATTAAATTCCCTTTTGCAGCATAATCGTCTGCTGTAAAATGTAAATGATGCACACAAACTTCTGCAGTAATGCGTTTTTCCGCTAATGGTTTAAGATTAGAGAATAATTGCAATTCTTTGGCCGTGCTGATATGCAATATGTGCAATCTTGTATCAAATTTTTTAGCCAATTGGATGGCTTTAAAAGAAGACTCAAAGCAAGCATCCACATCTCTAATAATAGGGTGGTCGCTTATTTCTAAAATCGCTTTGGTTGCTTCTAAATGTGCTTTATTCTTTTTAATGACTGCTTCTTCTTCGCAATGTGTTGCAATCAACAATTCAGATCCTTCAAAGATGCGCTCTAAGACAATTGGGTTGTCTACTAATAAATTACCGGTAGAGGATCCCATGAATATTTTAACACCACAAACTTCATTTTTCTTTGCATTGGTTTTTAAAATCTCTTCTACATTGTCCTGAGAAGTACCCATGAAAAAAGAATAGTTCGCCAATGCATTTGAAGCTGCAATCTGGTATTTATCTTCTAATAATTCCTGTGTAAATACAGGAGGATTGGTATTGGGCATTTCCATAAAACTAGTCGTACCACCCGCTACAGCTGCTTTTGCTTCGGTATAAATATTGGCTTTATGGGTCAGGCCTGGTTCTCTAAAATGCACTTGATCATCTATCACGCCAGGTAAAAGAAATTGCCCCTCAGCATTGATCTCTTCTACGGCATAGGTTGGTTCAATCGTTCTTGCTATTTTTTCTATCCTTCCGTCTTTTATTAAAACATCCCCAACAAAACGACTTCCTTCATTGATAATCGTAGCATTTTTAATCAAGTAGTTTGACATAAAAATATTTTTAGTTTTCTATATGAATAGTGAAATAGACAAAATTAGAACTCACTTTATCAAGGGTATTCATCAATGGATAAGTAGTATTTAATTGATTTAAGTCTTTCAGTCCATAACTAAATTTGACTTCAGGAGAAATGGTGGCATACCTCAGGTAAAAACTCAATCCAACGCCAATTTCAGCACCTACATCTGTCCCTTTTAATACACTTGGGTAAGTGTTAGGTAAAACCGAAAAACCTGTTGACGGAGTCATAACCTTACTTGCTTTATTGCTTGCTAAGTCAAAATCAAATTTCCCGCCTACCAAAATATAATGCCTCATTAAATTTGCATATCTGAACCCATTGTACCTATCCGATTGAAATTTAAATGCCAAAGGAAGATGAATGATACTTGATGATACATTTAATTTCTGACTCAAATTTGGAGTCGCCTTCACTTTAAAATCAATAACATTTTTTGTACCAATAATTAATAAAGTGGGGTTGGCTCTTAATAAAACATGTTTACTTAATCTTAAAGTACCTACTAGTCCTAGATTGTAATAGAGGTTATTGATTGCATTAATTTCTGTGATGCTATTTGGATCGACGATGCTGGTTGGGGTGATAGTAGCCAAAAAACGATTTGCCCTATTGAATGCTAAATAGTTATTGCTAAATCCAATACTCATTCCAAAATAATAAGGAAGTTCGTCATGGTCAGGACGAAACACTTCACCACTTTGTGCCAAGGCAGCACTGCTAATGCATAAGCTTATGATGGTATAGCTTATTTTTTTCCGCAATAAATACTGCATATGCCTAAGGTTAATTTTTTCTGAATGACTTCTTTAAATCCAACTTGTTCAAATATATGAATGAATGCCGCACCTTCTGGAAAAGCAATCACACTATCATTTAAATACTGGTAGGCGGCTCTGTTCCCTGAAAATAATTTTCCAATGGTTGGTGTAACCCAGTTCATGTAAAATTGATAAATAGGCTTGAACCAAAAACTACTTGGTTGAGAAAACTCAAGAATAACCAATTTACTTCCAGGTTGCAAGACCCTGTAAATTTCACTCAATCCTTTTTCTAAATTAGCAAAATTACGAACACCAAAAGCAACCATCGCCGCATCAAAGCTTTGGTCTTCAAAAGGGATAGCGGTACTGTCTCCAGTAATTAATTGAATGCGATCGCTCAATCCTTTATCTGTAATTTTTATTCTTCCGTATTGCATCATGCCTTCTGAAATATCAATACCAGTAATTTTTTTTGGTGCAATTGTTTTGTTAGCCATCAAAGCCATATCGGCTGTTCCAGTAGCGATATCTAGTAAATGGTTGATCTTTTGTTGACCAAAATAAGCAATGGCTTTCTTACGCCATCCTTGGTCAATCCCTAAGCTTAGAAATCGGTTTAAAAAATCATATCTTTTTGCAATATGGTCAAACATGGTAGCAACCTGTTCTTTTTTGGCAGCCTGACTTGCTGCATAGGGTACTATTTTATCGTGTTCATATTCACTCATAGGGCAAAGATATTGATTTTGTGGATGCTTTGATTATCTTCGTTTTTCATGAAAGCAAGGATCTATAAATCTACCGGTAGTTGGTATAGCGTAAAGCTAGAAAATGGCCAATTTTCTCAGGCCCGAATTAAGGGGGTCATTAAATTGGATGCCATTACTTCTACCAATCCAATTGCAGTGGGCGATTGGGTGGATTGCGCCATGGAAGAGGATGCTGAGCAGGCGGTGATGATTCATACTATAGCAGTAAGAGACAATTATGTGGCTAGGCAGTCTCCCCATAATAAAAGGCAACAACATATTATTGCCTCTAATATGGATCAATCTATTTTGTTGGCGACATTAAAATCTCCTAAGACCTCACAGGGTTTTATAGACCGATTTTTGGTGTCTTGTGAAGCGTTTCACATTCCTGCCATCATCGTGTTCAATAAAGCCGATATATATGGCCCCGAGGAGTTAGAAAGGTATGCCGAATTAGAGGAGATGTATCAGGCAGTGGGGTATCAAGTATTATTAATTAGTATTGAACAAAAAATAGGGCTTGAACCATTGGATGCGTTATTGAAAAACAAAACGACTTTAGTAAGTGGACATAGTGGTGTTGGAAAATCATCTTTAATTAATTATTTATTTCCAGACCTTGAACTAACGACACAGGAAGTGAGTGGATGGAGTGGGAAAGGGATGCATACGACTACTTTTGCGCAAATGTATGATTACCCTGGAGGCGGCGCTGTGATTGATACACCGGGCATGCGTGAATTAGGATTGGTGAATTTAGAGAAAGAAGAATTGGCACAATATTTTCCCGAAATGAGGGCCAGGATGCAGGGTTGTCAATTTAACAATTGTCAACATATTAATGAGCCAGGATGCGCTGTGAAAGCTGCAGTGGAAAAAGGATTGATTTCGGAAGCACG
>CAMDNL010000082.1 GCA_945902975.1 Chitinophaga pinensis
TGAAAACTGGATCTCCATTTTACTTATTTGAATAATTATATCGTAGCAATAATTCCTAAACTTTTTTGAATCATATGGTCTATTGCTTTAGCACCATCTTTGCTAAATTCTTGCTTCACTCTATTGGCTACAATCACATTGATACTTAAACACTGGTGCCCTAAAAGATTACATAAGCCATAGATCGCACTTGTTTCCATTTCAAAGTTGGCAATATGATGATTCCCAAAACGGAAGCTCGTCATTTGATCTACTAAATTCGGCATCTTCAAAGGCAATCTTAAAATCCTTCCCTGAGGTCCATAAAAACCAGGACAGGTCACTGTAATACCATGGGTATATCCTTCTGTAAAATGCTTTAACAAACCTGCACTTGCACTAGAGATATAGGGTTTAATTTGATGCGCATGAATATTGGTATGTTGTTCAAAAGCGGCTAAAATTTGTTGCTCTTCTGGATTGTTATTCGGCTGGTAAAAATGAAATAAATTATCAATCCCTAAACCATGTGTGCCTGCCACCAATTGATCTACCCCAACTTCACCTTGTAAAGACCCACATGTGCCAAGTCGGATAACGGACACTGATTTTTTGATGTCTTTAATGCATCTAGTTTCAAAATCAATATTCACCAAAGCATCCACTTCGTTCAATGCAATATCAATATTATCGGGTCCAATGCCTGTACTCATCACCGAAATACGTTTTGTGCCAATATATCCAGTATGGGTAATAAACTCTCTATGCGCAGATTGATGTTCAATATGATCAAAGTATTGACTAACCTTGGCCACTCTATCCGGATCACCTACTGTAATGATGGTATCTGCAAGCTCATCGGGACGTAAATCCAAATGATAGACTGCCCCTCTAGGATTAATGATTAATTCGGAAGCGCCAATGGGCTGTTGCATAAGCAGGTTTTAGACTACAAATGTCGCTTAATTCGATTTAGTGGTAAAATTCTTTTATAATTAAGTTCTTTACGTTAATTTTACGTCCCAAAAGGGTCCTGTGGCCGAGTGGTTAGGCAAAGCTCTGCAAAAGCTTCTACAGCGGTTCGAACCCGCTCGGGACCTCGATACAAAGCCTCTCACGAAAGTGAGAGGCTTTTTTAATGCGAGCAGCGTCAAGAGCTCGCTCTTGTAAGCTAGCGAGCATTAAAAAAGCCAAAAGGATGCTTCGCATTCTTTTGAAAGGCTTTGGGTAAGACGAGATAGCCGAGGCGGTTGACAGCGAATGCAATGAGCTGGCAATTCAACGAATATTTTTTGCAAGCAAATTCCTTTTTCCTATTTTACCACCCAATTCAATTCAATGCGATCCATCTTTCTTATACTTTTATTTGTATCCAGCCAATTTGTAAAAGCATGGAGCCAAAGCATTGACCAAATTCAAGAAACAGAAGTATTGGTCATAGGCGGCACTGCAAGTGGTATTTGCGCAGGACTTCAGTCCTCAAGGCTAGGTGTAAAAACAATCATTGCAGAATCCACGCCCTGGCTAGGAGGTATGTTAACCGCAGCAGGTGTATCTGCATTTGATGGGAATCATAACATGCCCGCTGGGATCTTTGGAGAATTTAGGGCAAGACTATATCAACATTATGGAGGAAGCAATAAACTTTCAACGGGTTGGGTGAGCAATACTTTATTTGAGCCGCATATAGGAGATAGTATTTTTAAAGCAATGGCCAAAAGCGAAAAGCACTTGCAGATTCATTACCACTATGAATTATTAAAAGTCAATAAAGACGGGAATGCCATCACAGGTATTTTGTTTTACGACAACCAACAACAAAAAAATATTTTAATTAAGGCCAAGCGATACATTGATGCGACCGAACTAGGAGATGTATTAGCAGCCGCTAAAATTCCATATGATCTTGGCATGGAATCAAATGATGTGACGAAAGAACAAGTGAATAAAAATGGGGCAAATGATATCGTGCAAGATATTACCTATGTGGCTGTTTTAAAAGATTATGGAAAGCCACAACAACTTATTGATAGACCAAAAAACTATGATTCCTTAGAGTTTGATGCAAGTAATCTGTCATTTTATAAAGACAGTACTAGAACAAAGCCGCCAGTGGATGCAATTAAGATGCTTAATTATGGCAAACTTCCTGGAAATAAGTATATGCTCAATTGGCCTATTTACGGCAATGATATTTATTTAAATGTAGTAGAAAAAACAGCAAAAGAAAGGGCTGCTTTATTAGAGATCGCCAAACAACAAACATTAAGATTTGTATATTTTATACAAAAAGATTTAGGGTTCAGAAATTTGGCACTGGCGGATGATGAATTTAAAACGAAAGACAAACTCGCTTATTATCCTTATTACAGAGAATCAAGAAGGGTAAAAGGATTATCAAGAATGGTTGTGCAGCATATTGCTACCCCCTTTGAAACTGAAAAGCCATTATACAGAACAGGCATTGCAGTGGGGGACTATCCAATAGATCATCATCATAAAAAAAATCCAGCTGCACCACAACATTTGGATTTCTTTTCGGTGCCATCTTTTAACATACCAATTAGTTGTTTGATTCCAGAAAATCAAGACAATATTATTATTGCTGAAAAGTCCATTAGTGTTTCAAATGTAGTGAATGGCACCACAAGATTACAACCATGTGTCATGCAAATTGGACAAGCAGCTGGATTATTAGCAGCGCAAAGTGTCAAAGATGATCTTGCACCAAAAAATGTATCTATAAGAAAATTGCAAAATATTTTGCTTGAGGCAAATGGGTATATTATGCCCTATGTTGACATAAAACAAAGCTCGCAATATTTTAAAGCAGTTCAAAGAATTGGTGCAACTGGATTGTTAAAAGGAATAGGTATTCCAAATGGCTGGGCGAATACAACTTATTTTTATCCAGAGAAAAATGTTTCAATTGCTGACTTTGTAAATACTTGGAAAATGAAATTTGAGTATCCTTTTAAAATAATTGAGCACGATATAACAATAGAGGATGCTGTAAATTTTGCGGCCATCCTTATTGGTAAAAATAGGAATGAAATACTTCCAAGTTTTAAAACGCATTGGGATACTTTAAACTTGGTTGATTTTGATTTAAAAAGAAGTATCAAAAGGATTGAACTTGCTGCCATCTTAAATGAATACGACGTATTCAATCAGTTCAATGTGGATGTATTTGGCTTTTACATCAAATAATAAGGTGAACTTATTTATAAGCTAGTTTATTGTATTTTTGCACTCATGAAACATTCCCAAACCATTGGCATCCTCCTTACATTATTATTATTCTTTTGCACCACACAACCATTAGTGATTATCGAAAGCAGAAACTGGGTGGTGACAGGATGGGATGCAGGCGAGACTAATTTTGGGCAATCAGGTAAATTCTTATTCTATATAGGTATACTAGCAATTGTATTTTTTGCAATACCATCCATCAATGTAAAGCGATTCAACATGGCATGGGCAGCATTATTGGTTGCATGGAGTTTTAGAAACTATTTAGTGCTATCTACTTGTGCAATGGGGGAATGTCCTCAAAAACAATGGGCACTTTATGCATGCATTGTTTTAAGTTTTGGAATTTTAATCATGACTTTCTTGCCAAAGCTTAAAACAAAATAACCCTCTTTTGGAGGGCTATTTATTATCGTCATTCAAAGATATTATTTCGCTAATTGCTCAAGTCCTTTTCCTATCAATTGAACTGCTTCTTTAATTTGCGCTTCTGTAATAATTAATGGTGGAGCAAATCTAATTTTATCTCCATGGGTTGGCTTTGCTAGGATACCTAATTCTTTTAAGTATAAACATAAATCCCATGCAGCTTCTGGATTATCGTGTTTGATTACTATAGCATTTAACAATCCACGTCCCCTTATTGATGCAATAAATGGAGAATTTAATTTCGCTAATTCTGCTCTTAAAATCTCGCCCATTTTAAATGAATTCTCTACCATCTTTTCGGACTTAATCACTTCCAACGCTTTCATAGCAACTGCACAAGCAAGCGGATTTCCACCATAAGTAGATCCATGTTCGCCTGGCTTAATTTGCAACATGATCACATCATCTGCAAGCACTGCAGCAACTGGTATCGTACCACCGCTTAATGCTTTTCCTAAAATTAAAACATCAGGACGCACGTTTTCATGATCACATGCTAGTAAAGTACCTGTTCTTGCAAGTCCAGTTTGAATTTCATCTGCAATAAATAAGACATTGTATTTTGTACATAAATCTCTAACACCTTTTAAATAGCCGTCTGTAGGAATGACCACGCCTGCTTCACCTTGGATTGGCTCCACCATATAGGCTGCTACATTTGGATCTTGCAATGCTGTTTCTAACGCAGCTAAGTCGTTGTAGGGGACAAGACCAAATCCTGGCATAAACGGACCAAATCCATTGTAACTACTTGGGTCAGTAGAAGACGAAATTGCGGCCAAAGTTCTGCCCCAAAAATTACCTTGCGCAAAAATGACTTTTGCTTGATTTTCTGGAATGCCTTTCACAGCATAGCCCCATCTTCTTGCTAATTTAATAGCGGTCTCTCCACCTTCAACACCCGTGTTCATTGGTAATACTTTTTCATATCCAAAATATTCCGTGATGTATTTTTCGTATTCCCCAAGTAGGTTATTGTAAAACGCTCTCGAGGTGAGTGTTAATTTTTGAGCTTGATCTGTTAAGGCTTTAATAATAGCTGGATGGCAATGACCTTGGTTCACAGCGGAATAGCCACTTAAGAAATCAAAGTATCTTTTTCCATCTACATCATATAAAAAAACGCCTTCGCCTTTTTCAAGTACAACAGGAACGGGATGATAATTGTGTGCGCCGAATTGATCTTCAAGGGCAATATACTTTGCAGTATTTGCACTCGTTTGTAATGGAGTAGACATGCAATATTTTTTTGAATAAAATGATAAAAACAGGAGGCATCAAGTTCATATAAACTTGAAAAAAACAAAAACTATGGGCTTAATATTACCCTATGGGGTGATTCAGAAAATCTAAATTAGAAAATAAGAATTTTGCCTTTATCATGCAGCTAAGATAGGGTTTTTGTCTAGTTTTCCCATAATTGGCCTTACATTCGCATAAATACATCTGTTTTGGAACCGCTCGTATCAATCGTTATTTTGAATTTTAATGGAGCTAATTATCTGAAGACTTTTTTGCCTTCGGTATTGGCGACATCCTACCAACATTTTGAAATAGTGGTGGCAGACAATGGTTCAAAAGATAATTCCTTAGAAATACTTGCGAAATATTTTCCTACTGTTAAGGTGATTCAAAATCCAACCAATGAAGGTTTTGCAGGAGGATACAATTGGGCACTTAAACAAGTACATGCAGATTATTATATTTTACTGAATTCCGATGTGCAAGTGGATCCAAATTGGGTGACGCCGATGGTGCAATTAATGGAATCGAATCCTACCATTGGAGCATGTCAACCAAAAATATTGGCACAAAAAAATCCAACTAGTTTTGAATATGCTGGTGCGAGTGGCGGATGGATAGACGCCCTTGGTTACCCTTTCTCAAGAGGTAGGGTATTTGATGTATGCGAGCAAGATAAAGGGCAGTATGACAGCGCTGAGCCTATTTTTTGGGCATCTGGAGCTGCCATGATGATTCGATCAAAGTTGTTTCATGACATGGGAGGATTTGATGCCAGTTTTTTTGCGCATCAAGAGGAAATTGATCTTTGTTGGAGGATGCAATTAGAAGGCCATGCATTGTATGCTTGTCCAAGTGCCGTGGTGTACCATGTGGGTGCCGGAACTTTACCTAGAGGTGGTAGAAAAGTGTTTTTAAATTTTAGGAATAATTTGATCATGTTAAGTAAGCATTTACCTATCCAAGAATTGATTTGGAAAATGCCACTGCGTTTTGCACTAGATGGGCTATCTGCTTGGAAAGGATTACTAAGTGGGGATGGATACTTTTTTACGGCTATTGCAAAGGCGCATTTTGCAGTAATGTGGTATTGGTTAACAGGTAAAGTCAACAGGAGCAAGGCATGTAAACCAATGGCTTCAATCGGGGGGGTATATAATGGCTCAGTCGTTTTTCAATACTTTGTGAAAAACAGGCAAAAATTTGATAAAATTGTCACCAAACACGTTCATAATTAAGAACTTGTTGTTATTTTTGCATCCGTAATTAAACACTATGTCACAAGAAATACAAGAAACATCTATCAATAAAGATATTGCCAAGAACTGGGTAAGTTCTTCAAAATTCATCTTTTACGTATCTGTTTTCGCATTATTATCCCTCGTTCTAGGAAATTGTACTAAGTTATTCAGTTCTGGCTTCAAGAAAGCGACGGTAGAAGTGAACCCAAGTTCACAGTACAAACCTGAATATAAGTAGAAAAAAATTTTGTTGGTGTGCGTTGATTCCTTATTTTCGCAGTCCAAAAATTAGTTCTTATTCAAGCGAAAGTAGCTCATTTGGTAGAGCACGACCTTGCCAAGGTCGGGGTGGCCAGTTCGAGCCTGGTCTTTCGCTCAAAATCCCGTTCTTCGGACGGGATTTTTTTTAAGTCTGTAACAGACGCCTTGGTGGTGGAACTGGTAGACACGCAGGACTTAGACATTGTTCTTTAGTTGAACAAAATTTGAGTGCACTTTGAGAAATTGAAGATGTAGAACTCCGTAAATTCGGCGAACCCTTTTAAATGGGAATACCGAGCGAAGCCCGAAAGGGAACGTGTAGAGACTAGACACGGAGCACCTAAATCGAAAGATATGGTGAAGGCATAGTCCAGACTACAAACCGGTAGTGGGTGGTGAAAACCATAGTAGTAAGAAAATCCTGTTCGCCGCAACGCGAGTGCGGGTTCGATTCCCGCCTGAGGCACAGCCTCTCACGAAAGTGAGAGGCTTTTTTGTTTTTGAGCATAGCGAAAAACGGCAGTCCCCAAGATTGTTTATCTTAGCATCCAATATGTCACATTTAAAAGAAAGATCATCCAAGGATTGCCTCAACTGTGGAACAGAAGTTGCGGGAAGATTTTGTCAACAGTGTGGTCAAGAGAATGTAGAAGTAAAGGAAAGTTTTTTTCAATTGTTAAGGCACT
>CAMDNL010000083.1 GCA_945902975.1 Chitinophaga pinensis
GGGTCAATTGATATCGTCGCATTGAATAAATCTGGATGTTTCAAAAAAGTATAAGAAGCAGTTAAGCCACCAAGTGAATGTCCAATATAAATTCGAAATGGATTTGTTCTGTATTGTTGTTCTACATAAGTGAATACTTCTTCCTTTAAGAATTTTAAGAATTGCTCACCACCGCCACTGCCTTGCATCATCAGTTTTTGTTCTGGTGTTTTTGCTTCTTCTCCATTAGGTTGTCTTGTTGATGCATTAGGTGTTAGGTCACGAAATCTGTTTTCAGTATCCACGCCTACTATAATCATTTCTGGAATTTGATAATTTACATGGTCTTTCTCGCTCATAAAACTTACAACTCCAGTGACTGGAAAAAATGCCGACTTGCCATCCAATACATATACTATAGGATAGGTTTGATTTGAACTTGATACATCATTGTAGGAGGCTGGAACCCTTATCCAGATTGTTCTTTCCTCTCCCATAATACGAGAATTGAATTTTATTCGAACACCATTTTCTACTGGTTCAGATTTAAATTGCTGGGCCAAGGATAGCAATGGCAATAGCATTAAAAATAAAATTGCTTTTTTCATATAAGTTTATCTTTAAAAAATGGCTTTAAAATTATTGATTCAAATTGCTGAGTGCTTTTTCAAATTGATCAAGAAGTTTGTAAGAAGCTATTCCGGCTGTCCCATTACTCAATGATATCAATGTGTATCCATTTTGTAAATCACGAACCATATTATTTTTAAAACCATTCCAACTGCCAGAATGGGAAACCTTCTTACCAGGCTCATTAATGATCCAGCCAAAACCATACACCATTTTTGGTTTTTCTTGAACAATAGCAGGGGTATACGCTTCTTGTAATAATGCTGCATTAAGTATTTTTCCATTCCTCAATGCTTGATCCCATATTAGAAGATCTCCCACTGTAGAATAAATATTCCCATCTCCAACAACTTCATCCAAGGAAGTAAGATCAAATGTATTCCAATAGCCATCATTGTATTTCATACCATAAACCCTAGATTTTGGAGATATTGGCATCTGCACGGTTTGAACATATGTATTTTTAAGTTCCAGTGGTTTTATTATGCGCTTATTTAATAATTCCGAATAGGTGATTCTACTAATGTTTTCCAGTAGTACCGATAAAACAGCATAGCCAGTATTACAATAGTTGAATTTTTCACCTGGCACTGAAATTAAAGCTGGCTTGTATTGAGATATGAGCCTTAATAATCTTTGATTGTTTATTGTATCATTTATTTTGAGGGTATCGTTTATCCAATCAAAATATTCAATCATGCCATGTGTTTGATTAAGCAAGTGTCTTATCGTAATATTCTTATATGGGAAAGTAGGAATATACTTATTTACATTGTCATCCACTTTCAATTGACCTTCTTGTACATACATCAAAATTAAAGCGGAGGTGAATGTTTTTGAAATGGATGCAAGATTAAAAGCAGAGGATAAAGTAAGTTGATGATTGGTCTTGCTGTCTGTGAAACCGATACTTTTTTCATATAGAGTTACACCATTTTTTGCTAGAAGAATATTGCCATTGAATTCATTTATGGCATGTAGGCTATCAATTGATTTATCAAATTTTTTAATAAGTTGATCTATTGTTTGCGCTTGTATTATTGATGAAAAAACAATACTAAAAAATAGGCACAAGAACTTTCTAATATAGTTAGCACTTTTATTCATAAAGTAGGATAATTATTTTGTTAGTCAAACTTAAGGAAAAGCCGACAAAATGCCTAATCCTATTGTCCTCGACATTGATTAGTAAGCTTTTGGGTAGATTTTTATTTAGCATCATTTAAGAAAGTCATTTATAGGTTATGCCAAAATGGAGATGACCCCATAAATTGAGATAATTTGGTTATGAATGCAATGATGATTTTTTTCTTATATTAGTACTATGAGAACAATCCAAAACCCACGCTTTAGTTATACAGGAAGTATAGCAAAGCTCCTTATCATTGTCTGTATTTTTACAGCCAATCAAGTTTCTGCACAAACTGTTATCGAAAAAATAGTACAGGAAGAAACTAAGAACTCGCAATTACAAGCTTTGGCGCATGAGTTATTGGATGGTATAGGGCCTAGACTTGTGGGTACACCTCAAATGAAAAAGGCCAATGATTGGGCAGTTAATAAATATGCTAGCTGGGGCATTACTGCGCGCAACGAACAGTGGGGTGAGTGGAAAGGTTGGGAGCGCGGTATCACGCATATTGATATGCTTTCTCCAAGAGTGAAAAGTTTAGAAGGAACTCAATTGTCTTGGAGCCCATCTACAAAAGGAAAAGCGGTGAAAGCAGAAATTGTTATTATTCCAGATGTAGCAGATTCATTGGCATTTGTCAATTGGTTACCTACTGTGAAAGGGAAGTTTGTCATGATTTCTATGAATCAACCAACTGGAAGACCGGACGATAACTGGCAACAATTTGCAACAAAAGAATCTTTTGATAAATTAAAAAAAGAACGCACCGAAATGACGGATGCTTGGCGCAAACGCTTAAGTAAAACAGGTCATTCATCTAGAATGCTCCCAATTATTTTAGAAAAAGCAGGTGCTTTGGGTGTCTTAACAAATAACTGGTCTAACGGATTTGGCGTAGATAAAATATTCAACGCCTACACTACAAAAATTCCAACGGTGGATATTGCTTTGGAAGATTATGGCACTTTGTATCGTTTAGTGGAGGCTGGTGACAATCCAATTATCAGCATTCAAACAGATTCTAAAGATTTAGGGACTGTTCCAAATTTCAATACCATTGCAGAAATTAAAGGAACCGAAAAACCGGATGAGTATGTGATGCTTTCGGCACATTTTGATTCTTGGGATGGTGGACAAGGTGCAACAGATAATGGAACAGGTACTTTGACGATGATGGAAGCAATGCGTATTTTAAAACTAGTCTATCCAAATCCTAAGCGTACTATTTTAGTGGGACATTGGGGAAGTGAGGAGCAAGGCTTAAATGGTTCAAGAGCATTTGTGGAAGATCATCCCGAAGTGGTTGCAAAACTACAAGCATTGTTCAATCAGGATAATGGCACAGGTAGAATCGTCAATATTTCTGGACAAGGTTTTAAATATGCAGGTGATTTTATTACAAGGTGGTTAGCTGCAGTGCCTGGTAGTATGAAAGATTCTATTAAGACAACTTTTCCTGGCACACCGGGTGGAGGAGGAAGTGATTATGCTTCTTTTGTAGCAGTGGGTGCACCAGGTTTTTCATTAGGCGCATTGAATTGGTCTTACTTTAATTATACTTGGCATACAAACAGAGACACGTACGATAAAATCATTTTTGATGATTTAAAAAACAATGCGATGCTTACTGCAATGCTAGTTTACATGGCTTGTGAAGACAACGCCACTTTCCCAAGAGACAAAGTAGACTTAGGAACTAATAAGCTTACTGGACAACCTATTCCATGGCCAGCCCAAGGAAAAGCGATGCGTAAAGGACCTATTGCGCCAACGAATTAAAAACGATGATTCAATAGCCAACACTATATCATTAAAAAGGACTTACATTCAATTGTAAGTCCTTTTTTTATGCAACAAGTTTTAGTTATTGTATAAACACTTTCTTTAAATAATATCCATTAGGATCAATGATGGGAGGGTATTGGCTCGTGATTTTTAATCCTTCTTTAGTAAGTATTTTCTTTTCTATTTTATGATTTACCATTAAATCAACAGGCAGGTCCATTACATAATTTGCTGGCGTAATTTGATATTGTTGGTATCCAATTTCTTTTACATTAAAATCTAAAGTATTAGTTGTTCTTAAATAGAAATCAAAAAATGGTTTTAAGGAATAGCCTGCTGCATTTGTAAATAAATCCTCTACATCTTTTGAGACAACAAAATTATCATAAGTGTATTGAGGATCTGTAGCTAATTTTTTTAAAGCTGGAAAGAATATTTCATCTCCAATTACATAACGCAGGCTGTGCATAAAAAATGCGCCCTTTGTATAAATATCATTGCCTGCATAGGTTTCGTCTTCGGATAATTCCTCTCCACCTACCATTGGCTTTTTATATTTAATACTCTTTTTAAATGCAGCCATTTTAGCATGATAGGCTTCTTCTCCCCCTAAATCATAGTATGCAAGAGCTTCGGCATAAGTGCCAATCCCTTCCTGTATCCACATATGCGCCCAGTCCTTATTGGTTACTTTGTTCGCCCACCACTCATGTGCGTATTCATGAAACAAGTTATCCGAATATTCCTGACCTCCTATATTTTGGTACTTAAATTTATTATCAAAGGTGATCATGGTTTGGTGCTCCATCCCTGAATTAGGCACTTCTGCTATTCCAATTTTTTCTTTATACCAAGGGTACTCTCCAAAATATTTTTCTAAAATTTTGGTATCTCTAATTTTAGTTTCAATTAATTTTTTTGCATGCATTGTATCTTCTTCCAATACATAAAATTCAATTGGAACTACATTGCCATTGATGGTAGTATAAGCATCTTTTGCTACCTTATATTTACCAATATTAAATACCACACAATAGTTGCTAATGGTATAATTGGTTTTCCAGAAATAGGTGGCTTTATTATTTTTTATGGTTGTTTTTTGTAATAATCCAGGTCCAGCTACGACTAATCCTTTTGGTACTGTTATACGCATATCAACGCCTTCATTCGGCTCGTCACTTGGGTGGTCCTTGCATGGGAAATACATTCTACCTCCTTCTTTTTGAATATTAATTGAAACCCAATCGTTACCAAGGCTGTCTTTAGCCCATGTAAATCCTCCTAACCAAGGTGGCCTCACTGCAACAGGGGGCGCCCCTCCGTAATGAACAGCTACCAATTGTTTGCCAACATTAAAACCAGCATCAGAAGTAATAAAAATTTTATCATCCATTTGCTCAAAACGTACCGCTTTTTTATTGACCAATACTTTTGACACTTTTAATAGGTGCACCAAGTCCAATAAAATAGTATCTGTTTGCTTTGATAAATTGAGGGTGACAGTGGTGTTTCCTTGAATTGTTCTTTGCTCAATATCCACATCCAAGTTGATATCGTAATGCCTTATATCCATAATGGCTTGAAGTGGCTTAAGCTTCCCTCCAGAAGACAAATAACTAACATCTAAACTATTTTGGCCTATTAAGGCATTTGTAATAAAGATGCAAAACAAGGCGATATTTTTTTTCATAACTATAATGTTGTTTCTAAATCTAATTCATTTACAGCAACTCGCAAATTCTTACTATATTTAAATCTATATTCTTAAGTACATTCAAGATAACAGCAATGAAAAAATATACTTTCATAACAGCGCTATTCATAGCCACTTGCGGTATTTTAAATGCTCAAAATTCCGACACCAAACTAGTCCTTTTAGGAACTGGCAGCCCCTTTGCGGATCCTACTAAATCCGGTCCTTCCTTGGCAATTGTAGTCAATAATACTTCCTATTTAGTGGACTGTGGTCCAGGGGTTGTGAGAAGGTCGGCGGAAGCAAGCAAGCTTGGATTCCCTTCATTAGAGGCAGCACAATTAAAAACTTTATTTATCACCCATTTACATTCCGATCATACAATAGGCTTGGCCGATATTATTTTAACACCTGCTGTTTTAGATCGCAATGCGCCTATCAGTATTTATGGTCCAGTTGGATCAAAAAAGATGACAGATGATTTAATGAGTGCTTATAAGGAAGACATAGCTATCAGAATTAATGGTTTGGAAAAAGGAGATGCGATTGCTTATCAAGTGTATACAAATGAAATCAAGGAAGGGGAGATTTATAAGGATAGTAATTTAAAAGTAACAGCTTTCAAGGTGAAGCATGGCCAATGGGATCATGCATTTGGATTTGTATTTCAAACAAAGGATAAAAAAATTGTGATTTCAGGGGACTGCACTTACAGTGAAAACTTAATTAAATATGCAAAGGACTGTGATATTCTAGTGCACGAAGTATATTCCGACGCTGGATTAAAAAAACGTACACAAAGATGGCAGGATTATCATTCTACATTTCATACTTCAACATATCAATTGGCCGATATTGCCAATCAAGTAAAACCAAAATTACTCATACTTAACCATCAATTAACTTTTGGCACCACATTACAAAGCTTATTGGATGAGTTGAAGTCAAAGTATGCTGGACCCGTTGTAAATGGGGCGGATTTAGATGTATTTTAATACATTCCTTTTGCAAAAAATTTCTTAATTTGAGCCTCAACTACATTCAATTTTAAATAAATAAATATGTCTATTTTATCCAATTACAGCGATGGCTTTTTTGATGTTAGTGCTGCGCATGGCTTCCTTCCAGTAAAAGCGCCGATGGTAAAATTACCAAGTGTTTATGCGGACTTACAAGCTGTATTGGATAATATGCCTGTTGTATTAAATGAAAATGAGTTTGGATATTTAAATACGGAAGATGGGATTGTTACCCCTACTTTAGCGATTCAAAATCATTTGGCTGCCGTTGAAAAAGAGGAAGATGTTTTTGTTTTACAAGCCTTATTTAGATCCTATAGTTTTTTAGCATCAGCCTATTTATTAGAGCCTTCATTCCAACAATTCAGAAAGGACGGGAAGTACGGAAAAGCTAGAAATTTTTTACCTGCAAATATTGCACAGCCATTTTGTAAAGTAGCGGATAAATTGAATGTGTTTGCTTGGTTAGATTATCATTATGCCTATTCTTTGGGTAATTATCAAAAGCTAGACGAAGCTGGCGACTTGAACTGGGAAAATATTACTATGTGTAACCGTTTTTCTGGACAACCCGATGAGGTTGGTTTTATTATGTTGCATGTAGACATTAATCGTTTTTCTGCCAATCTAGTTGGCTCAGTGATGCAGACCATTCAGGCTTTGGATGGTGGAGCAAAATCAGTGGGTGATTTGCTTGAAAAGAATTGGTCTACGATGAAGCAAATGAACGAGCGCAGAAAAGAGATGTGGAAGGCTTCAAGATGGCAACGATACAATGACTTTAGAAT
>CAMDNL010000084.1 GCA_945902975.1 Chitinophaga pinensis
TTTACCTCTAGAAATTTTCTCCATTTTAATTTCACTCTCTGCACTTAAAATACGTTGTACTAATTGAGAGGCGCTCATCTCCAAACTAAAAAATCCTACACCCTGAGGTTTTGTAGGATGCAATGCTGCATTGCGCGCTAGGTTCAAGGCGAACGCGGTTTTACCCACAGAAGGACGGGCTGCTAAAATGATTAAATCTGTTGGCTGCCATCCAAAAGTGATTCTATCTAAAGAGGCAAATCCACTAGGTACACCAGAGATTTCGTCTTTTTTAGTTCTTAATTCATCAATACGTGTAATTGATTTTGCCAAAGCTTCACCAATGTCAACAAAGTTTTTCTTTAGATAGTTATTAGTGATGTTAAACATTTTTGTTTCACTCTCATCTAATAAGTCAAATACATCTGTGCTGTCTTCGTATGAGTTGCTAATGATTTCACCACTAATTCTGATTAATTCTCTTTGAATAAATTTCTGTAAAACAATTTTAGAATGCGAGTCAATATTTGCAGTAGAAACAACGACGTTGGTTAATTTAGAGATATAATATGCACCGCCCACTTGATCCAAGTACTCGCGCATTTTTAATTCTTCAACCACAGTTAACATGTCAATTGGCATGTTTTTTTGTTGTAAACTTTGCATCGACTGAAAAATCATTTGATGCGCTTCTACATAAAAACATTCAGGCTTCAATATTTCTGTCACTGTATCAAATGCACTTTTCTCTAAAAGGATCCCACCAAGAATCGCTTCCTCCAACTCTCTTGCTTGCGGTGGAATTTTTCCATACATCATGGCACTCACATCTACAGAGCTAGTTTTTTTTCTCGTTGTTGATCTTGTATTGAGGTTAGGTAGGGCCATAATGATACTTGCTTTTCTGACTACGAAAATCCCTTCAAAATTCGGCATCCCGAAATTTAATTATCCAACTTGCTTATTCACAACCCTTTTTAATGGGATTTGCACATTAAAATTACAGTTATTCACGGGTTATTCATAGGTTATGCACGGGTTATTTAAACATAAAATTGTATTTTTGAATCGTACCTTAAAGTAGCATCATGACCATTAGTTATCGCTGGCTGTGTGAATATTTACCAGCTCCCATTCCCAAAGAAGAATTATCTACCATATTGACATCTATAGGCTTAGAAGTTGAATCCTTAGAAATGTATGAAAATTTTAAAGGAGGACTTCGAGGATTGGTAGTTGGAGAAGTGCTTGAATTGGTTCAACATCCCAATGCAGATAAATTAAAACTGACTAAAGTGGCTGTGGGTGGAGCCCGACCATTGAATATTGTTTGCGGGGCATCCAATGTGGCTGTGGGACAAAAAGTAGTAGTGGCTCAAGTAGGCACAACCATTTACCCAAAAGCAGGTGAACCAATCACGATGAAATTGGCTAAGATTAGAGGCGAAGAAAGTGAAGGGATGATTTGCGCAGAAGATGAAATTGGTTTAAGTGAAGACCATGCGGGTATTATGGTTTTAGATCCATCCATTCAGGTTGGAACTACTGTAGCAACATTGTATGATTATGATCAAGATTGGATTTATGAAATAGGCTTGACGCCAAATAGGATGGATGCCATGAGTCATTTCGGTGTCGCAAAAGATGTTTGTGCTTATTTGACTTATCATGCTAATAAAGCAGAACCAATGAGCCCATTGAATCAAACGCCTACCATCAACGCGGCCATGGCACCGATGGATGTGGTGATTGAAAATCCAGAAGCCTGTGCAAGGTATAGTGGTATTTTAATTGAAGGCGTAAAAGTGGCCCCCTCTCCAACATGGTTAAAAAATAAATTACAAGCTATTGGTTCGCGTTCCATTAATAATATCGTAGACATCACCAATTATATTTTACATGCCACTGGTCAGCCACTGCATGCCTTTGATGCAGCTGCAATTAAAGGGAAAAAGATTGTGGTGAAAAAATGTCCGCAAGATAGCTTGTTCACTACATTAGATGAAAAAGAAAGAAAATTAACTGCACAGGATTTAATGATTTGTGATACTGAAAAACCTTTATGTATTGCGGGGGTGTTTGGTGGATTACATAGTGGGGTGCGCGCAACAACAACGAGTATTTTTTTAGAAAGTGCCTGGTTTGAAAATGTACATATTCGTAAAACATCCGTACACCATGGTTTAAGAACAGATGCTGCAACGCGTTTTGAAAAAGGCGTAGACATTGCGAATACCGTTAAAGTTTTAGAAAAAGCAGCAGCAATGATTCAGGAAATTGCAGGGGGCACTTGTAGCTCAGTGGTGGATGTGTATCCTAGTCCTGCAGAGAAAGTAAAAGTTGCTATGACTTTTGCTTACTTAAAAAAATTAAGCGGCAAGCAATATGCAGCGGATAAAGCAGTCGCCATTTTAACAAGTTTAGGATTTGAATTACTGCATCAAGATGCTGAAAGTATCCAGGTGGCAGTGCCATATAATAAGCCTGATATAAGCATTGCAGCCGATTTAGTTGAAGAAATTTTACGTATCGATGGCTTAGATAATATTGAGATTCCAACTGCGATCACAATTAGTCCTTCGGTAGACTTACTCGATACAAAAGAGCAGTTTAAAAATAAAATCGCCAATTATTTAGTGGGTCGTGGTTACACAGAAATTTTAACCAACTCCATTACCAATAGCAAGTATTTTACAGAAGCTCAGTTAGAGACAACTGTTAAAATGTTGAATAGTTTAAGCGCCGATTTAGATGTCATGCGTCCAACGATGTTGGAAACAGGTTTAGAGTCAATTGCCTACAATAACAATCGAAAAAACGATTCCATCTCTTTCTTTGAAATGGGCAAAACATATGCTAAGACGGGAGCAGGTAAATATCAGGAGCAAGAAGTTTTAGCCATCTATCTTTTGGGTAAGCAATTGCAAGATAGCTGGAGGACAAAAGGGGTAGTGCAGGATTTCTTTGTGCTAAAAGGAATTGCTTTGGCGCTTTGTGAATTGTTAGGATTGAAAAAAATTAGTTTCAATCCAACTGGGCAAGGACAGTTGGAAGTGATTGCAGGGAAGGCCCTACTTGGAACAATTGAATTAGTAGGCAGTAAAAAATTAGCACAATTTGATATTAAGCAAGGAGTAGGGTTTTTAAACTTCGATCTTGCCACATTACTCAATGCATACCAATCGGGCACAGTAAAATACCAGGAGATTTCAAAATATCCATCTGTCGAAAGAGACTTAGCTTTAGTGCTTGATCAAACAGTGGCTTATTCGGCTATAGAACAAACGATCAAAACAGTGCAGTTAGATGCCTTGAAAGAAACCCGTGTATTTGATATTTTTGAAAGTGATAAATTGGGATTGAATAAAAAGTCAGTCGCAATTAATTTTGTTTTCAATGCCGGCTCAGCCACTTTAACCGATACGGAGATTGACGGGATGATGAAAAAATTAATGGTCGCATTTGAAAAAAATATTCAAGCAGAAATAAGAAAATAAGTACTTTCAAGTCATAAACAAAGTTCCATGTCTGATCTACAGACCGCTTTATCGGGCCTTCAAGAAAAACTGCAAGCTTTGCTAAAGCGACAACTTGCCTTGGAGAAAGAAAACCATCAACTAAAGGGGACTTTGGAGGAGAAGCTATTATTAATTAGTCAACTCGAAAATGAACTCAAAAACGAGCAAGCTGCCTTAATTACAGCGCAAATGCGCCCGGCGCAACAAATGGATCCTGCTGAAAAAGCGGCCATGAACAAGAAAATCGACGATTTTATCAAAGAAATTGATCATTGTATTCAAAACCTGAATCCCTAACCATGTCCGATCAACTCAACGATACTCCAGATAACTTGATCCCTGTCAATATATTGATTGCGGATAGGAATTATAGGGTTAAAATTAGTCCTAAGGACGAGGAAGCGGTGCGTAAAACGGCGGCCTTGATTAACCAAAAATTGGTGGAGTACAAGGGACTTTATGCAGGCAGCGACACCCAGGATTATATTTCGATGGTCTTGTTATGGTTTACCACAGAACAACAGCAAAATGGCCAAAAGCTATATGAAATAGATGCAATTCAGGCCCAGATTGACAGCATGTCCGCCTCCATTGATAAAGTGCTAGTAAATACCAACTTATAACACATTATTGGGTCTATTCGGACCAATCTTTACATTAATTGTTTATCTTCGTTGCCTAACCTTAAAGAAGAAGTAGGGTGATTTTATTTAACACAACAAGATTAAACAATGGACCAAACAATATTATTATTGATCATCGGAGGAGCCTCTGGAATAGGAGGGTTACTCATAGGGCGATTTGCTTTCGCCAAGAACACCAAAAAGCAGGTAGAAGACGCAGAAAATCAAGCAGCTAGCATTTTAAAAGAGGCAGAATCAAGGGCAGAGAACATCAAAAAAGAAAAGCAGTTAGAAGCGAAAGAGCGTTTTGTTCAATTGAAGGCAGATCATGATCGTGAATTGCTGGAAAAGAATAAGAAAATCGGTGAAGCTGAAAATAGAATTAAGCAACACGAATTAAGTATCAATCAAAAAGCAGTTGTTTTAGATAAACAAATCAACGACAACGAAGCGATTAAAGAGAAATTAAATCGTGAAATTGATTTAGTGAATATCAAGCGTGGCGAATTAGAGAAGCACCAAGAAGAGCATATCCGTCGTCTCGAAAAAATTGCGAACCTGACAGCAGAAGATGCAAAGCAACAATTGATTGAGAGCTTAAAGAACGAAGCGCAATCTCAAGCTTTAGCATTACAACAAGAAATTATCGAAGACGCAAAGCAAAAGGCAAATAAAGAAGCTAGAAAAATCATCATTCAATCTATTCAAAGAACTGCTGCCGAAGTCGCAATTGAAAACACGGTAACGGTATTCAATTTAGAGTCTGACGAAATGAAAGGCCAGATCATTGGTAGAGAAGGTCGTAACATTCGTGCCATTGAAGCTGCGACAGGCGTTGACTTGATTGTGGATGACACACCTGAGGCAATTTTATTGTCTTCATTTGATCCATTGAGAAGAGAGATTGCTCGTTTAAGTTTACAAAGATTGGTTGCGGATGGTCGTATCCACCCAGCACGTATCGAGGAAGTGGTAGATAAAACACGTCGTCAATTAGAAGAGCAAATTGCAGAAATTGGAGAACGTACTGTCATAGAATTAGGGATCCATGGTTTACATAAAGAGTTGATTCGTATCATTGGAAAGATGCGTTTCCGTTCTTCTTATGGACAGAACTTATTAATGCACTCACGTGAGACCGCTAATTTATGTGGTATCATGGCTGCTGAATTAGGATTGAATCCTAAGTTGGCAAAACGTGCCGGTTTATTACACGATATTGGTAAAGTGCCAGACGAAGAAACTGAATTAAGCCACGCCTTATTAGGGGCTAAATTGGCCGAGAAATATGGTGAAAATCCAGCGGTAGTGAATGCCATTGGTGCCCACCACGATGAAATGGAAATGCAGTATGTGATTTCTCCAATCATCCAGGCTTGTGACGCTATTAGCGGTGCAAGACCAGGTGCGAGACGTGAAATCATGCAACAATATATTCAACGTATCAAGGATTTGGAAAACTTAGCACTTGGTTATCAAGGTGTTGAGAAGGCTTATGCCATCCAAGCTGGACGTGAATTAAGGGTAATTGTAGAAGCGGAAAAGGTGACCGACCAATCATCTGACCAATTGAGCTTTGAAATTGCACAAAAAATACAGACTGAAATGACCTATCCTGGTCAAATTAAAGTAACGGTGATCCGTGAAAAGAGAGCTGTAAACATTGCTAGATAGGCGCATAACGAGTAGAACAGGCCCTAAAAAGCACGGATTTTAATATTTGGATCAAATTATTTGGAGAATAGCAAGGGTAACCCTACCTTTGCCCTCCGCAAAAAAAATGAATTATGAGCGTAGCAGTAAACTTCGTACACGAGCAATTAACAGCAAAGAAATCTTATCCAGCGTTCAAGGCTGGTGATAATATTACCGTAAACTACAAGATTGTAGAGGGTGGTAAAGAGCGTATCCAAAGTTTCCGTGGGGATGTAATTAAAACCCAAGGAACTGGAGCAACATCTACTTTTACCGTTCGTAAAATCTCTGATGGTATAGGTGTGGAGCGTTTGTTCCCTTTCTTATCTCCAAATATTGATGGTATCGTTTTAAACAAGTCAGGTAAGGTACGTCGTGCTAAATTGTACTACTTACGTGAAAGAAGCGGTAAGAGTGCTCGTATTAAAGAAAAAAGATTCTAAGCCTAATCGCTTAAATTATATAAAGGTCCTCTATTCGAGGACCTTTTTTTGTGCTATTTACATTACCTTTATCATTCTAAACGATACATTATGGGCAACTTAGGATTTCAAGAATTATTAATTATTGGTGTAGTTATTTTAGTGATGTTTGGAGGAAGAAAAATCCCTGAATTCATGCGTGGGTTAGGTAAAGGCATTCGTGAATTCAATGATGCTAAAAATAACGTGAAAAAAGAAATCGAAGAAGGTATTAAAGAGAAGGACGACAAAGCTTCTTAATCATCGATTTACTGTTTCGCCGACAACACCTGCTATCAGATGCCATGGTCAATTATATACCTGAGCAATGACCTATGCACATGTATACACGTATTCCTATGAGACCAATGCTTATCTTATTTTGCTTACTTTGTTCTGCTGTTCAAATAGCTGCGCAGGATAGTTCAACATTGAATAGAATTGGTTTTAGCAGTTTATTCACTGTGCAACAAGTACCAAATAAAGACAAATCCTTTGTCAT
>CAMDNL010000085.1 GCA_945902975.1 Chitinophaga pinensis
TTATTCGTATTTTGGGTGTAAACACCTTGCAATATGCAAACTGCTTCTAAAAAAGTGATCAATAGTTGGACCATGTATGATTGGGCCAACAGCGTATACAGTCTTGTCATTTCTTCTACCATTTTCCCTGCCTTTTATGAGGCTGTGACTGGCGACGGCAATGAGACAACTTTAATTGACAAAGTAACCATCGGCTCATTTACATTCATTAATACTGCACTATACAATTATGTATTAGCCATTGCATTCATCATAGTTGCGCTTTTATCTCCCCTCCTTTCTTCTATTGCGGATTTCAGAGGCAATAAAAAACAATTTCTTAGATTTTTCTGTACCCTTGGTAGTTTGGCTTGTTGTAGTTTTTACTTTTTTGATGCTTCACGTATAGAATTGGGATTAATTTCTATGATCATTGCCTGTATTGGCTTTTGGAGTAGTCTAGTATTTTATAATTCTTATTTACCAGAAATTGCTGCACCAGCAGACCAAGATCGTGTGAGTGCAAAAGGATTTATGATGGGCTATATTGGCGCTGTCATCTTACAATTAGTCTGTTTTGTCTTTGTATTAAAACCAGACCTATTTGGCATCACCGTAGGTAAAGCTTCTCAAATCTCATTTTTATTAGCTGGCATTTGGTGGTTTGGTTTTGGACATTGGTCTATCACTAATTTACCAGCAAGCATTAAAAACACAAAGACAGATCAATCGGATAATGTTTTTGTAGGAGGTTATAAGGAACTACATAAAGTTTGGTTGCAACTTAAAAAATTACCGACTTTGGATCGTTTTTTAGGCGCTTTTTTCTTTTATAATATGGGTGTGCAAACAGTGATGTTAGCGGCTACGCTTTACGGAAAGAGTGAATTAAATATCCCCACCACCAACTTAATCATTGCAATTTTAATCATTCAATTGGTGGCTATCCCAGGTGCGATGCTCATGAGTAAAATGGCAGTTAAAATAGGGAATTTTAATACTTTAATGATTGCAGTTTCCTTTTGGATTGCCATTTGTATTATTGGTTATTTTGTTCCAAGAAATGGCATTACCGAATTCTATTGTTTAGCTACGATGGTTGGTTTTGTGATGGGAGGCATCCAATCTGTGAGCAGGAGTACTTATGCAAAACTAATGCCAGAAACAAAAGACACGACTTCCTTCTTTAGTTTTTTTGACGTCACTGAAAAAGTAGCGATTGTAATAGGTATGTTTAGTTTTGGTTTTATCATTGAATTAACAGGTTCTCAAAAAAATGCAGTCCTTGGATTAGGTGCATTTTTTATCATTGGTTTAATATTATTATATAGAGCTTCACTAAAAAATAAGCATGCAAATTTATAGTATCCATACTGGCAATTTCAAACTCGATGGTGGTGCCATGTTTGGTGTGGTGCCAAAATCTATTTGGAATAAGACTAACCCAGCAGACGAAAACAACCTTTGTACTTGGGCCTTAAGGTGTATGTTAGTTGTATCAGGAGATCGCACCATTTTAATTGATACCGGCATGGGTGATAAGCAAGATGCAAAATTTTTTAGCCATTACCAACCAACTGCAACTAAAACAATTGCTGAAGCTTTGGCACAGCATGGATTCAAGCCAGAAGATATCACCGATGTTTTATTAACGCATGCACATTTTGACCATGTAGGAGGCGCTGTGAATAATGAAAATGGCGTTCCCAAATTGGCTTTACCCAATGCTACTTATTGGGTAAGTGCACCACACTGGGAAACCGCAACAAACCCAAACAGAAGAGAGAAAGCAAGCTTTTTAAAAGAAAATATCATGCCCTTAATGGAAAGTGGTCAATTGAAATTCATTGAGCTCCCTCCATTTAAAAGCGATACCAGTTTACAAGAAATTCATTTTGCAGACAATATCAGTTGTATTGTTGTCAATGGACATACACAGGGAATGCTCCTACCTAAAATTCAATATGAGAATCATCAAATTGTATTTATGGCCGACTTATTGCCCTCTGTTGGACATTTGCCAATCCCCTTTGTAATGGGCTATGATATGCAACCGCTGTTTACACTCAACGAAAAAGAAATCTTCTTAAACGAAGCATGTACCAAAAACTATACTTTATTTTTTGAACATGATTCAGTCAATGAATGCTGTGATTTACATATGACTGAAAAAGGGATTAGAGCAAAAACTTGCTTTAGCTTAGATAGCTTAAAAAAATAAAGCTTAATTAGAATCAAACAAGCTGACCTCAAGTAAAAAATAAATGACTGATTATTCAGGAACTATGCTTATTCTATCATGGCATTCAAAGGATGTCTTAACCCTTCATAGCTATTCATATCCACTTTGATACTGCCTACAATGATAGGTGTTTCAATTCTAATGGGGATATGGTTGTCATCGTCTGTAACCCAGATAATCATGCGCTCTCCGCCATCAAACATCGATCCCTTCACAAGTAAAGGGGCAATTTTAATGGCATTAAATTTGCCAAATCTTGTTTGAATAATTTCTTTACCTAAATATTTAAAATAAGAAGGAAATAATTCATTGTCAAGGAAAAAATTTAAGTACACTTTCTCATTGACTTGCAGATTACTAAAATCTAAATTCCTTACTGCATACACAGCACTTATGACATCAAATGTACAATCTGCCGCTTTAAATGATTCGCCTTTATGGGTACTGACTTCGTTGGACTTTTGATTAAAGGTTAGGGTTTGATTTTGATGGAAAGAACCCTCATTGATGCTTCTACTAAAAAAATAAGGTAATAAAGTTTTACTATCTACGATGGACTCATATTTGTCTCGCACTTTGAAGATCCAATCATAACTACGATTGGAATAACCAGTGGCAGTAAAAGCAAAAGCAGCATCTCCTTCCCATTTAGTCGGGGTTACAGTAAATTGAGCGGTACCTGCATTCACATACAAGCCTATCACATTATAAAAAATGGTGTAAGTAATTTTTTCACCAATCATAAATGATGTGTTGGACTGACTACATAGCTCCTTGGTCTGCTTTGGCGTCATAGCTAAAATGGTAGCCATCCAAATATGAAAGAGGTATAAAAACATGCGTTGGGATATGGACTATAAATTTATTGCTTTAATCTAAAACCAAGCAATAAAATCGCACCTAAGATAGATGGTATTAAAAAATTGACAATCCAAATTAAGGTAGTTAATGCTATGAGCATGATATCGTTCTGGTAGAATGGCGCCATTAATAATAAAAACAATTGACCTCGAATCACTAAATCAGTCAAACTAATTGCAGGTATCATACTCAGGAAAAATAATAAAGCCATAATGGCAATGCTAAAATCCATCCAGTCCACAGGTATCGAAAGCATTTGTGCTGCCCAATTATACTGCATGAGGTAGATGCTATAGCGTGCTAATGCAAGTGCAAGTAATTTCCATTTTAAAGCAGTATCAATTTGCAAGAGATTTATTTTGGACAACCAACCTTTTAAAGGCTGATTGTAAAAAAATAAAAACAATGCAATGATTCCACCCAATGGTGCAATCCATTTTAACCATGGGAGAAATGGAAGGTTCCAAAATAAGGCAAAGCATCCAAAACAGATTGTCATTAAAATTTGTGCATAGGAAGCCCATGCCATTTGAGTAATACCTTTCAATTTTGTTCCAGGAGCTAAAAATAAAGTTCTGCCCACATAGTCGCCAGACCTTGCTGGTGTAAAAAATGAAAAAGCCTGCCCTACTAACACTGCCCTAAGTGCCTGCCATGTGTTAAATGTATTTGTAGATGCGATCACAGATTTCCATTTGATGGCTTCGATGGTATAATTCAAGGTCAATAAGCAACCCATGAGCAACCAAGCTGTCCAATGAATTTTGGCCAATTGTATTTTTAAATCTGCCCCATATTGATTCAGATTTTCATTTTGCAAGACCTTATTGTAGATCGCAATAGCACAAATAACAAATAAGATGAAACCAATCAATTTATTTCCAAGAGAAAGTAATGGCTTTAGTTTACTCGAATTCATATTTTGTAAAGATCGTATTTTGAAGGGATATCTGTAACTTTATACCTATGTCAAAAACACCCATTATTTTAGGTATTGATCCTGGAACACAAATACTAGGCTATGCTGTTTTACAAGGTGGTGTTCAGCCAAAAATCATTATGATGGATGTACTTAAATTGACCAAAGAAAAGGATATCTACGCACGCTTACAGCTAATTCATGCTAAGATCATTGAATTGATGGAAACTTACCATCCAGCGCATTTTGCAATTGAAGCTCCCTTTTTTGGTAAGAATGTACAGAGTATGTTAAAGCTAGGAAGAGCGCAAGGTGTGGCCATTGCAGCAGCCATGCATTACAACACACCAGTGACAGAATATGCACCCAAAAAAGTGAAGCAATCCATTACAGGAAATGGCAATGCGGATAAAGATATGGTTTGGAAAATGTTAGAGCGTGTTTTGAATGTAAAAGAAAAACCGAAGCACTACGATGCCACGGATGCGCTTGCAGTAGCATTATGCCATTGGCATCAAATCAATCGACCTGTAATTAGCACTGGAAAAGGGTTAAAAGGCTGGGATGATTTTATTCAAAAAAATCCTGCACGTTTAAAAAAGTAATCTTGTATCAAATGAAGTCCAATTAAAAGACCTCAACGCTTTCAAAGCAATAGTATTAGCAAAAGTATTAGCAAAAGCAATAGCAATAGTATTAGCTTACAAGGATGATGGCAATTTAGCAATGATTGCTTTTTGTACTTCAATCAATTCTTCTTTAGACAATTGTAATTTAGGATTGGAAAAATCTAGGTCCTCTGCTTGGTTGATCGGAATCAGATGCAAATGCGCATGAGGCACTTCTAATCCTACAGTCACCATACCAATACGATTACATGGAAAACAGGCTTCAATCGCTTTTGCGATAGGCTTTGCAAAAACTAATAATTCAGCAAGGTAGTTGTCAGGCAGATCAAATACTTTGTCTACTTCTATTTTAGGCACCACCAATACATGTCCTTTCTGCAAAGGAAAAATATCCAAGAATGCAAAGAAAAGCGCATTCTCTGCAATCTTGTAAGCTGGTATTTCACCTTGTATTATTTTTGAAAAAATAGTCATCGCAAGTTGGATACTGCTATTAAATGGTAATATTGTCAATGCTGAATTTCATCACACCATTGGGTGCTTGTACTTCTGCAGTCTCACCTATTTTTTTACCAATCAATCCTTTTCCAATTGGAGAAGACGCTGAAATTTTACCTGCTTTTAAATCTGCTTCCTTCTCTCCTACCAATTGATAAGTGACTGTCTTTTTTGTCGCTAAGTTGGTGATGGTCACCTTCGTCAAAATTGTCACTTTACTTGTATCAATGGTGCTCGTGTCTACAATCTTTGCATTCGACACGGCTACCTCTAATTGCTTAATTTTAGACTCTAACATGCCCTGTGCTTCTTTCGCTGCATCATATTCGGCATTTTCTTTTAAGTCTCCTTTTTCCCTTGCTTCTCCAATCGCTCTTGATGCCGCTGGACGATCATGAGATTTCATGCGTTGTAATTCCTCACGCATTTTATCAAAAGTCTCTTGGGTTACATATACGTTTGTTTCGCTCATACCTTCAGTTTTTATAAAAAAAATACAACGCCACCTGATTGGAGCGTTGCATGAGACAAAGATATCATATTAGGGTCAAATGAGCCCTAATTTTTCTAATAGGATCTTGGACATCTTATAATAAGCCTCTTGGCTATAGCCCGCAATATGGGGGGTTAAAATGAAGTTTGGCATGGCCATTAGGGCTGCTAAATTGTCCTTTTCGGCTTGGTTATAGGTATCTAGCTGTTCATTTTCTAGGACGTCTAATCCAGCCCCTCTAATTTGTTGATGCTGAAGCGCTTCAAGCAATGCTTGGGTAGATGTGACTCCACCCCTGCAAGTACTCAAAAAATAGGGTTGTTGTTGTAATGATTCGAAAAAACGAGTATTGGCAAAATGCGATGTGAGAGGCGTTAAAGGCAGGTGTAAACTAATCACTTCCGCTTGGGCTTGGATGGTTTCCAATTGGACCATTTTAACATGAGGGAACTGTTGCCAGCCCAGAGCTCTAGGATAAATATCATGGGCGATAATTTCCACACCAAATCCAGTCAATACTTTTGCAAAGGCTGTTCCAGTATGTCCAAACCCAATGATGCCTACCTTCTTTCCAGTTAGCTCATCGCCACGATTCGCATCTCTGACCCATTGACCCATTTTGATTTCACCATAAGCACTATGAATGCGGTGCATTAAATTCAATAACAAGCCCAAACTGTGTTCACCAACTGCAGTACAATTTCCCTCTGGACTACTCACACATAGAATGCCTTTAGATTGTGCAAGGTCTGTGTCAATTAATTCCATCCCACTTCCTAAGCGACCAATCCATTTTAATGCCTTTGCTGCTTCGATAATCTTTGCATCAATAGATAATCTTGTAGTCACAATCAATCCAACAGCATCTGAAATTTGATGGCTTAATTGATCATAAGTAATCGTTGGTTCGAAACAAATTTCAAAACCTTTTTGTTCTAGCGTTGCTAATAAAAAAGGATGCACCGCTGCCGTTACAATAACTTTATTAGACATAGATTAAGGATTGTGCATTTTAAATGTTAGGTCCGCAAAGTCTTGATAGGTCAAGTTCTCGGCTCTCTTGGTAAAGATAGGGTCTTGTAATTGCTCCGTCGTAAAATAAGGCTTCAATGGATTTCTTAACATTTTTCGTCTTTGACCAAA
>CAMDNL010000086.1 GCA_945902975.1 Chitinophaga pinensis
CCAATAATTTGCTTTAAGAAAAAGGATTTACTATTTACGTCCGTACTAAAAACATCGGCTAGGTGTTTGGATGCATCTCCAGCCAAAGCTTGATTTTGCATGGCAGTCAATCCTTGTAATACGGACAAGTCCAATTCTGATAAGATATAGATACTACATATAATCAAGCCCAATAACATCCCCGAGGTTTGTAAGGTATCTGTCCAAACAATTGTTTTTACACCACCTTCATAGGTATACAATAAGATCATCACTAAGATGACTACTGTAGTAGCCCAAAAGGGCACATGCATATTGTCCAGGATAAAGTACTGTAAAATTTTGACAACTAAATACAATCTAGCAGTTGCACCTAATGTTCTTGATAGAATAAAAAATGAGGCCCCTGTCTTGTATGCGCTAAATCCTAATCTACCTTCTAGGTAATGATAAATGGATGTTAAGTTTAACTTATAATAAATAGGTAGTAACACATATGCGATGGCTATATAACCAATTAAATAACCTAATGTAATTTGTAAATAGTGAAATGCATCTTTTCCAACTGCACCAGGCACACTCACAAAAGTGACACCACTTAATGAAGTGCCAATCATGCCAAAAGCAACCAACATCCAATTGCTATTTTTATTTCCAATGAAAAACGACATGTTGTTGCTGTTCTTGCCAGTGATTTTAGCGACACCTAACAACACTAAAAAGTAAAGAATTACGAATATAAAAAGGGTGGTTGCACTCATAGTTGATGATTTGTCATTTGATATGGCAAAGTAAAGAGAATCTTTGACTTTTTTGATTATTTTGTGTCAGATTTTAACTAATTCTAATCTATGAAAATACAATCTGTTACCGTCTTTTGCGGCTCTAAATCTGGGAATCAATTAGGATTTACAAATCAAGCAATTGAATTAGGCAATGCATTGGGGGAAAATGGGATTCAATTGGTCTATGGAGGAGGTGGTAAAGGCATTATGGGTGCCATTGCGGATGCTGTTTTAGCAAAAAATGGCAAGGTGGTAGGGATCATCCCACGACTTTTATTAGAGTGGGAGGCGCAACACCAAGGATTAACGGAGTTGATTGTTACAGAAACAATGCATGATAGAAAAAAAATATTATTCGAAAAAGCAGATGTAGCAATTATCTTACCTGGCGGAATGGGTACTATGGATGAATTATTTGAGATGCTTACTTGGAACAATTTAAACATCCATCAAAAAAAAGTAATTGTATTGAATTGGGAAGGATATTATGCGCCATTGATTGCCATGATGGAACACATGCATAATGAAGGCTTCATGTATGATGATTGGAGAAATAGAATCACAGTTGCGAAAGATGCGGAAGCCGTGATGCAGACTATTCAGGCTTGGAGCGGAGAATAGGAAAAGCAAAACCTGCTCTTATAATTGGTTCCGCTCTGTTAAAGCCATCTCTGTAGGGAGAATTTCGATTTTTTAATAAATCAATCATGACACTAAAATAAGTCATCCCATTTTCTGATCTAGTTCCATATCCAATACCTGCTAACAGGCTTTCTGCCCCAAAACGAAAACTACTTGATGCGCCCGAACGGATATCTGTAGTACTCCTGTCTTTGTATCTACTCCATGTATAATTGTATTCTGGTTGAACCTGTATAAAAAACTTTTCAAGCGGCCAGATTCTTGTAAATCCTCCCACACCAAGTTGGAAGCTTCTGGATGATACCCCTTGTAACCCATTGCTCATATTTGGATTAAAGGATTGAAAGAATAAATTTGTTGAAGCGCCCAAATCCACATAATCATTGACACGCTTATAGACTTCGGGATTCAGTCCAAGTTGAAATGAACCGGCGCCACCACCAATCACTAAATTACCTCCAATAAAAATTGGGTTTACATTCAAAGATGGCATGGTCTCTACAACTTCTTGTGCATTAATTGTAATGCTATTGCATAAAGCAAATAAGATTAGGTATACGAATTTCTTTTTCATTATTTAGAATCAAAAATTTTACCAGCGTTTAAAATATGATTTGGATCAAATACTTTTTTAATGCCCTTCATTAATTCCATCGTAACTGGATCAAACACCACAGGCATAAAAGACTTTTGAATAAGTCCAATACCATGCTCTCCGCTAATGGTTCCGCCAAGCGATTTTACCAATTCGAATATTTTAATAAGGATGCCTTGTATCACTTCATTTTCATAACTCTTTTTGTAGAGTGGGTGGTTGATTCTGATATGCAAATTTCCATCTCCCGCATGTCCATAAGAAACTACTTTGAATCCATTTTCTGCGGCCAATGCCTTCACGCCTTTGATTAATTTAGGTAGTTCTGCTCTAGGCACCACGGTATCTTCTTCAATGGTGTAACCTGCTGCCACTGAGGCTTCGTTTGCTTTTCTGCGTATTTTCCAAAGTTCCGTTTTTTGTTGGGCATCATCGGCAAAGTACAATTCACCCACTTCGAAATTGGTCAAAACATCCGCGATGGCTTCCATATCCTTCATCAATACATCTTTATCATTGCCATCTACTTCTATAATTAAATGCGCTGCTAAGTTGTCTGTAATGGTGATCGCAGTGCTTTCGCATAATTTGCTCGCTAATCTTATGGATTCAATTTCCATTAGTTCCATTGCACTTGGTGTGATACCAGCTCTAAAAATAGCACTCACTGCTTCACTTGCTTTTTCTAAACTATCAAATGGAGCCAACATTAATAAATCAAACTTTGGATGTGGAATTAATCTTAAAACAATTTTGGTAACAATACCCAGTGTGCCTTCGCTACCCACAATTAGCTGCGTTAAATTATAGCCCGTTGCATTTTTTAACACATTCGAACCTGTCCATATAATTTCCCCTGTAGGTAATACAACTTCTAAATTTAATACATAGTCTTTCACTACGCCATATTTTACCGCCTTAGGTCCGCCTGAATTTTCGGAAATATTGCCGCCAATAAAACAAGATCCTTTACTAGCAGGATCGGGTGGGTAAAACAAGCCTTTTTCTTTTACTGTATTTTGTAAAACTTCAGTGATCACACCCGGCTCGGTGGTGACTTGTAAATTTCTTTCATCAATGTCTAAAATCTGATTGAATCTTTCCATGGCAATCACCAAACCTCCTAAATGAGGCAGGGCGCCACCCGTTAAACCCGTGCCTGCACCTCTTGGTGTCACTGGGATTAAGTGTTTGTTTGCTAACTGCATCAATGCAGCAATCTCTTCTGTTTTTCTAGGCTTGACTACGACCGCTGGACTGTAATGTAATTTTTCTGTTTCGTCCCTACCATATTTTTCAAAGCTTTCCTCGTCAGTGAAAACATATTCAGCACCAACAATGGATTTAATTTGTTCCAGTAATTCCGTTGTGATTTGTTGCATGTATAAAAAATTAAAATAATCCGTATAAAGTACTATCAACTTTACTAATAATATGGCCTAAATCTTCTTCAGACTCGCCGAATTTATTTTTATCACAATCTATGATTAACAATGGACCTTCAGTATAATTGTCAATCCATTTATTGTAATATTCATTCAGTCTTTTTAAATAATCTAAACGGATATTCTCTTCGTACTCTCTTCCTCTTTTTTGAATTTGAGAAACCAATGTTGGAACAGATGCTTTTAAATAAATCAATAAATCTGGAGGTTGAACCATGGATTGAATGGTTTTGAAAAAGCCAAAATAATTATCAAAATCACGCTTACTCATTAAACCCATCTCGTGTAAGTTAGGCGCAAAAATATTGGCATCTTCGTAGATGGTTCTATCTTGAATAATGGTTTCCGTACCTTGTTGTATTTCTAAAATTTGGTTCAATCTACCGTGTAAAAAGTAAATCTGTAAGTTGAAGCTCCACCTAGGCATATCATCATAAAAGTCCATTAGGTATGGGTTATGGTCCACATCTTCAAATTGTGGAATCCAGCGATAGTGCTTGCTCAACAACTCGGTAAGCGTTGTTTTACCAACGCCAATATTACCAGCGATTGCTACGTGTTTCGGTTTTTTAGTTGTTGCTTTTGCCATAATCTTATGCGTGAAGTTAAATTAATTTGTATTGATTTTATAGGTATTCCATGCCTACTGCTTTTCTGACAGTGGTCAAAGTTGCAGAGGCACTTGCTCTTGCCTTGTCTGCACCTTGATGTATGATTTTTAAAAGTAAATCTTTATTGTTTTGTAAGTCTGTTGCTTTGGTTCTAATTGGATTTATAAACTGAACCATATCCTCGGCCAATTGTTTTTTCATATCGCCATATCGAATAATGCAATCGCCATCTGAACTATTGTTAAAGTCATCCTCAAATTTTTGTACAGTATCAGCGGTGCTCACTAAACTCATTAAAGTAAACAAGTTTTGAATATAGTCTGGTTTTACAGAATTAGGTGTGAGTGGCCCTTGATCCGTTTTTGCTTTCATCACTTTTTTACGAATCAGCTCATCTTCATCTGCTAAAAATAAGGTCGTCATTTGATTCTCGCTCTTACTCATCTTACCATTACCATCTAAGCCCATTATTTTAACTAGTTCGCTGTTGTAGTTGAATGCATAGGGCAGCGGGAAGGTCTCTCCATAGCGGTGGTTGAACCTTTCGGCAAAATTTCTCGCCATTTCTAAGTTTTGCTCTTGGTCTTTTCCAACTGGTACTTTTACTGCGCGATGAATTAAAATATCAGCCGCTTGTAACACAGGATAAGTCAACAAACCTGCATTCACATTCTCAGGTTGCATCCTTACTTTATCTTTAAACGTAGTTGTCTTTTCAAGTTCGCCTTTATAGGCCAACATATTCAAATACAAATATAATTCTGCAATTTCTGGTACATCACTTTGAACATATAAAGACACTTTCTCTGGATCTAATCCACAAGCAATATTTTCTGCTACCACACGAAGCACACTTTCTTGTAAAGTTTTTGTGTCAGGATGGGTCGTTAAGCTATGCCAATTGGCTACAAAAAAATAGCAATTAAATTCATCTTGCATGCGGACATAATTGCGCATAGCACCAAAATAATTTCCCAAATGTAAGAACCCGGTAGGCCTGATTCCACTCAATACGATTTCCTTTTCCATAGCTGTGCGAAGATAATGAATCACAATCCCATTTTTTGCCATCTTTTTGGGATATTTGTCCTGAATCTAAAAAAAATCGCTTGAGCCTAGCTTCGCTTTTATCCAGTCCCATTGAATACCTAAAGGGTGTAGGCCCTCAGAGGGCTGAATTGCTTAAAAAAGAGCTCAGTATCTATACTTTTGGCGATTTATTACAACATTTTCCACATAGGCATGTAGATAAGACTATTGTGACACCTATCAATCAATTGACTCCAGAGATGGATTTTATCCAGGTCAAAGGGGTCTTATTGGGCTTACATTCCATTGGAGAGAAGCGCTCAAAAAGGATGGTGGCCCAGTTAAGAGACGAATCGGGTCTTTTGGAATTGGCCTGGTTTCAGGGGATTCAGTATGTTCAAAAGAATTTAGTGGAGGGGCAGACCTACTTGGTTTTTGGTAGGATAGGCTTTTTTAATGGCAAACCTCAGATTGTGCATCCAGAAATCGAAGCTTTTGAAGCGCATACGATGGCACAAAAATCATTGCTTGAACCGGTCTATGGTTCAACTGAGAAATTAAAAGCAAGGGGATTGAATGGAAAACAAATTGGTAAACTAACTCAGGTATTGTTTCAACAAATTAGTGAAAGGGATCTGCCAGAAAATTTGCCTGCGCATTTATTAGTAGATAGAATGGGAAGATGGGAGGCATATAGACAGATCCATTTTCCATCCAATCAGGCAAAATATAAACAGGCATTGTCTAGATTGATTTTTGAAGAATTATTCATAGCACAAATCCGATTGAATTTAATTAAGATAGATCGGCATAAAAATAGCAAAGGACAGGTATTTGAAAAAGTGGGTGATTACTTTAATACTTTTTACAACAATTATTTACCCTTTGAATTAACGGGTGCGCAAAAAAGAGTGATTAAAGAAATTAGAGTAGATGTGGCAAAGGGATTTCAGATGAATCGGTTGTTACAAGGAGATGTGGGCAGTGGAAAAACGATGATTGCATTAATGGCGATGTTAATTGCTGCAGACAACGGTTTTCAGAGTTGTTTAATGGCACCTACCGAAATTTTAGCGCAACAACATTATAGTAGTTTAACTGATCTCTTAAAGGCAATGCCGGTGGAAGTAGCTATTTTAACTGGCAGCACCAAAGCAGCGGAGCGTAGAAGAATTTTAAAAGGTTTAGCAGATGATACGATTCATTTTGTGGTAGGCACGCATGCACTCATTGAGGATCCGGTTCAATTTAAAAAATTAGGATTGGCTGTGATTGATGAACAGCATCGATTTGGTGTAGAGCAAAGATCAAAGCTTTGGAAAAAAGCATCCATCCCCCCACATGTGTTGGTGATGACCGCAACGCCCATCCCAAGAACCTTAGCTATGACAGCTTATGGCGATTTGGATTATAGTATTATGGATGAATTACCTCCAGGAAGAATGCCTATTAAAACAGTCCATCGATATGAAACTTCGCGCGCGAGTGTGATGGACTTTGTAAAATCAGAAATACAAAAAGGAAGACAAGCTTATTATGTGTATCCATTAATTGAGGAAAGTGAAAAGATGAGTTATGAGGATTTAATGCAGGGCTATGAACAAGTAAAAAGTTATTTCCCTGAACCTACTTATAAAATTAGCATGGT